>CAZJPO010000067.1:0-10849 GCA_964547865.1 uncultured Thiosulfatimonas sp.
GCCATCTAACAGCAAATAATTAATCTTTGTGTCGGTTTAGTGTTGCAATTCCATAAAGATATTAAAAGTGTCTACGCCATTCAATCAGGTACTGAAGTGTGCCCAATGAAGTAGAGCATTCAAACCAGACTGGGGTCATCAACTTCCTGGTTTATAGAAGCGCATTTCTAACATCAACATTAAACTATAAACGGGCGATTCAAAAGCGCCCTCTTCGCGATACCAGGTCACTTTGGGTTCTATTTCTCCGAATAGCCAGTCTTTATAAAGCTGTTCACGCCAATTCATACCGAAAGCTGTCGAAGTCAGATCGAGATCAGCGTTTTCATCCTGCCACTTGGTCTCCCAAAAATAAGCATTGGCTCTAAAGGCGTTCAGTTTTTCAAAGTGAACAAATCGCTGTTTGATATTGAGCTGTTCATCTTCTTGCCACCAATACAAATTCGTCTGGCTTCGCAACAAACGCTTTTCATCTAAAGACTTATCAAAGACCTGTTCTCCCAACCAGCCCAAACCATCTTTTCTTTCTACAATCAGCGTATTGGTGGTTCTAGATTCGACTCCGTTATCAAACTGGAACTTGATTCGATCCTTCAATTTAATAAAGGGGTTTGGGTCCGTATAGTTTTCAAACTTTAACCCCATATCAAAGTGAGCGATATGATTAAGGTCGTCAAAAAACTGATAACGTCCACCAATCTGGCTTTCAACATCGTCACCCTCTCTTTCCAGAACGGGTTTAGACACCGATTCAGTACCTTGATCTTCTTGGTCGGTTTCATCAAAAGAGGAAATAAAAATTTTCCAACGCTGACTGGTTCTCGGTAAGTCGATACGAAGCTTGAAGTTGATATTTGGATCAGGTTGGCGGTCACTGTAAAACCGGTAAGGTGTATAAACCGTCAACGAATTTGGTTTTGAGGAGACCTCCATCTCATTATCACCAAAAAACTGATCGATGGTCTCTCCTGTGCTCTGGACGTAATCCCCAACATAAGCTTGGCCTCTAGAAAGGTCCTGTAAATAGCCCTTCCAGGGAGATTGATCAATTTGTTCAAGCAGAGGTGATTCAATGGCGGGATCGCTTACTTGCTCAGCATAAGCAGAGGGAAGCAGGCATTGCGAAACAATAACCAGAACGTATAGGCCAATTTTTTTTATAATGGGCATCTTATCCAAAACTACATACCCTAATAATAAATGACATCAAAATGAGTGAAACGGTTAGTCAAATTCAAGCATCCTATAATCCTACTGAAGACAGAATACTCCTAAATATCAAATCACTCAACGATCACGTCTATCTGGCTTGGATTACGCGTCGATTCTTGAAACTGCTCATCCCGGCATTACATGGCAGACACCCGACAACGGGCGACGCGCTATTCGATTCAAAAACCAGCCAAATTCAACAAGCTGAAAAAGAGCAAAATCAGTTACTCGGGGATTTTGAGAGTGAATTTAAAAGCCCTGAAGAACCTCTATATCCCCTGGGCGAACAGCCAATCCTTTTGGCCAAAATGACTTTCAAAGACATTTACTCTGATAAAGGGTTTCTAATCCTTGAACCCGAAGAGGGGCAAGGCATTGTTCTGCCCTATCATCCAAGCTTACTGGGACCACTTATCAAAATAGTTTCCGAAGCGCTCAAGCCGTCTGACTGGAACTTAGATCTTGACCCGATTATGGAGATGCCAGAAAAAAGCCTATTACAGTAATTGACCTGTAAAAAGTAAATAGTTACGGGTTTAATTCACAGGGTATCTGCAGCGATTGCCACTAAAACGATCACGCCAATCCAATGATTCTGAATAAAGACTTTAAATGCTGTAGCCCCATCATTTTCCGCAAGTCGTTTCAAATCATAGATAAACCACAAAGCCACAATCGATAAACCTAAATAGTAAGTCACTCCCAAACTAAAAAGTAACCCTATCCAGACCAGCAGAGTCAACATCAACAGCTGAAAGAACCCTGTCCAAGCCACCAACTTATCGCCAAACAAAATGGCTGTCGATTTAATGCCCACCTTCAAATCGTCCTTCATATCGGTCACTGCATAGGCAGTATCGTAGATTAAAGACCACAACATGGTTGCCGCAAAAATCGGCCAGACCTGCCAGGGCACTTCATTCTGAACCGCCGCAAAAGCCATGGGGACAGCCCAGGCAAAAGCCGCCCCCAAAAAAGCCTGTGGCCAATAGGTGTGGCGTTTCATAAACGGATAGAGTGCGGCTAAAAATACCGCGCCAAAGGACAGGTAAACGGTGAGGTTGTTCAGGCTTAAAACCAAGCCAAAAGCAATTAAACACAGGACTCCGAAGAAGATTAGCGCCTGTTTTTCGGAAATTTCACCGGTCGCCAAGGGGCGGTTACAAGTGCGCTCAACATGGCCATCAAAGTTGCGATCAGCATAGTCGTTAATCACACACCCCGCAGAACGCATTAAGATCGCGCCAAAGACAAACACCAAGAGTATATATGGATCAGGTAAGCCATCGCTGGCAAGCCAGAGCGCCCATAATGCTGGCCATAAGACTAAATAGATGCCCACAGGGCGATCTATACGAGTTAAAGAGATATAAGCGGAAACCTTGCTCATAGCGCCTTCAAGTTATAGAGCCTCAACCAGCTCTTCAATCTCTGCTCCAGCATTGATCGAAACTTCAAGGTTTGCTCTCTCCTGGCCTTGGCGGTCTTCGTAGTTCATCGTGACCTTTTTACCCTCATTTTCCCAAACAATAATATAGCCATAGGCGAGGATTTCAGTCTGACCGACATCCTGAAAAGTTATCTCCCAACCGGCTTCAGCGATCTTTTTCTTGAAAGGGTCACATAACTTTGGGTCTAAGTTGAAATATCTCATCGTTTCTACTTTTTCTTGACTGGCTTTTGCCAACTTTTGATGGTCAACTGTTTAGAGCGCGATAGGGTTAACTTGTCTGATGGCGCATCTTTGGTAATGGTCGACCCAGCCCCAATGGTTGCATTGTCGGCAACTTGAACCGGAGCGACTAATTGAGAATCAGAACCGACAAAAACGTTGTCACCAATCACCGTTTGGTATTTGTTTACGCCATCGTAATTACAGGTAATGGTACCTGCCCCAATATTACAGCCTGATCCCATTTGGGTATCTCCGACATAGCTCAAGTGATTGACTTTTGAACCTTCTCCAATCGCGGCTTTTTTGGTCTCTACAAAGTTACCAATACGAACTTCATCGGCGAGTTCCGTGCCCGGGCGCAAACGAGCATAGGGGCCAACGTTGACTTTTTGACCCATCACACAGTCTTCTAAATGACTGAACGGGTGAATGTTAGAGTCATCTGCAATCGTGACATTTTTCAAAATACAGTTCGCCCCGATTTTAACTCTGTCGCCCAGAGAGACCTCTCCTTCAAAAATCACATTGGCATCAATTTCAACATCCTGCCCTATTGAAACTTGACCTCTAATCTCCACGCGAGCGGCATCAATGATCGTCGCCCCCTGAACCATCAATGCGTCAGCTTGCTGAAGTTGATACTGTCTCTCTAAGCCTTGGAGTTGGCGTTTATCATTTACACCCAACACTTCAATTTCAGTCTGTGGCTGAGTGGTTTGCACGGCAAAGCCATCCTGAACACACATCGCGATAATATCCGTCAGATAGAATTCGCCCTGCGCATTATTGTTTTGTAACCCAGAAAGCCAGGCTTTTAGCTGCTTACCTTGGGCTGCTAAAATCCCAGTGTTCACTTCCTTAATAGCAAGTTGGTCTTTGCTGGCATCCTTTTGTTCGACAATTGCCTGCACCACCATATGTGGATCACGCACAATTCGACCATAGCCAGTCGGGTCGTCTAAGTTAATCGTCAATAGCGCTAGGGGGGCCTCATCACTCACCAAGTCCAACAAGTCGTTTAGGGTCGACTGAGAGGTTAGAGGCACATCTCCGTAGAGTACTAAAATGGTATCGTCATCACTGATTTCCGGAATAGCGACTTGAACCGCATGACCCGTTCCCAATTGTTCAGCCTGCAAGACAAAACCAATGCCCTGATCAGCCATGACTTCTTCAACGAGGTGAGATTGATGACCAATCACCGTAATAACCTGTTCAGCCTCCAATTCGTGCGCGGTATCGACAACGTGTTGTAGCAGGGGTTTGCCCGCCAAAGGCTGTAAAACCTTGGGTAAAGAAGAACGCATTCTTGTCCCTTTACCTGCTGCAAGAATTACCACTTTTAATGCCATGACTAAAACCTTTTCTGAAGATGATTCAATATTAGCCAATATTATAAAGAATGAAATCTACCTCAGGGTAACTATTACCCAGTGACAATGATTACCCACACTGGTACTCAGGATTTGATTTGTTATACTTGAGGTTCTTATTGCGAATAATTCTCAAAGAGAGGTAGAACGGATGTCTCGAGTATTTAACTTTAGTGCTGGTCCAGCAATGTTACCTGAAGCGGTTTTAGAAAAAGCTCAACAAGAGTTTATGGACTGGAATGGCTCTGGCATGAACGTCATGGAAATGAGCCATCGAGGCAAAGAGTTCATGTCGATTGCCGCGAAAGCTGAAGCCGATTTACGCGAGCTAATGGAGATCCCTGATAACTACAAAGTCTTGTTCCTGCAAGGCGGCGCCTCTCAGCAATTCACAGCCATCCCAATGAACCTCCTAAAAGGCAAAAAAAGTGTCGATTATTTCAATACTGGTCAGTGGTCTAAAAAAGCCATCGCCGAAGCTGAACGCTACTGTGATGTGAACATTGTTGCCAGCTCAGCTGATGACAGCTTTAATTCCGTACCCGATAAGTCGACATGGAATTTTAATCCCGAAGCGGCTTATGTACACTACACCACCAATGAAACTATTGGCGGGGTTGAGTTTGATGAAGTCCCTGATACTGGAGATATTCCTCTTATTGCAGATATGTCCTCTACCATTCTTTCTCGCCCAATTGATGTCTCTAAATTTGGCATGATCTACGCTGGAGCACAGAAAAATATCGGCCCCGCGGGTTTGACGATTGTCATCATCCGCAAAGGCCTTATCGGTCAAGTCATGTGTGGCACGCCAACCACCATGGACTATCAGATCCAGGCTGATAATGACTCTATGTACAACACCCCACCAACCTACTCTATGTATCTGGCTGGGCTTGTATTCCAGTGGCTCAAAGATCAAGGGGGCCTTAAGGCTATTGCTGAAACGAACGAGCGCAAGGCGAATAAACTTTACTCTGCAATTGATCACTCAAATGGTTTCTACAGCAATCCTGTCCCTAAAGCGTATCGCTCGTGGATGAATGTGCCGTTTATTCTTAGTGACGCCAACCTAGATGCAGAGTTCCTTGCACAAGCAACAGAGGCCGGGTTGGTTACTCTTAAAGGTCACCGCAGTGTTGGTGGCATGCGCGCCAGTATCTACAATGCCATGCCCGAAGCTGGGGTCGATGCTTTAGTCGCCTTTATGCAAGACTTTGCCGCTAAACACTAATTGGAGGGTTGAGCCATGTACAAGATCCTGACCCTAAACTGTATCTCTGTAAACGGCCTGGAAAGACTGCCTCGCGACCAATACGAAATAGCCTCTGAAATTACTCATCCAGATGCCGTTTTAGTTCGCTCATACAAAATGCATGACTGGGAAGTACCTGAATCACTCAAGGCAATTGGGCGGGCGGGCGCTGGGGTTAACAATATTCCTGTTGATGCGATGACTGATAAAGGTATCCCGGTTTTTAACTCTCCGGGCGCAAATGCCAATGCGGTTCAGGAGCTTGTTCTCACTGGCATGCTACTGAGTGCGCGAAACATCTGCCAATCTTGGGATTTTGCTCGAGGTTTACAGGGAGAAGATGCAGAAATCAGCAAACAGGTTGAAGCTGGCAAAAACAACTTTGTCGGTTTTGAGCTGCCTAACCGTACACTCGGTGTTGTCGGTTTAGGAGCGATTGGTATCCGTATCGCCAACACGGCGGTGGCTTTGGGAATGAAAGTCATTGGTTTTGATCCCAAAATCACTGTGCAGTCGGCTTGGAAGCTCTCTCACGAAGTAGAGCAAGCCACCAGTGTTGATGATCTACTCAGCAGGAGTGATTTTGTCACCTTCCATGTGCCATTAGTTGATGCGACTCGCAACCTCATTAATAAAGAACGACTTGCCATGATGCGTGACAATGTCTCCATACTAAACTTTGCCCGCAAAGGCATTGTCGATGATGCCGCTGTAGTGGAAGCGCTGGATAGTGGTAAGGTCAACGCCTATGTCTGTGATTTTCCAACCAACCTGCTTAAAGGTCACCCCCGCGTGATCACTCTTCCACATCTGGGTGCATCAACCGCAGAGGCTGAAGAGAACTGTGCGGTAATGGTCGCGGAGCAGATTAAGGACTATCTGGAAAACGGAAATATCTCCAATTCGGTTAACTTCCCAACCATTAGTTTAGCCAGACAACCCGACCAACACCGTTTGGCGATTGCGCACGCCAATGTGCCCAATCTGTTGAGCTCAATCACCAACGCGGTGGGGCATGATGAAGTTAATATTGTCGACATGCTGAATAAATCGCTCAATGAAGTGGCTTACACCATTATTGATACTGAGACAGAGTTATCGGAAAATGCCTTGAATGAAATCAAAGCAAATGATGGTGTACTCAATGTCAGAGTTTTATAAATTTCTTTGGCTGAATAAATGATTATCAGAGAAGCAACAGAAGGTGACTGGGACGCCATTTGGCCGATTTTTCATGAGGTTGTAAAAGCTGGTGAGACCTATGCTTACTCGGTCGACACTAGCAAGGGACAAGGCAAACAAATCTGGCTTGCCGTACCGAGAAAAACCTTTGTATTTGAAGAGGGCAGTCAAATCTTAGGGACTTATTATCTCAAGACCAATCAACCAGGGCCCGGTAGCCATGTATGCAACTGTGGCTATATGGTTTCACCAAAAGCCAGGGGCAAAGGCTTGGCAACCGCTATGTGCGAACACTCTCAAGAGGTTGCCATTTCTCTGGGCTATAAAGCGATGCAATTTAATTTTGTTGCTTCCACTAACCAGACTGCCGTTCATTTATGGCAAAAACTCGGTTTTGAGACCGTAGGTCGCTTACCAAAAGCCTTTAAACACCCTTCAGAGGGTTATATTGATGCATTGGTAATGTACAAATTTTTACGGTTACCAAGCTAATTCAACCAGCGCCAATTAAGGATAAAAAATGACAAAATTTTTGCCCATTATCTTACCCGGAATACTCATTGCCGCAACAGGTGTGGGAGCTGGAGATTTAGCAACAGCAGGTTTTGCAGGCAGTCAGTTAGGCGTTGCCATCTTATGGGCCGTGGTACTCGGAGGCGTTTTTAAATTCGCTTTAACGGAAGGGATTGCCCGCTGGCAATTGGTCAATGGCGACAGCTTTATCGATGGCTTGGCACATAAATTTGGCGCCCCATTTGTCTACATGTTTTTAGCCTACCTCCTGCTTTGGTCGTTCTTTGTGGGCTCAGCATTAATCAGCGCCAGTGGTGCAGCTCTGCATGCTATCTTTCCAGTGTTTGATGCAGAAAAAGGCAAAATCCTTTTTGGAATCACTGCCAGCCTGATGGGTTTTTTATTGGTTCGCGCTGGAAGTTTTGCACTGTTTGAAAAGATTATGGGCTTCTCTATCGGTATTATGTTCCTCATAGTGTTAGTCACGGCAGCCCTGCTGTGGCCAGGGACTGAGGCTGTTTTATCTGGGCTATTTATTCCCAGTATTCCCAATATTGATGGCAATGGTTTAGCTTGGACCGTTGCGTTGATTGGTGGTGTGGGAGGTACTTTAACCATCTTCTCATACGGCTATTGGATTCGTGAAAAACACCGCACCACTTCAACAGACATCTCAACCTGTCGAATCGATTTATCTGTCGGCTATGCGATTACTATACTCTTTGGTCTCGCCATGATTATTATTGGCAGTACCGTCACCGTCGAGGGCAAAGGCACCGGGTTAATCATCAACCTAGCCAATAGTCTTGAAACCGCGTTGGGTCCAACAGGTAAATGGCTATTTTTAATCGGTGCCTTCTTTGCAATTTTCAGTAGTTTGCTTGGGGTTTGGCAAGCCGTGCCCTATATGTTTGCCGACTTAATGAAGCATATTAGAATAGTTCCTGAAAATCCCTCTTTTACCGAACTACAGGAAACGGTCAGTTATCGCTGGTTTCAGATTGGTTTAGCGCTCATACCTATCGTCAGTTTATGGGTTAGCTTTAAAGAGGTTCAAAAAATTTATGCTATTATTGGAACTTTCTTTATGCCTTTCCTTGCACTGGCTTTACTCTATTTCAACAACCATAAAGGAATGAATAACAATAAAAATGGGGCGATCATAAACATTATTCTGCTCACAACCCTGTTGTTCTTTTCTTATATTGGTTTAAAAAAATTATTAGGTTAGTTTAGATGTCATCGACCGTTATCGTTCTTGAATTCGATAGTTTTCATATCGAAGCCAAACTATTCGACACACCTATTTCAAAGGCGTTTATTGAAAGTCTGCCCTATAGAGTGAGTCTGGAACAGTGGGGCCAAGAACTTTTTGGTTCTATCGGTAAAGATCTCGGCACCCACCAACCACTAGCGGAAATTCCATCAGGTGGTTTAGCCTATACCAATAATGGCAATCACTTTTGTCTATTTTTTGGTCAGCGACCAGCTTGGCCTGTCGAATATATCGGAGAGATGATCGGAGAGGACTGGCTTGATCAATTAAAAGATCTCTATGCCGCCAATATCACCGTCAAACTTAAGGAGGCTTCTTAGCCAACTAAAGTCAGATTACTCCGTCTCCGCTTTACCTCGATTTTTAACTCACTCCATTTTGTTTTATGATTGAGGTAAGCCTCTAATTTGAATCAGGATATCAATGACTAATAAAATTGTATTCCTTCCTCTTGTTTTTCTTCTTCTGATCCCTTTTTCAGCTTTTGCCAGCACGCCCGATACACCTACTTTAGACTGGTTTACCATGTTTATGTGGCTACTCGGCGGCCTTGCTATCTTCTTGTATGGCATGGAGCTTCTCATTAAAAGTCTGCTGACGGTTGCCGGCAAACAAATGAAAAACATACTCGCTCGATTAACGACCAACCGCGTCATGGGCGCAGTCACAGGTGCAGGGGTGACCGCGGTTATCCAGTCATCATCCGTAACCAGTGTTTTAACCGTTGGATTTGTTTCCGCGGGCTTAATGACAGTCGGACAAGCAGCTGGCGTCATAATGGGCGCTAATTTAGGCACGACGGTGACCGCGCAGGTCATCGCATTTAAAGTGACCTATTACGCCCTACTGATGGTCGCATTAGGCTTTGGTATACAGTTCTTTTCGAAAACCAAAAAAAGTATTGCAATAGGACGCTTAATTCTTGGGCTTGGCCTTATTTTCTTTGGCATGAATGTCATGAGCGAAGGTATGTCACCTCTTCGAGAGTATGAGCCATTTATCAGCGCCATGATTCAATTACAGAATCCTTTGCTAGGAATATTAGCCGGTTTTGTTTTCACGGCGCTCATTCAGTCTTCTTCTGCGACCATAGGGATTATTATTGTCATGGCGAGCAATGGTTTTTTAACCCTGCCAGCCGGTATCGCCTTGGCCATGGGTGCCAATATTGGTACTACCGTCACCGCCTTACTATCGACAATTGGAAAGTCTCGTGAGGCGCTTAGAACTGGATTGATCCATTTGCAATTCAATATTTTTGGTGTACTCGTCTTTTTGCCTTTTATCCCCGAACTATCTCAGATGGCGGTCTGGCTTTCTAACCATGAAATTACTTCAAATGGGGTTTCAATGGCTTATCTCGCTGAAAATACACCCAGGGAAATAGCCAATGCCAATACCCTGTTTAACTTAATTAATCTGATTATATTTTTACCACTTGTACCGGTTTTCTTGTGGGTGGTAAACAAGTTTGTTCCAGTCAATGAGACAGAGAAAAGTACTGGAGAATTCAAAGCCGACTTTCTAGACGAGACCCTTATCAATACCCCTTCCATGGCCATGCAAGCAGTGATCATGGAACTGGAAAATTACAAACAAAAACAAGGCTTATTCCTTAAGAGAATCCTCAATCTGATTGAAAACCCAAATGTTGATAAGCTAGCAAAAGAAGACCTTAACATCAACCGGTTTAGAAATTATCAAAGAGCAATCCTAAGATATTTAGGTAGTATAAGTGAATCAGAATTATCGGATGAAGAGCAAATTCAGTTTGTGAAGTTAGTGAAGGTTTTGCACAGTTTAGACTCAGAAATGGACACGGTGGAATTCAATATCTCTTCGGTTATCCATAGCTTGATTGACCGCAATATTCAACCCAGTGAAACCATGCTGCAACTGGTCGGTCAACTTTCGACCGAGGTCACGAAATCAATGGATTATTCTTTAAAAAGTATTATTGATGCAGAACAGGAACCCGCGCTCTATGTCATCTCGATCAAACCAACCATCAATCATTTGATACAAGAGGCTTTAAAACATCAAGTCCGACACTTCAAGCCGACAGAGGATCGATTAGCGATATTTCGCTATGAAATGCAGTTAGTTGAAGGCCTTAAACAACTATATTCATCCAGTAAACGGATTGCGCGAATGCAAATGACAGAAATAGACACGGTTGAATCCGTCTCTAAGAATCCTGACTCAGAAAAGGTAGATTGAGTTAACGACCACCATTAAAGCCAATAATTTGCGAAGTGTTTTACCTTTGTAAAGGGAAGAAAGGCAGGTATAAAAAAAGCGGGCATAAAGCCCGCTTTTTTAAGCTAGGGTAAGAATTAAGCCAACCCAGTTTTATGCAAACG
>CAZJPO010000068.1:0-10791 GCA_964547865.1 uncultured Thiosulfatimonas sp.
TGATTAACTTTGAGTTAGTATAAACTAATTTGAGTGTGCTATGCTGATAGGCATACAAAAAAAGGAGAAAATGACGATCAAATTGAAGTCAAAAACAGGTAAGTTATTCGTCAGATTGAGACCTTTAAGGGGGTCATTATGGCGTCTAAGAAACTTCAAAACACCGCCACTTTAAACCAAAAAACGCCCATAAGGGCGCTTTAATAGAGCGGGTTATTTAAGTCTTATTTAGGACTTATTTAAGATATTGCTGAGCGAATTCCTCGGCATTCACAGGCGCAGACCAGTTGAGCCCCTGCCCCATTGAGCAGCCCATTTGTTTATAGGTGTTCGCCTGCTCTTCATCCATCACCCCAGTTGCAATCACACAAAGATCAAGCTTTTTCGCCATCTGGATTAATGCCTGAGCCCATTTCTGACCGCGTTCAGTTTGCATGGATTCGTATAACCAATCTCTATCTAATTTTAACTCCGACAAATTAATCAGGGCCAACATAGAGAGATCTAAAGACTGTCTGCCAATATCACTAATGGTAATTTGGTAACCCGCAATGGTGAGATCATCTAACACGGTATTCAAGGCATCGTGTTCAAATAAACTTTTTGCCGTAAATTCCAACTGAACTTGCGAGGCCAGCACACCGTATTTAGTGAGTCGTTGATTAAGATATTCAACGATGTTTTCCTGCTGCCACAATTTTTCAACCACGGGGATTGAGATAACCATCTCATCATTGTCTTTTTGCCACTGACTCAAATAATAGAGGGCTGAATCAATTAACCAGCTACCGACAATTTTGCCCGACTGACTTTGATTGAGTAGATTTTGCCAGCTCACAAGGTAGGGCCCTTCCATTTCAGGCTCATTCCATTTCGCCGTGACACTCGCTCCAACAATAGAGTTTGTACTCAAATCAATTTGAGGCTCAAAGACGGCTTCTATCTCACCTTTTTCAACCGCTTTATCGAGCATCTGTACTAACTCATAGCTGGAGAGCTGAATGTCATTTTCAATATCATTATAAAAACGATAGGTATGGCGGCCAGAACTTTTGGAAACATATAACGCTTGATCAGCCTTTTCGACAAGATCAGTCGAGCTTTTGGCATCTGTTGGGAAACAGGCAACACCGATACTAGTCGAAATTTTGACCTCTTGGCTATTGATCCAATAAGGACGGCTGACTTCATAGATAATTCGTTTATTGACGCTTTCAATGACTTCTCGATCAGTCACATCCGCCAATAACACCACAAACTCATCACCACCGATGCGGCTGATAATATCGCCTTCTCTGACCGCAGAAACCAGACGTGCAGAGACATTTCGAAGCAACTCATCTCCCGCTTGATGCCCCAGTGTGTCATTGACGGCTTTAAACCCATCTAGGTCGAGGAACAGCAGAGCGAACTCGGTATTACTCTCTTCGGCTTTAACCACTAATTGTTCAAGAGTGGTTTGGAAATAGCTGCGGTTTGGCAAATGTGTCAAAGCATCATAGTTGGCCTGTCTAAAGAGATCACGGGTACGCATCTGAACCTGAGCTTCAACCATTTCCTCTATTTCACTGGAAATATCACCGGTATTCGAAAAACGTTCTTGCAATACTTTCATTAAGCTTTTGACGCTAAAACCTTGTTTTTCAGGCTCAAGTGTTTCCAGGGCTTGCGTCAAGGGACGGCCTCTCTCAGAAAGCAGAAACCTTTCGATTTCAGGTGTCATTTTTGTCTCAGTTTTCGAGCGACTGGCTAGCTCAACCATGATTTAACCTCTCAATCGTTTGACCGTTTTAAACACGTTATAATGTGTGCTTTTAATTTTCTTAAACTGCCTAACGGTGGTCTTTGAACACTTTCTCTACAAATCAATCTGCGGATGACTTGTAAAGTTTTGTTATTTCAGGCCGATAAATTGGCCCTTTCTTTTTATCTAGTACATAGCAAAGGAGATGCCATGTCTTCAATTGGTACCCCATTTTCACCTACTGCCGTTCGAGTTCTACTCTGTGGTTCGGGTGAACTTGGTAAAGAAGTCGTAATTGAATTACAGCGTTTTGGGGTGGAAGTGATTGCAGTAGATAGATATGAAAACGCCCCCGCCATGCAGGTTGCAGACCGTTCTCATGTGATTGACATGCTTGATGGAGGCGCTCTACGCAAAGTGATTGAACTCGAGCAACCGCAGATGGTGGTACCTGAAATTGAAGCCATTGCAACCGATACACTGGCTGAGTTGGAAAACGAAGGTGTCAAAATCATTCCCACGGCACGTGCCACACAATTGACAATGAACCGAGAGGGAATTCGCAGACTGGCCGCAGAAGACTTAGGCATTCCAACTTCTCCTTACGAATTTGCCGATACCTTTGAAAAATTTGGCGCAGCTGTTCAAAAAATTGGCATGCCTTGCGTTGTGAAACCCATTATGAGTTCTTCGGGTAAAGGTCAGAGTGTCATTAAATCGTCAGAAGACATTCAAACCGCTTGGGACTATGCTCAAGAGGGGGGGCGAGCAGGCAAAGGCCGCGTGATTATCGAAGGTTTTATTGATTTTGATTACGAAATCACCCTCCTTACCATCCGCCATGAAAACGGCATTAGCTTTTGCGAGCCAATTGGCCACTACCAAGAAGATGGTGACTACCGTCAATCTTGGCAACCTGCGGCAATGACCCCGACTGCCATTCAAACCTCAAGACAGATTGCCGAAAAGGTCGCTGATAATCTATGCGGTACAACAGGACGAGGGTTATTTGGTGTGGAGTTGTTTATCAAAGGCGACCACGTTTACTTTAGTGAGGTCTCGCCAAGACCACATGATACAGGTTTGGTGACCCTGATCTCTCAAGACCTATCTGAGTTTGCCTTGCATGCACGCGCCATCTTAGGCTTACCCATTCCCAATATTACCCAGCATGGCCCAAGTGCCTCCAGTGTCATTCTTCCAACAGGTCAATCGAGTCAAACGGAGTTCTCAAATCTAGATCAGGCCATGGCTCAACCCGACACCCAAATCAGGCTATTTGGTAAACCGGAGATCAATGGCCGCCGCCGAATGGGCGTGGCAATTGCCAGGGGACAATCAATTGACGAAGCTCTGAGCAAAGCCAAAAACGCTGCCAATAGTGTCAAGGTATCGTTCTAATCACTCATTCTCTTTGCCTCTTTTTTTACAGCAAAGAGAATTAATTCTCTTCAATTAAAATAATCTCAGCCTCTATTTCCTGCTCTTTTCTATAATCAGATGTGAGAATGGAGAAAAGCATGGACTATTCAAATCCAGAAAATAGGCGTAATCACCGACTGAGTATGATGGTTGGTCTTTCTGGTTCCCTTTTCTTAGCCGTATTTGGTTTAAATGCGCTTTTTCAGTCTAATTTTTTACTGGGCTATTCCCTGTTGGCAATAATGACGTTTGTTCTGTTTTCAATATGGCTAATGCGGGACAAAGACAACGAGTTTTATGGCGTTCAAGGCATCTCTTTAGCGGTTATTATCACATTCACTTATGTACTGGTTTCTGGAGGCGTCGATAATACAGGGCCCCTGTGGTCTTACCCTCTTGCTTTGATAATCCTGCTTCTGCAAGGGTTTAAAAAAGGAGCCATCGCCATATTAACTCTACTCGTGATTGCCTTAGTGGTTTTTTACCTACCTGGAATACCAGTGGCTGAATACAGCGAAAGCTTTAAAATTCGCTTTATTGCCTCCTTTACTGCTTTGGCAATGATGTCTTTAATCTATGAATATTTGCGCTGGAAAATTCACGGTGAATTTGTACAACTAAACAATGAACTACACAAAGCATCGCTTACTGACCCTCTTACACAGCTTGCAAACCGGCGGAACGCCCAAGAACAACTTGAACGACTGTTCGGGTTATACCAAAGGGATGGCGATATTTTTTCTGTTGTCATGGTCGATATTGACCACTTCAAAGCAATTAATGACCGGTTTGGGCATGATACAGGCGATATCATCCTCTCTAAAATTGCCACAATTCTTGATCAAGGTGTTAGAAAACAAGATATTGTCTCTCGCTGGGGTGGTGAAGAGTTCTTAATACTGTTACCACACGAAACACTTGAGCAATCAATTAACACGGCAGAAAAGCTAAGGCAATCCATTGAAAAGCTGGACTTTAGTTCAAGCGGCATTGATGATGGTGTCACTGCCAGCTTTGGCGTGCACAGTATTACTCAGTCAGCAGATATAAAAGAGCTTATTGTTCTTGCTGATAAAAAACTCTATCAGGCAAAACGAAATGGTCGAAACTGTGTAATAGGAAATGATGCCAATCTTCCAAACAACCTTATTTTTACCTAAATTATTGACGTTATTTTTTTGACAGAATACTCAAAAACAGGCTACTCATTAGTTATTTGAAAAAACCAAACCCGGACAATAAACTCTAACATTTCAAAATGTTACGAGAACCACCACCCTATAGAACTCCACTTCAAACCTATCAATTTAATATTTTGGCACACCCTATGCTGAATGCTTACTGAACTAAACATTTTGCCTTTATATGTAAAAACTTAAGTTCAAACCGGTGACAGCCAGCTTACTGTCACCATTCCAAATTCATACAGGGGAATAGAGATGACATTAAATAATACGGCTTCAGAAGATATCAAAGCACCAATCCTAGAAGAATACCGTCGCAACCAGACTCAAGAGAACGAACTGGCCGAAGATCCAAGCAAAACCATTTTATTGCTCCTACAAGGCTGCGTAGACAAAGGTAACCTAGCGAAAGTCTGCCACCAAAGCCAAGCATTGGTAGAGAAAGGCTTTCACCTCGGCCGTATGACCACCATCCTAGACGCTTTGAGAGACCGCCTTAATCTGACACAAGAAACTCCGGTTGCCTATGACCTTGATCAACTGTATCGCTATGCTGACCAAAGCATCCAAGAAGCGGTGTTTGAAAAAGATACTTTCTACTTGGACAGTGCGATCGATATCCTGACAGAGTTGCGTGATGCTTGGATGGAAATGATGCAACAAACGGGACAATTGCCAGAAAACGCTTAATTGATAAGCCAGATAAAATTACTTTTTGACTTATTCCTTAAAAGCCAATCCCATGATTGGCTTTTTTCTTTTATCGATCTTTGTAACCTGAATTCATACCAAATCTTAATCCCTTTAAAAACAAACAATTGAGACAGGATTAACCCCTTTAGCACTCTCTTGCATTGAGTGCTAAAAATAGGGTATTATTACTGTTAGTTAATGTATTTAAAGGAGCAAGTGATGTCTAATAAAGTCCCTACTTACTCACACTCTAATCAAACAAAGTTGCTGCCAGCGGTTCAATTTAACCAGCTGGTGACTCCGGGTCAAAACCTCGAGACTTATCTGCACGGCATTCAAAATGTGTATCAACTTGATGCACAGGAAGAGCGTGAACTGGCAGAGCGCCTGTATTACAAGGAAGACCTTGAAGCCGCTCGTCAATTGATTTTGTCTTCTTTGCGCTATGTGGTTCCGGTTGCCCGTTCTTACAACGGGTATGGCCTACCTCTTGGCGACATTATTCAAGAAGGTAATATCGGTCTGATGAAAGCGGTTAAACGCTTTAACCCTGAAGAGGGTGTACGCCTGATGACTTTTGCGGTGCACTGGATTCGCGCTGAAATTAATGAATACGTGATCAAGAACTGGCGTATTGTTAAAACCGCAACCACTAAAGCACAACGCAAATTATTCTTTAAACTACGCAGCACTAAAAAGGCGTTGGAGTGGTTTGGCGACAAGGATGCTGACAGGGTTGCGGCAGAACTGGGGGTGACTCGCAAAGACGTGTTGGAAATGGAAACACGCCTTTACGGCAAAGACCTGCCGGTTGATATGAACGCTGACGACGACAATGAAAACACCACCTTCCCAGTACTGGTCAGCCAAGAAGCCGATCCAGAAACCGTCGCGATTCAAGAAAACCAAGCAAGCTATGAAATGCAACGCATGCAGTCTGCGATTCAAACCCTTGATGATCGCAGTCGCGATATCTTGCAAAAGCGCTGGTTAAGAGAAGATAAGGTTGGCTTAAAAGAACTTTCTGCACAGTATGGGGTTTCAATGGAGCGTATTCGCCAAATTGAAAACCAAGCCCTAAGCAAAATGAAAAACCTATTGCTTGCTTAGACAAGCTGTATAAATAATTTATTTTTTTGATCACGTCTTGATCGTTTAATCCCGCTTTAACCGTCTCGGTTTGCGGGATTTTTTATACAAAAACCAAAATACCTATACAAATAAAGCTTGTATTGTCTAACTAATTTTGTTCAGATTGAATAATCAATACTACTGATTGAGGATTTCACTATGCTTTCTGGTCAAGACTCTGCGCCATCGACTTCCCACCACATTAAATCAGCGATGCCATTAAGTCGCGATCAACTCATTACCGAGATGCCCAACTTATTATCTGGTGATATTGAAGAGAAACGTCAAGAGATCAAACGTTATTTCAATCTGACCTATGAAGGCTATGAAGCCCTTTTTGAAACGCTTGTTGATGACTCTGTTTTCTATTTACGCCCCTGCTCACTGCGCCACCCTCTTATTTTTTACTTTGGTCACACCGCCACCTTCTTTACCAACAAATTAGTACTCGCCAAGTTATTACCGCACAGAATTAATGCCAGAATTGAATCGATGTGCGCGATTGGTGTCGATGAAATGTCTTGGGATGACCTAGACGAAACGCACTATGAATGGCCCTCTGTAGATGAGGTCAGGGTATATCGAAAACAGGTACAACAAGCCATCAATGAGTTAATTGATACCGTGCAATTCACCCTGCCAATTAATTGGGAGAGCCCGATGTGGCCAATACTGATGGGGGTTGAACATGAACGCATTCATTTGGAAACCTCTTCGGTTTTGATTCGCCAATTACCAATCGAGTCCGTGCAAAATGCCAATATCTTTCCAATCTGCCACGATTCAGGATCAGCACCAGAAAACCGACTGATTGATGTACCCGCTGGTCGCATCGATATTAATCATCAAGACCCCGCGCCTACTTATGGCTGGGACAATGAGTACGGTCAACACCACGCCCTAGTTGAAGAGTTTAAGGCCTCAGAGTTTTTAGTCTCTAACCAGGAGTACCTTGAGTTTGTTGAATCTGGAGGTTACCAAACCGCCGGGCACTGGGATGAAGAAGGAAATCGCTGGCGAGAATATACGCCAGACAAGCATCCAACTTTTTGGGTTAAAAAAGACGGTGATTGGTATCTGCGCTGTATGACCGAAGAAATTCCCATGCCGTGGAACTGGCCGGTGGATGTCAATCAACTGGAGGCTCAAGCCTTCTGTAACTGGAAAGCCAAACAGACCGGTAAACCTATCCGCCTTCCTTCCGAAGATGAATACTACAGACTCAGAGAACACAGTAATGTTTTAGATAACCTCGATTCGGCCAATATTAATCTGCAAAAGTTTGCCTCATCTTGTCCTGTTGACCAGGGAAAATCAGGAGACTTCTTCGATGTCATGGGCAATGTCTGGCAGTGGACCATGACACCGATCTACCCGTTTGAAGGCTTTAAGGTGCACCCATTGTATGATGACTTCACTATGCCGACTTACGATAATCAGCACAATATCATTGCCGGCGGCAGCTGGATATCGACCGGTAATGAAATCAATGGACAATCTCGCTATGCTTTCCGCAGACATTTCTTCCAACATGCAGGGTTCCGCTATATTGAATCAGATGCTCAGGTTAAAACCGAGTTCACTACCTATGAGACTGATTCGGCGGTCGCGCAATACTGTGAATTCCACTATGGCGATCAATATTTTGAAATTGATAACTTTGCTAAAACCTATGCTGAAATGGCGATTAAATTTGCCGAAAAAGATACCGATCTCTCCGCTAAAGATAAACTTAGCGTCTTAGAGGTAGGTTGCTCAGTGGGTCGCGCCAGCTTTGAACTGGCACGCCACTTCGATGATGTCACGGGCTTAGATTTCTCAGCGCGTTTTATTCAAATTGCTAACCAGCTTCAAACCATTGGTGAGATTAAATACGCGATCCCTTCTCAGGGTGAAATCATGGACTTTAAATCGCAGACTCTCAATGACCTCAACCTAAAAAATGTGGCTCATAAATGCCTGTTTATGCAGCAAGATGCCTGTAACCTAAAGCCACGTTTTACTGGCTATGACATGGTGGTTGCAGTCAATCTACTTGACCGACTCTATGAACCCGCCAAGTTCCTAAATGGCCTTGCAGATCGAATCAATGACAATGGCTTTTTATTGCTGGCCTCTCCTTATACTTGGCAAGAAGAACACACTCAAAAATCCTTCTGGCTGGGGGGCTATAAAGACGAGAAAACCGGTGAGAACGTCACAACCTTAGAGGGCATTCATGCTATCCTCGACAAAGACTTTGAACGAGTAACAGAGCCTTTTGATATTCCGTTTGTGATTAGAGAAACCGAGCGCAAGTTCCAACATACCTTGTCTGAATTTACGCTATGGAAGAAAAAGGCCAAGTAATCAACAACCCAAGGTGGAAGAGAACTTGTCTTTTGACTTTGAACAAACGCTGGACAGAACAGGGACCGATGCTGAAAAATATGAGCTGAGAGAGGCTCTGTTTGGTCGCGAAGATGTCTTGCCAATGTGGGTGGCGGATATGGATTTACCGTCGCCCCCTTTTATCATTGAGTCTCTGCAAGAACGGCTTCAACACCCTGTGTTGGGCTACAACCACCGGTCCCCCGAACTCTATCAGAGTATTATCGATTGGCAGGCTCAGCACAACTATCAGATCAATAAAAACCAGATTGTATTCACCCACAATGTTGCCAATGGGTTCTATATGGCGGTTCAGGCTTTCACTAAAAAAGGTGACGCCGTTTTAGTACAGCCACCGGTTTACCCCCCTTTTCTGAATGCGCCGCAACAAAACGATAGAACACTGGTTGAGGCCCCGCTTAAAATCACTAGCGATCGTTATGAAATAGACTTTACTGAGTTTGAAAGGCTCATCATCGAAAATAGTGTGAAACTGTTTCTGTTCTGCCACCCCCAAAACCCTTCGGGCAGAGTTTGGCAAAAAGACGAATTGGAAAAGCTGGTCAATACTTGTCTAAAACACCAAGTCATTATTATTTCTGACGAGATCCATTCCGATCTGGTCTACCCGCCGTTAAAACATATTCCTCTTGCCAGCCTGTCGGCTGAAGCGGCGAAGATTACGGTGACTTTAAGCTCACCCGGCAAAACCTTTAATTTAGGCGGCCTGCAAATTGGCTATGCGATTATTGCCAATCCTGAGTTAAAAGCGAAGTATCTTAAAATCTGTAACGCAAACAAAATTGACGGCCTGAATATGTTTGCCCAGAACGCAATTATCGCTGCCTACAGCGAACAAGGCAGAACTTGGCGTGATGAATTGCTCAACCATTTTTCAAGTAACTTTGATCGACTCGAAGCCTTTTTTAGCGCTGAATTCCCGCAAGTTAAAGTCATGCGCCCAGAAGCTTCGTATTTGGTGTGGATCAATTTTGGTGAGCTGTTTGACACTCATCAACAACTTAAAGATTGGTTGGTCAATGCAGCGCATTTAGGCCTAAACGATGGGCAGAGTTTTGCAGGTAGTACCAAAGTGGGCACAGGTTTTATGCGCATGAATTTGGCGGTATCTAAATCCGTTTTAGAGCAAGCTCTCCAGCAACTGAGCCAAGCTAAAGAATCACTTTCTCTTAAAGCATAAAATGCTTAGAACTTACAAAACACCAATCTTTATTGCCTTAATTCTCACGCTTATAACGGCAAAGGTTTTACCAATATTCCACACCCCCTTGGCAAATCATTATCTCGATATTGACCGTTTGCTAGCCTTAACGGCTTTAATCATTTTTTTTCATTTCTACATTGACCGCCTTGAGAAAAAAGCACTTTTGATTGTGGGAGGGTACTTCACTACTCTTCTTGCCTTAAACCTCATTTTCGAAATTACCTCTACCGCAAAATTAACCATTCTCTTTGTGCTTACCGCTTTTGTTGAAGAGATTCTGCTAAGAGGGGTGTTGTTTGAGCTGCTGCTTAAAAAGCTAAAAGAAAAAACAGTTCTTATTGGAACCGCCATCCTCTTTACTTCGGTTCATCCCGGGGCATGGAATAACTTGAGTTATGCGGTTGCGTTATTGTTAACCGGCCTCATTCTAGGATTGGTTTATTTAAAAATTAGAGAACACTCAAAACAACAAGCGTTGGCACATGTAACAGGGCTTCACGGAGCCATAATACTATTGGACATAACTCTGGCATCCATCTAGAAAGGTAGAAACGATAATTGGCGCCACAAGGACTAAAGAAGCATTGCATTTAAAGGACTTTAGAGATACACCTCTGTTTTTATCCCCTGATTTACCCCCTTTTTTTCAATGCTTAGTTCTGATTACCTTCCTTGAACTATCTGTCCCCCAAAGGGATTTCTACAGAAGCACTATTGATTGGCGGCTTGATAAAAAAATATGAACAAAAAAAGCATTAAGAGCCCCTAAAACCGGTTAAAAACAGACCAAAATAAGAAATAATAAGCACAAAAAAATTTGCCTTTAGCTTCATTGTCATTCATAATTCTAAACTATAGCGCCCCTGAGAGTAACCAGCCTAAACCATAATTGGCTGCTGAAATCAGGGGCTTTTTCGTATCTAGGAGGCTTGATGGATAATAAAGTGGCGGTTTTAATTGATGGTGCTTTTGTTATTAAACGCTACCAAACTTTGTATGGAAGCCATCCAGAACCTGAAGAA
>CAZJPO010000069.1:0-10653 GCA_964547865.1 uncultured Thiosulfatimonas sp.
GTTTCCAAAACCGATCTTTTCGGCAATATCATTGCTGCCAATGAAGCCTTCATTGAAGCAAGCGGTTACGAATGGTCAGAGCTCATCAACCAACCCCACAACATCCTAAGGCATCCCGATGTTCCAGCAGGTGCCTTTGCCGATTTGTGGGAAACAGTTGCCGCCGGTAAACCCTGGTCTCAAATCGTAAAAAACCGCTGCAAAAATGGCGACCATTACTGGGTTGTTGCCAACGCAACGCCTATTTTTGAAAATGGTGAAATCGTTGGGTATATGTCGGTTCGTACCCCAGCTAGCCGTGAACAAATAGCCGCTGCAGAGAGCGCTTATCAAGCGATCAAAGATGGAAAAGTCGAGCTAAAGGAAGGCTTTATTAAATCCACAAAAGACAACCTCAATCCAATCCTTCAAATCAACCAGACGGCGATAACCGGCTTCCTCGCAATATTACTGCTCACCTCGATATTCACTCGACTGTTTGTGCCGAGTATTACCGAGACTATCCCCTCAGCGGCTTTTGATCTCAGCAACATTATGCTGATACTACTCATCATTGCCAGCAACTGGATAAATGGTAATCGCCTAAACGAATTGGCCGCTAAAATTACCGCTATCTCAGAGGGGCACTTCGACAACGAATTTGATACCCGCGGTAAAAGCCTAATCTCAACCATCTACAGTCGAATGAAGTCGATGCAGATTAAACTCGGATCGGATCTAGACAATGCCAAAGCCTCTCTGGCGAGCTCCAAACGCGTTGAAACCGCGCTCAAAGCCGCCTCATCAAATATTATGGTTTTTGACCGCTTTCGCAGCATCATCTTTATCAACGACTCTATTCAATCATTCTTTGATACACACAAAGAGCAACTGAAACAGGCGTTGCCAGATTTCAACCCAAACAAGATTGTACGCAGTAGCATTGATATCTTTAAGCTCGAAGAAGCTTTTGGGAAAACCCACATTGACAACCTATCTTCTACAGAGAAAAAGCGTATCCATATTGGCGACGTAACGGTTGACCTGATTATTGATCCAATCTTTGATGAAACAGGCAATCGAATTGGCACCGTAACAGAATGGCAAAACATGACGGAGCAACTCGCCATTGAGCAAAATATAGACACGATTATTAAACAGGCTGCAAAAGGCAATCTATCTAACAGAATAGAAACAGATCATTTGAGCGGTTTTGAACAATCGATCTCTATCTCTATTAATGAAGTGCTCAACAACTTTGCTTCGATCAGTCAAAAACTGGCCGCCGTTTTGGAAAAATTATCGAAGGGCGACTTAACGGCAACCCTAGAGGGCAACTACCAAGATGAACTACTAGAAATGCAGGCATCAACCAACAAAGCCGTTCAAAACCTCAGCTCTACAATGACGCAAGTTCATCAAGGGGCTAATGAAATTGGTGGCATGGCAAAAGAGGTGTCTGTCGCCAGTGATGACTTATCTCAAAGAACGCAAGAACAATCCGCCTCGCTTGAAGAAACCGCGGCAAGTATGGAAGAACTCACCGCGACACTGGACATGTCCTCAACCAATGCGATCGATGCGAATACCTTAGCTCACAACTCTGCAGAACAAGCTTCTGGTGGAATAGAGGTCATGAATAAAACCATTGCCGCAATGAATGGTATTACCGAAGTCAGTAAAAAGATTGGAGAAATTACCTCTGTCATTGACAGCATTGCCTTCCAGACCAATTTATTAGCGCTGAATGCCGCTGTAGAAGCGGCTAGAGCAGGAGAACACGGTAGGGGCTTTGCCGTGGTCGCCGGAGAAGTACGAAACCTAGCAGGTAAATCAGCCGATGCCGCAAAAGATATTTCCAGCCTAATCACCTCTGCAATTGATCAAATAAGTAGTGGGACGGAACTTGTAGAACAAACCAACGAAGTCTTCGAGCAGATGGTAACTAGCATTAAAGAGGTTGAAAATCTAATCCAGCAAGTTGCCAATACCACTGATGAACAATCCAAAGGGATCAAACAGGTCAATACCGCGGTGCGCCAGCTCGATGAAGTCACTCAGCAAAATGCGGCACTGGTTGAAGAGCTCTCTGCCACCGCAGGTATATGAGTGATGAATCAGCGCAGCAAGCTGAGTTTATCAATCAATTTAGTCTGGGTAGCAGCCCTGTTTCCGAGCCGATAAAAACCAAAAAAACACAGCCAGCGACTTTACCGCCAACGGCAAAACCTATTTCACAACCGCCTAAAGCAAAAACGCCAATCACAGAAAAAATACAGAACGAGAAAAAAGGGGTTCCAGAAAAAGCAAACATCACCCCGGCTCCTAGTAAGCCCGTTACAACACCTAATCCTTCTATAGCTGATAACCCCGACGAGTGGCAGGACTTTTAAAAATTACTCTTTACAATCACAGCCATGATCAAGTGTCATGGCTAATTGCTTAAAAGCAAATTCTCTCTTTATCCACTAACAGCTGTTTAAAGCCTCGCAATGAAAAGCTCATCTCACGGTCGCCTAACTGGCTGTGTTTCAGTTTGACTGATAACTCTTTACCCGCCTTCATTGAACTCAATAGATCTGCATAACTTTGCTTCAAATCTTTAAACGTCAGGCCACGTTTAGTCGGTACCTCAAAGCGGATTTTATTAGAGTACTCATCCGCTGTATCCACCACTCTCAACGGCGCTTGTAACTTAATATCATACAAGTCACCGTCTACTCTAAACTCTGCATACATAAAACGAGGGGTCTCGCTCATAACTTGATCATCAAACAGGATGACTTGCAAAAAGGGTAAAGGGGATTGAGAAGAACAGGTTAACCCAAAAAAAACTCTGTGTTTTTCATGCTTGGTAAAGGCCTCGAACTCATTTAGCGAACCTTGCACATCATGGTAGGTCGTTAAATGATAATCGTTGATAACCTCAGATTGATTAGCCAGAACTGAAAGAGGTGATAATAAAAAACTATAGAGTAGAACAATAAAAAACCGTGGAAACGTCAAACAAAAACTCCAATCAAAATATATTTAGATCCAACAAGCCTGTGAGATATACATCAAACTTCTGCTAAATCACCCTTGTCTTCCAACCAGACTTTACGATCTGAGGCTCTCTTCTTAGCTAAGAGCTTATCCATCACCTCTATAACATCGTGATCGCCATCCAGACGCAGCTGCACAAGTCTTCGGGTTGCGGGCATCATAGTGGTTTCGCGAAGTTGAGCAGGGTTCATCTCACCCAAGCCTTTAAAGCGAGTAACGGAAATCTTACCCTTTTTCTTCTCGGCTTCAATTCGATCAAGGACTCCCTGTCTTTCGCCTTCATCCAAGGCATAAAACACCTCCTTGCCAATATCAATTCGATAGAGAGGCGGCATAGCAACATAGATATGTCCCTGCTCAACCAGTGTTGGAAAGTGACGAACAAACAGAGCACAAATCAAGGTAGCGATATGCAGACCATCCGAGTCGGCATCTGCCAGAATACAAATTTTACCGTAGCGTAACCCTGCCAAGTCCTCAGAACCAGGATCAACTCCGATGGCGACACTGATATCATGAATTTCCTGCGAAGCTAAAACTTGGCCTGACTCTACCTCCCAAGTATTCAAGATCTTGCCTCGCAACGGCATAATCGCTTGAAAGTTTTTATCTCTCGCCTGCTTGGCGGATCCCCCAGCAGAATCCCCTTCTACCAAGAAAAGTTCTGTCATGGTTAAATCTGTTTCAGTACAGTCTGCCAATTTACCCGGTAGAGCGGGACCAGAGGTGATCTTTTTACGCGTAACTTTTTTGGCTTTTTTACTGCGATTCGAAGCATTCTGAATCACCATCTCGGCGATTTTTTCTGCCACTTCTGTATGCTGGTTTAACCAAAGACTCAACGCATCTTTAACCACACCAGATATAAAAGGCACGCACTCGCGCGAAGACAAGCGTTCTTTGGTCTGTCCAGCAAATTGAGGATCTTTTAATTTAGCAGATAAAACAAAGGCCACATTCAGCCAAGCATCTTCTGGAGTGATTTTGACGCCACGCGGAATCAGATTGCGGAACTCGCAGAATTCACGAATCGCATCCGTCGCCCCGGAACGCAAACCGTTGACGTGGGTTCCACCCTGAGGAGTTGGAATCAAATTGACGTAACTCTCCATCAAATTATCATTCGGTTCAACCAACCAGGTGATCGCCCATTCAACCCCTTCATTTTCAGTTTGGCTCTCACCTATAAAGCCTTCTAAGGGGAGTCTATCCTGACCATCTAACGCATCATTCAAATAATCCTTTAGCCCGTTCTCGTAGAACCACTCGGTGGTCTCCCCGTTGGTTTCATCAACAAAGGTAATCTTCAATCCAGGACTTAATACCGCTTTGGCTCGCAGCAAGTGTTTGAGTCTTCCCAGTGCATATTTTGGCGAATCAAAGAACTTGGCATCTGGCCAAAAACGTACATAGGTTCCGGTATTCTTTTTGCCAACTTTTCCCACCACCTCTAATGCTTTGCCAAGCTCTCCATTCGCAAAGCAGATGGAGTGTAATTTACTGTCGCGCTTGATCTCAATTTCAACCTTTTTGGACAGCGCATTAACAACCGAAATTCCCACCCCATGTAGACCACCAGAAAACTTGTAAGCCTTACTCGAAAACTTCCCTCCCGCATGCAGTCGAGTCATAATCACTTCAACACCCGGTACACCTTCTTCAGGGTGAATATCAACCGGCATTCCGCGTCCATTATCCTGAATACCCATAGAGCCATC
This sequence comes from uncultured Thiosulfatimonas sp., assembly GCA_964547865.1. Taxonomy (GTDB): domain Bacteria; phylum Pseudomonadota; class Gammaproteobacteria; order Thiomicrospirales; family Thiomicrospiraceae; genus Thiomicrorhabdus. Next base: position 4,743 of record CAZJPO010000069.1, read on the forward strand.
GGCATAGTGTGTCACCGTAATCTCAGACGCAAATCCTGCCAGTGCTTCATCGACACTGTTATCAATAACTTCTTGTGCTAAGTGGTTTGGCCGAGTGGTATCGGTATACATTCCAGGGCGTTTTCTGACAGGATCAAGGCCCGTTAAGACTTCAATTTCGGAGGCATTGTAGTTTTCGCTCACAAAGAAATTTCCTAATGATAAAATGGGCGTACCGTCTCAGCGGATTGATTTCTGAACGGTTTCGAATCAGTTAAAATGACCAAGTTTACAACAGCTAAACAACCGCGACGAATCGTCAAAAGCGATGTGTTGTAAATTGACTAAATATGAAAAGATAATATCACATTATTATGCCAAATCTAGACTACCATAACGAACGCCGCGAGTATGAATTTACCGAGCTATCGCGCGACCATCTTGCCAGCGAGCCATACTCACAATTCAACACATGGATGGATCAAGCATTTCAACAAAAAATCCCTGATCCCACTGCAATGTCGCTATCTACTGTCGGGGAAGACGGTCAGCCCCATAGTCGTATCGTTTTATTAAAAGAAAACGATGAAAAAGGCTTTGTTTTTTACACCCATTACGACAGCCATAAAGGTCAGCAAATAGAAGCCAACCCCAAAGCTGCTCTGCTGTTTTTTTGGCCTGATCTCGACCGACAAATCCGCATCGAAGGCAGATTAAATAAAATCCCTTATGCTCAATCTGATGCCTATTTTCAAACACGCCCTAGGGACAGCCAAATCGCCGCAAGCAGCTCAGTTCAGAGTACTGTCGTTCCGGGCAGAAAAACACTTGAACAGAACTTTTCGCTTCAAGAAACCCTTCATGAGAATCAAGAAATTAACTGCCCAAGACACTGGGGAGGCTATCGATTAAAACCGGTACGATTTGAATTCTGGCAGGGGCGAGCAAACCGACTCCACGACCGATTTGTATTCCAACTTGAAAATGGCCAATGGGAAATCGAGCGCTTAGCGCCCTAATCGATCTCAAATGATGGATTCAAAAGTAAAACTACATCCCAGTTGGTTAGCTGAGCTTGAAGGGGAGTTTTCGCAACCCTATATGCAAAACCTCAAACAGTTTTTACTGACTGAAAAAGCCAATGGTAAAACCATCCTTCCCAAGGGCGGAGAGTGGTTTAATGCCCTAAATACCACGCCTTTAAATCAAGTCAAAGTCGTGATTATTGGACAAGACCCCTATCCAACTGTAGGTCATGCACACGGCTTGTGCTTTTCGGTACAACCTGATGTTAAGCCCCTGCCAAAATCCCTGCTAAATATTAACAAAGAGCTTGCTGATGACCTTGGAGTCAATAACCAACATACCGGCTATTTGCAACCCTGGGCTGAACAAGGCGTTCTGCTACTCAATGCGGTACTTACGGTTGAAGCTGGCAACGCGAATGCCCATCAGGGTAAGGGCTGGGAACAGTTTACCGATGCAGTGATCAACTCGGTTAACTTACAAACCCAGCATACGGTGTTTATCTTGTGGGGGGCCTATGCTCAAAAGAAAGGCAAGATGATCGATCGTCAAAAGCACTTTGTGATTGAAAGCCCCCACCCTTCACCTCTATCTGCTTACAGAGGCTTCTTTGGCAGCAAACCCTTTTCCAGAACCAATCAGTATCTAAGTCAGCACAATAAACAGCTGATTAATTGGCAGTTATCCCAATAACGCCAACTAACCATAAATCACAGACAATTTCTTAATTTACCCTAAACAGGCAACAGGCTTAAATAGAGATAAAGCTAGCTGTAATTAAAATCTCAACCCGTCGATTTTTCTGGCGTCCTTCTTCGGTCGAATTATCGGCAATAGGCTGCCACTCTCCATAACCCGAAATCGAGAATAGCTCTGAATCGATCTCCGCAAGGTCTTGTAAATTAGTCATGACCGCTTCGGCTCTAAGCGTGCTTAAAAAGGTGTTATTTCTCAATCGGGATTCGGGGTTCACCCAGGAGTGATCAGTATGACCTTGAATGGCAATCTCAGCAAACCACTTCATGCCTTCTTTGTCAGCGCGAGACAACATACTTGCCCCCTCCGGGTTTTGCGAAATATTTAAAATGACCATTTCATTCAATAGAGGAGACAAAACAGATAACTGTTTTCTAAGCTCTTCACTCGGGGCATAAGACCCCACATCAAAAGCTTTGTCACTTTCAATATTGATTCTCAGCCCTCTGGGCTCCCTTGCCACCGAAAGTAAACTCAATTGGTTCAATTGAATCTGTTGATCCAGCTTCTTGTAGCTCTCATTTAAGCGGTCTTCTACCCAACTTTCCATTGCGGTAATTTGGCTGTTATTCATCACCACTACCACAATAAAGAACGTCAGCAACAAAGTAATCACGTCTCCAAAGGCCAATAACCAAGAGGTTTTTGCTCGCTCCATCACCAAGTTCATAACAGGTCCTCTATAGCTTGAACGGTTTCAACCTCGAGCGGCATAGTTTCCTGTAGAACGCCATCGACAAAAATAGGTTCTCTTGATAATTCGGGAATCAGTTGGGGGATTAAATAGATTTCGATCCGGCGATTTACAGGGTCTAACGGATTCGCCACCAGCGGCCTTAACCCACCATAACCTGCTATCGAAAATTGACTTTTGGGTAAGCCTAAATGAATTCTGAGCCAATCCATTAATGCGTAAGCTCGATAGGTGCTGAGCTCAACGTTACTTCTGAATCGGGCAGTCTCCGCCATTGCATTTGCGTCAGTGTGCCCTTCCACTTTAATCATAAATTTCAGCTTGTAACCCGGCGTTTCTATATCTCGAATTAATCGAGCGTGCTCCTCTGGCAAGCTCTCGATACCGATTCGATTAAATAGCTCAACAACTTTTCTAAGGTAGGGAAGAAATCGAGGGTTAATCTTGGTTTTTGCAGATTCGAATAACGTTTCTGAAGGAATCAAATCGGCGGGAAGCGTGATACGGATTCCGCGCGTCATACTGCGATCCACTTGTAGCCATGGAATACCAGCTTGATCACGGTGATAAACAACCTGATTATGGAGTTTACTAATCAAGTTTTGAAAGCTGCGTTTAGGGTCCGATGTTTCCAGCTGAACTAAACTAATGGTCAGGATGAAAAAAGCTAAGAGTGAAGTGAATAAAGCAATATAACTTAATAGCCAAGCACTGTTCTTTTTCAGGTTTGACCTTTCAAAGCGCTCGTTTTGATACCCTTTAGGAGACTTATTTTTTAACAAACTGGCGAGTATAAGTGACACAACGCCTCCTAGCGCAACCCTTCTAGTCTCTGTTTATTTTTCTCATTCAGAAAGGCTAGTAATTGCTCTTTAATCAAAAGGGTAGGTTCGGTTTTTTTCAGGGCGACCACCCCCTGAATAATCATTTCACTGCGCATGACCTCCATATCCGTCAGAACTTTCAACTTACCGGCTACCGGCAAAAAGAAAAGGTTTGCAAATAAAACGCCATAAAAGGTGGTCACTAAAGCCAGCCCCATCCCATTAAGCAAACTCCCAAGCATATCTTGAGCGCCACCCCCAGCATAAGCTGTCCCAGTATCTACCACTTGAGTCGTCATCATAATAATCAACCCCATGACGGTTCCAATCATCCCAAAAGCGGGGGCATAAGCAGCCATATTGGAATAAACTTCTTGGCAGGTCAGGTGTCGAATTCGGGTATTTATCAGACGATTATCCAAGCTATTTCTCAACGCATCGATATCGTTGTAGACCAACATTTCAGTCAATGCAAACTGCATAAACTTATCGTCAATCATATCGATCTCTTTTTCGACACCGAGTAAACCTTTCTGCTTGGAAATATGACTCAACCTCACCATCTCTTCGATCACACCGGTTTGATTAACTTGTTCAGAGGTGAATATTTTGGACAAACCAATAAAAACACATTTGATTTGACTGAGGGGGTAGTTGATAAGAATGGCGGCAAAGGTACCGCCGAGGACAAGAAGCAAACCCTGCCAATTTAGGAAAGCATAGATAAATTGACCTTGTTGGTAGTCAATCATGCTCAAGATCAAAATGATCGAGCCAATAATGATTCCTAAAATCGTTGCAAGTATACTCATTTACTCCGGCTGTTGAATCTCCTCTTTGCTTATCTGAGCTTGCTCAGATATAGAGTATTGATTCAACCAGTCCTCTATCTTTTGGTTAATATCTGCAACAGACATCTCTGTTACATCAAGCGGCTCACTGATATATACATCAATACAGCCAGGCTTTTTAATAAAACTGCTCTTTGGCCAGTAGTGGCCGGCGTTGTGCGCAACTAAATAAACAGGCGCTTTTGCTTTCGAGGCCAGCATGGCGCCACCGACATTAATTTTGCCAAGCTGATCGGGAGGCATTCTGGTACCTTCAGGAAACACCACAACCCAGTCACCATCGGTCAAACGCTGTGTGCCCTCTTTCAGCATTTGGTTGAGTGCTTTTCTACCCGCTGAACGATCAATCGCAATCGGATTCAGAAGCGCCATACCCCAGCCAAAAAACGGGATTTTCAACAACTCACGTTTAAGAACGTAGGCCTGTCTTGGAAAAATTTGCTGAAAAGCCAGTGTTTCCCATGCCGATTCATGTCTAGCAAGGATTAAGCCAGCCTTCTCCGCATTTATACTATCGGCACCATGTACCTTAAACTTTAGGCTACAAGTGACTTTTACCCACCAAAGACAAAACAGCGCCCAGTGCTTCATGAAGTCATAGCGCACTTTAAACGAGAACGGCCTAGTCAACTGTCCAAACAGAGACATTAAAACTAAGCTCACTATTTGCCCAACCGCAAACAGGGTTGAACGTAAAAACCAGATTATTTTCATCCCAAAATTTCCTCTACTACTGCTTGCAGGTTTTCAAATACAGGCACGCCCTGCAAACTTTCATCACCCGTTGCCAGTGTGCGTTCACCTTTGCCGGTTTTCACCAGATAGGGGGTCATATTCATGGCTTTAGCCACCTTAATATCCGCTAAGGTATCACCAATAAAAGGTTGACCTTGCAAATCACAATCAAAGCGCTTCGCGATTGCCTGTAACATCCCTGTTCCCGGTTTTCTCGCAGGTGAATTGTCATCGCCAAGATAAGGCGCATAACTAATCCAATCAACTGTCTCACCATCGAGCAGATTTATAAATTTCTGATGCATCGAGCTCAATGTCTGCCGACTATAATAACCGCGCTTGATGCCAGATTGATTCGTCGCTACGGCAACCAGCCAGCCTGCTTGCTTGAGCTTCTTAATCGCTTCAATACTACCCGGTACTGGCAGCCACTCATCTGGCGATTTAATAAACGCATCGGAGTCTTCGTTAATCACGCCATCGCGATCTAAAACAATAATTTTTTGGTTTTGCATAGTTTCACCAATAAAAAACTCCCGGCCGGAATTTTCCAAACGGGAGTCATTTAAGTCAAAGTCTTCTATTCCAAATTACAGACGCGAGATATCTGCGACTTCCAAGAACAGTTGATAAATCTGGTTAAGAAGAGCTAAACGATTTTGCTTCACCGCTTCATCATCAACCATCACCATGACTTCATCAAAGAAGTGGTCAACCGCATCTTTAATGGTCGATAGTTCAGAAATGGCCGCTACATAATCACGTCCAGCAATCTGATCACTCACGGTTTCACGCAGTGCCTCCAGAGCATTCCACAGAGCTTTTTCAGCACCATCCGTCAGTAGATCTGCGTTGACGGTTTCAGCAATTGAGCCATCGACTTTTTTCAGAATATTGCTAATACGCTTATTCGCCGCACTCAAGCTCTCCGCTGAGTCCATTTGACTGAACTGCTTCACCGCTTCAATACGCTTACCAAAGTCAATTGGGTGCGCAGGACGACAAGCACGAACCGCTTCAAACTGTTCTGCTGTAATGCCTTGATC
>CAZJPO010000070.1:0-10621 GCA_964547865.1 uncultured Thiosulfatimonas sp.
CGCATATCATCAACAGTAAAACCCTGCTCTGCTCCAGCCTGTTTTAACAAATCAAAGTTACCCTTGCGACCTTTGCCAAAACAGAAGTCATCACCGATGACTAAATCCTTAATATTCAAAGCGTCCAATAGGATCTGCTGAATAAACTCTTCCGCAGTCAACTCGGCAAATTTTTTATTGAAGCGCACGCACAGCACAAAATCGATCTCAGTCTCAGCAAAAGCTTGTAATTTCTCACGCAAATTCATTAATCTAACCGGCGCTTTTTGCGGCGTAAAAAACTCGATCGGTAAAGGTTCAAAAATCATCACAACACTTGGCAAATTAAGGGTTTCAGCTTGGTTATGAACCTTGTTTAAAACCTGCTGATGCCCTAGGTGAACACCATCAAAGTTACCGATCGTTAAAACACAACCGCGCTCTAACTCAGAACTAAATCTATTTACATTGTGTAGGCCGCGAATTAACTGCATTTCAGAAATAAAAATATAAAAAATCAAAGCGGGAATTATAGCCTATTGCAGGCCTTAACGGCTTGTAAATATAAAGAAAACTGTGATTTTAATTGTTCAGCGTTTGCTCAAGAGACGTCTTGGGTTCAGCCCAACAGAAAACAGAACCAATGCATAGAGAATAATGGCCCCCGTGACCAAGCCAAATAACCAGCCTACTCTAGACCAAACATCAAAAGCATGCCACTGTTCAACGGCCGGTGAAAAACAAACTAAAAAGCCCACCATCACAACGTTGGCCATAATCACTTGAAGCGTTAATTTCATCCAACCCGCCAAAGGGGTAAAGACTTGTTGTTTTGTCAGAAACCAATAAAGCAACCCTGCATTGACAAATGCAGAAATCGTAGTCGCCGCAGCCAAACCAACATGAGCAAATGGACCGATTAAAACTAAATTGAAAACAATATTGGTCAACAGTGCGACGACAGCAATTTTAACGGGTGTTTTCATGTCTTTCCGCGCATAGAATGCTGGTGCCAATATCTTGACCAGAATAAAGCCAAGCAAGCCAAATGAGTAAGCCATTAAACTCAAGCTCGCCATATTGGCATCATGTGCAGTAAAAGCTCCGTAGAAAAATAGTGACGCGACTAGAGGTTCGGCCAACAGCAACAAACCCAGAGTGGCCGGTAGACCAATAATCAAAACCAGTCTCAGAGCACTATCAATATCCTGCTGAAAGCCCTGCCAGTTTTCATTGGCGGCTTTTTTAGACAGCCCCGGTAAAACCACTGTCGCCAACGCCACCCCAAACACTCCAAGCGGAAACTCCATTAAACGGTCTGAATAATACAGCCAAGAAACAGAACCCGTCACCAAAAACGAAGCCAAAATGGTATCCACCAACAAGTTTATCTGAGCCACGGAAACCCCAAATAGAGCCGGTAACATTAGGCGCTTAACCTCCCCCACGCCCGGATCCGTTTCTCTGCCTGGATGGGGTAGCAAGTCGAGCTTATACAAAAATGGTAAATGAAATAAAAGCTGAACCACACCGGCTGCCAAAACTCCCCAAGCCAATGCCATCACCGGAATATCAAGCAGAGGCGAAACCCAGATTGCAAAACTAATTAAAACCAAATTCAAAAACACAGGCGTAAAGGCCGGCACGGCAAACTGGTTATAGGTATTCATAATAGCGGACGAAAATGCCACTAATGAGATTAGCAATAGATACGGAAAGGTAATCGCCAGCATATCTGAAGCCAATGCAAACTTCTCTGGGTTATCCATAAAGCCAGGCGCAAACACCATCATCCACAAAGAGGAGCCAAACACACCAAAAGCTGTCAGAATCAAGAGAATACCACCCAACCTAAAACTGATCGCATTGACTAGATGCTTAACCGCATCGTGACCGCGTTTCTCTTTAGCTTCTGCCAAGACGGGAACAAAGGCTTGTGAAAAGGCTCCTTCAGCAAATAGGCGGCGGAAAAAATTAGGAATTTTAAAGGCAACAAAGAATGCATCCGCCCCCATAGAGGCACCAAAATAACGGGCAATAATGACATCTCGAACAAAGCCGAGCACCCTTGATATCATGGTCATTCCGCCGACGGTTGCGGCAGCTTTTATCATTCTTTTCAAACAAAATTCCAGAGAGGTTTAAAACAGCCTTGATTGTATCAAACCCTATAGAGCGCACACAGCTGTTTTCTCTGATAAGGTGGCCTTAGCAAAGTGCAAAGAGGTTTTATTACCTTTCACCTGACAAATATGCCAATATTTAATTTGAGAGGCTTAGTGAAAGAGATTGTCGATATTTAAGGTCTGAAAAGAGAGCAAAGAAATAAGGGGCAAAAAATGAAAGCGGCAGAACTGTTTGTTCGTTGTCTAGAAAATGAAGAAGTCGAGTATATTTTTGGCATTCCAGGTGAAGAGAATTTAGATCTAATGGATGCTCTTTTAGAGAGTAAAATTAAGTTTGTCTTAACACGCCATGAACAGGGTGCCGCCTTTATGGCAGATGTCTATGGCCGCCTCACCGGTAAAGCCGGAGTTTGCCTTTCGACACTTGGGCCCGGAGCAACCAACTTAGTGACAGGGGTTGCCGATGCCAATATGGACAGAGCACCGATTGTTGCGATTGCTGGGCAAGCCGGAACCAACCGCCTTCACAAAGAGAGCCATCAGGTGCTCGACTTAGTTAACCTGTTTGAACCCATCACTAAATACAGTACCCAAATTTTGACCCCAGAAATCATTCCGGAAGTGGTTCGAAAAGCTTTTAAAGTCGCAGAGGCCGAAAAACCAGGCTGTAGTTTTATCGACTTTCCTGAAAATATCGCTGAAAAGAGCGGACTTGAGAAAAAGCCTTTAAAAAAACAAAGCCCTCTGGCTTCTCACGTCAATCCAACTAAAGTTCAGCAAGCTGCTGAAATCATCTCCAATGCCGAATTTCCGATGATTATTGCAGGCAATGGCGTGATTCGTTCCAATGCCAGTGATGCCCTGCTAGAATTTGCTACCAAATTGAATATTCCCGTTGCGACCACTTTTATGGCAAAAGGCGCGCTGTCTTGCGACAACGAATTATCACTGGGTACCGTTGGCCTTCAAGCTCATGATTATATTTCCTGTGGCATCGATCGGGCAGATGTGGTGATTTGTGTTGGCTACGATATTGTCGAATACCACCCCAACCTTTGGAACCATAACCCGAATGCCAAAATTATTCATATCGATACTCAACCCGCTGAAGTTGATGAGTACTATATTGTTTCAGCAGGTCTAATCGGAGATATCGGTCAGGCACTTTCTGGGGTCGCTGCAATCAGCCACCGTCATACTGGCACGCCTTATCAAGGGCTTAAAAAACGCATCGAACAGGTCTTTCATCAACTCGATGATGACCAAGACTACCCCGTTAAACCACAGAGAATACTGAGTGATCTGCGCAAATCTCTCAAACCAGAAGATATTATTATCTCCGATGTGGGGGCCCATAAAATGTGGGTTGCAAGGATGTACCAAACACTTAGCCCCAATAGCTGTATTATTTCGAACGGTTTTGCCTCCATGGGAATCGCGCTACCTGGCGCTATTGCAGCAAAACTGGCGAAGCCTGAACAAGTCTCAGTCGCGGTAACTGGTGATGCGGGCTTTTTAATGAATGTTCAAGAAGTCGAAACCGCGGTTAGGTTGCAAATTCCAATTATCGTTTTAATCTGGAACGATGCGGAGTACGGCCTAATTAAATGGAAACAGGTCAACCAGTTTGGTCGAGAAAGTCATATCAAATTTGCCAATCCAGACTTCATTAAACTGGCAGAATCATTTGGCGCCAAAGGCTACAGAATAGAAAAAACAGAAGAGCTATTACCGACCATACAACGGGCAATAGAGGACAACACTGTTGTACTTATCGACTGCCCTGTGGACTACTCGGAAAACCTTAAACTGACCCAAGAGCTTGGCGAGATGGTCTGCCCAACGTAACCAAGCGCTATGCTGTTTTTGCGGGTAGATCCGCAGAGTTAAGCACTTTGGCTTTGTAGATGAAGGTTCCAAAAGGAACTAGAGAAGCGATAAAACCCACAAACCCTTTGACTGCTGACAAGTGACCTCTGCCAACATGATAGAACAGAACGATATTGAAAGCGATAAAGAGGCCACCGTGCCCCCGACCGACCAAACTGACAGCCTCAGGCATGCCATAGTTGTATTTCAATGGCATCGCAACGAACAATAACAGCAACAATGAAGTCCCCTCTAAAAGAGCCATAAAACGTAAAAAAGTCATCTTATTCCTTATTTCACAGATATAAAAAAACCGGGATTTCCCGGTTTCTTCTAATTTACTATCTCAAATAAATTGAGTAATAAATTATGCCATCGCTTTGATACGAGCGTTGATACGGCTCTTAGTGCGTGCGGCTTTGTTTTTAGCGATAATGTTCTTACGAGCCATACCATCTAATTTACCTTGAGCAACACGGAAAAGATCGTTAGCTTTCGCTTGATCACCTTCACCAATTGCTGCGATTACTTTTTTAACCGCTGTACGCATGTCTGAACGCAGTGCAACGTTATGTTGACGACGTCTTTCTTGTTGACGAGCACGCTTAGTCGCTTGAGCTGAATTTGCCATTTTAGCTTTCCTTAAGTTTTACGTGTTAACGATCCGTAGACCTTTAGAGATATATAAACCATTAACAATTAACACAACACTATCCGATGCTTACACCCAAATAATGACTGAATATATAAGAGCCGTGAATTATCCACATTTAACAACAATAGGTCAAGATGATTATGTAAAACATTCAAAGATAAGAACAACTTATTCATGGATTTAAATCTAAGCAAGGGACGATTGGTTGGGCTGACTATTGGTTTTCTTGGGAATATTGAACAATTTCAGGATAAACCGTCATAAATGCATGAACGACTTTTGGATCAAACTGAGTGCCTGACCTGTCTTCAATATATTTCAGGGCATCAGAATAGGTCCAAGCTTTTTTATAGGGGCGATCGGAAATCAGGGCGTCAAAAACATCGCATATTGCGGCTATCCGTCCTTCTAGTGGAATATCATCCCCCTTTAATCCAACAGGGTATCCAGCACCATCCCATTTTTCATGGTGAGAGGCAATAACGATTCTGGCTGTCTGAATCAAAGAACTTTCTGATTGGCCCAGTATCTTCAAACCTATCGTGGTGTGACTCTGCATAATTTGCCACTCCTCAGCATCAAGACGGCTGTCCTTTAGTAAAACCTGATCGGGAATACCAATTTTACCAATGTCATGCAGTGAGCTTGCTTTGCGAAGTTCAATCGCGCGGTGCTCTTCAAACCCAAGTTCTAACGCAACCAAATAACAGGCGTAACTCATACGATCAATTGCAGCCCGTCTCTTCATCTCTAAATTCAGACGCTTTCCCCAATGAATCTATCAGGGTTTGTTGAACATCTTGTATCTCAATGCTTTTAGAAACCAAGTCCTTATTTTTATTTGCATAAATATAGGCAGAATAGAGTAAATACGAGGTACCAATAACAGTGGCAAAAGCTGACCAATTATGAAGGTGATAGTCGTGATTGAGAAAGCCGATCAACATAAGAGTGGTAAGTGGAACACTAAACAGGCAGTATACAAAAAATGAACTGCCCAATGTCAGGATCCCAGAACCCAAAAGAGTGGCTGCAAGAGCCATTGCAAAATAGTGAGCCTCAGGCGGTGCCGTTTGAATCAAATACAAAAAAGCTGCGCCCCATAGAATACCTACCAATACGACATTGATAGAAACCCAGGTAACACGGTCTAAAGATAAATCTTGCTTTAAATGGTCAACTTTTTTTGTAATGTCCTGGAATAGAAAATAACGGAAGATAAGGGCTAATGACAATAGGACCGGCCAAATAAGCACAAAGCTTGAAAGCAACTCTAGGGTGTAAAAAATACCAATAAGGACGAAAGCTCCTACAGCTTGCCCACTGACAGAAGTCTTATATTTTGAGTGTACAAGACCAGAGATTCTGAAAAACTTACGTCCTATTACTCATCTTACTTTATCCGGAAAAATTATTCTCGATGATAAGGGTGATTATTAATCACGGACCAAGCACGATAGATTTGTTCGGCAACCATGATACGAACCATGGGGTGCGGCATGGTCAAATTCGAGAGCCCCCATTTCCATTGAGCTTGCTGTATCAGGCTTTGATCAAGGCCATCAGGGCCACCGACAATCAGAGCGACATCTTGTCCTCCAGACAACCAGCCCTCAAGCTTATCGGCAAGCTGTTTAGTCGTGACCTGCTGGCCATGCTCATCGAGGACAATTAATCGCGTGCCTTTAGGTACAGCAGCAAGGATTTTCTTGGCTTCTTCTGTTTTGTATTTTTCAACAGAACCTGTTTTGCCGCGCTGAGCCATAGGCAGCTCAATCAGTTTGATAGCGCAGGACTTAGGCAGCCGCTTTGCATATTCTGCATAACCGTCTTGAACCCATTTGGGCATTTTGTGCCCAACGGTAATAAAGTGAATAATCATTGAACGCTGAACCTGTTAACCAACTAAATTAGTTAGAGGCTTCTTCAGCAGGCTTCTCTTTGATATCCCAAAGCTTTTCAATCGCATAGTGAGCACGAGCACCTTCGGTCATAATGTGGACAATCGCATTACCTAAATCGACCAGTACCCAGTCAGGCTGCGGCCCGCCCTCAACGCCCAAAGGCGGTTCACCGGCTTCTTTAAACGCTTTTTCGACATGAGCCCCTAAGGATCTTACATGAGTGGTTGAAGTACCTGTTGCCACAATCATAACGTCTGCAAAGCTACTCACACCCGTTACATCAATCACCTGAATATCTCTGGCTTTTGAATCGTCCAGAGTCTCAACGACCAGACTTTGAATTTGGTTTATATCCATTAAAGTTTAGTTACCTTTTTCTATTTATGAATGTTCTGTATAAAGACCATGTTTATTAATATATTCCAAGACACGAGGCGGTAGCAAATATTCCACACTCTTACCATCAACAAGCGTCGCTCTTATTTCTGTAGAACTAATATCTAATTGAGTCACCGCCATATCCAACATCTGCCCCGACTGTTTAGTGAATTTAGCGACCTTATGAGTTTGATAAATCACCCCCGAAGTGCAGTCCAAAGGCACATTTTCTCCAGGGCGGTGCATAATCACAATATTGGCTAAATGAATAATATCTTGCCATCGGTGCCAAGTATGGAACTTAACAAAGCTGTCAGTGCCCATCATTAATATCAGGGTATCTTCTGAATACTCCGATTTAAGCGCCTCAAGCGTTTCAACCATATATGAGTCACCAGACTTTTCTATTTCATAGCTGTTCAATAGAAATTGGACTTGTCCTTCAATCGCCAGTTTAATCATCTCTATACGATGTTCGGCGGAAACATTGGCTTCGTGCTTGTGAACCGGGATTTTACAAGGAATAAACTGAACCTCTTTCAAGCCCAGCTGTTCCATTGCTTCCAAAGCCGGTCTTAGATGTCCATAGTGAATAGGGTCAAAAGTACCGCCATTAATGCCGATTAACTTCACTCAGTTCGCCTTACTTTCGAATGGTTCCATCACCAAGCACAATATATTTCTGAGACGTCAGTCCTTCCAAACCAACAGGCCCTCGAGCGTGGAATTTATCAGTACTAATTCCAATCTCAGCGCCAAGACCATACTCAAAACCATCGGCAAAACGGGTTGAAGCATTGACCATAACAGAGCTTGAGTCCACCTCTGCCAAGAAACGACGCGAGGTTGAAAAGTTCTCCGTAATAATCGATTCGGTATGCCCAGAACTAAACTCAGCAATGTGATCCATCGCTTCATTGACATCAGCAACCACCTTAATTGACAGCACTGGCGCGAGGTATTCGGTTGCCCAATCCTCTTCAGTCGCCACAACCGCATCGATAATCGCACAGGTTTTCACACAACCACGCAACTCAACCCCCTTCTCATTGTAAAGCTGGGCGAGTTTTGGCAGAACTTCCTCTGCACGCGACTCAGCAACGAGTAAAGTTTCCATCGCATTACAGACGCCATAACGATGAGTCTTAGCGTTAAACGCCACCGACACTGCTTTATCAGCGCAGGCATCATCATCAATATAGACATGACAGATTCCGTCCAAGTGTTTAATGACGGGCACACGAGCGCCTTCACTAATTCGCTCAATTAGACCTTTACCACCGCGAGGGATAATCACATCAACATAGTCAGGCATCGCAATCAACTGCCCTACCGCTTCGCGATCGGTGGTCTCAACAACTTGTACCGCTGTTGCAGGTAGCCCGGCTTTTTCTAAACCTTCTCGAATACACTTTGCCAACGCTTGGTTAGAGTGGGCGGCTTCAGAACCACCGCGAAGAATGGCGGCATTACCAGACTTTAAGCACAGAGCCGCTGCATCAATCGTCACATTAGGGCGCGATTCATAGATAATACCAACCACCCCTAAAGGCACTCGCATCTTGCCAACCTGAATACCCGAAGGGCGATAAGACATATCAGAGATCTCACCAATCGGATCCTGTAATCCTGCAATCTGACGTAAGCCTTCCGCCATTCCTGCCAAAGTTGAATCCGTCAGGCTCAAACGGTCTAGCATAGCGGCGTCTAAGCCATTCGCTTTACCATTTTCTAGGTCTTTAGTATTCTCAACCTTAAGCGCTTCGGCCGAAGCTTCAATAATATCTGCCATTGCCAAAAGCGCAGTGTTTTTCTGCTCTGTTGTGGCGCAAACTAAAGCTCGAGAAGCAGCTCTTGCCTGCTTACCCAAATTCGTCATATATTCTTGTACATTCATAATAAAATTCTCTATTTAGAGTCGACTATTGTATCTTAACGAGCTATCTTACTAACTAAGTCCGATAACGCAAACCAGACCTCGCGGTCGCTTAAGGTCGGTTGAATTCCTTTAATCATCATATCTATCTGCAAAGCTTGTCTCAGAAAAGCTTGCCAGTCTTGAAGGCCGTGTCGGTTCATTGCTTGGGAGTATTCACCTTGCCGAGATTGCCAAATTCGACACTGTTTAAATGCCTGTGCCATCGACACCTGCTGAGTCAGTTGTGACAACTCAATCAGTTGGCGTATCTCTTTCGACAGTAACCACAGTATCACGGGGGCCTCTACACCTTCTTGGTGAAGGCGGTTTAACATCTGAACACTGTAGTCGGTTCTGCCATTGAGCATTGAGGTCGCAAGCGCGAATAACTGATAGTGGGCTTGATCAACCACATGCTCCAAAACATGTTCCGCACTAACTGTACTCGCCTGAGGCAACATCAAAGAGAGTTTAATCAGCTCTTGATCCGCCGCCAGCAAATTGCCTTCAACTCGATCCGCCAACAAACTGGCCGCCTCACCTTCAAGGTTTAAACCATAGCTTGAAGCTCTATTTTGACACCAACCAGGCAGTGCATTAGCAGGTACAGGTTTGGCCTGAACGACTAATCCCGCCGATTCAATCGCGGTGACCCATTTGGCCTTAGCTTGTCGACTATCAAGTCGTTCACACATCACCACTAATACAATTTCGGGAGGCAGCGCATGAGAAATTTTGCACCAATCCTGAATAAACTTACCGCCCTCTCTTCCGGGAGCCCCTTTGGGCATATTAACGACAATCATTCTGGCATCGGCAAACAGGGATCCAGCCTGAGTTTCCATCTGCAAGCCCTGCCAATCAAAGCTAGCATCCACTTCATAAACATCGCCACTCAAATAGCCTTGTGAATGCAGGTAGTTTCTCAAGCCGTCAGAGCAATCCCTTAAAAATAACGGCTCCTCTCCGTAGAAAAGATAGATCGGCTTTATCTCAAGGTTCTGACTATTCAGCTGATTTAAGAAAGCACTGGCAAGAATCATATTAGTTTGATGGCGTACTTGGATTTAACTTCGATTGACTGGCTCTGATAACTCGCTGTAAAACTTGTCTTGCCAAGTCTTCAGTCATCATTTTCTTGATAGAGCGTAACTCGGTATCTGAAGCGACAATTTCGGAGGTACTAACCTGTCGATCACGCATCACCGTTACGGTTCCTGAAGTCATCACTTTTTTTGTTTTGAGGTCTACCGCAGTAAAGCCCTGAGTCATTTTGATTAGCTGTGACGCAACCTCCCCCAGACCACTTCTCGAAGTGGTTGAAGTTTTATAACCCGTTGCTTCTAGCTTAATTCTAATATCAGCCGCAGAGTCTAATAGCGTCATTTTTTGAGCCTGTATCTGTCGTTTTAAACTCCGGTAAACATCTTGATTTACCCCAGGCTGAACCTCCAACTCAACACTGGAAAAAGCAATGGCCCCCACGTCACCCGTTCCACGCAAATGGAAACCACACGCCGATAACTGCACCACCAGTGCGACAAACAGTGAACTAAATGCAATCTTTTTCCAAGTGTTCATCGAATATCCTTTATTGACTACCCTTTAACCACCAAATTAACAAGACGTCTCGGCACCACGATCTCTTTAACAATCTCTTTGCCATCAGTAAACTTCTGAACTGATTCATCTGCTTTCGCTACGGCAATAATTGAATCTTTATCAGCATCCGCCGCCACTTCAATTTTACCGCGCAATTTACCGTTGACCTGAACCATTAACTCGATTTCAG
>CAZJPO010000071.1:0-10417 GCA_964547865.1 uncultured Thiosulfatimonas sp.
TCGTTGTTTTTTAGGGATGATGGCTTGTCGGATTTAGTCGGCTTTCAATACAAGGATTGGCACCCTAATGATGCGGCTAAAGACTTCGCTCAGCACATGACAAATATCGCTAATTTCTTAGGAAGTGAGGCCGATGAACACGTTGTTTCAGTCATTCTCGATGGAGAGAATGCTTGGGAATACTATCACGATAACGCCAGCCATTTTCTCAATGCACTTTACTGTGAGTTAACCGAACACGGCAAAGTCGAAATGACGACTTTTTCAGATGCACTTGAATCGGGTGCCAAAGCGAGACATCTACCGGTGCTTAAGGCGGGAAGTTGGGTTTATGGTTCGTTTTCAACTTGGATTGGCGACAAAGACAAAAACCTTGGCTGGGATTTACTGGTTGAGGCGAAGAAGTGTTTTGACGACACCTTTTCAAAAGGAAACCTCACAAAAGAAGAGCGCAAAGCTGCGACAGAACAACTCGCGATTTGTGAGGGATCAGATTGGTTCTGGTGGTTTGGTGACTACAACCCAGGCGGCAGCGTGCAAGATTTTGATCGACTGTACCGTAGGCATCTGGCGCGGCTTTACGAATTGCTGAAAGTCGATATGCCAGAAGCACTCAATCACCCCATCTCTTTTGGTGGGGGTGAAATGGAAAACTCAGGCACTATGCGCCGCAACTAACAGTGAAGGCTAAGAAACCATGACTCAACGACAAGCTGGCGTTTTACTTCATCCAACAAGTTTGCCAAATAAAAAGGGGAAGCTTGGGGTCTTAAATCAGCAAGCTTGGCGTTTTATTGATTGGATGGAGCAAGCAGGGTTAAATCTATGGCAGATGCTACCTCTGACTGAGCCTCATGCGGATTTGTCGCCTTATCAATCGGTTTCAGCATTTGCAATGAACCCGGCTTTATTACCGGATGATTGGCAAGAACAGTTTAATCAAGCGACCTTTGCTGTTTATATGGCTAAGCCACCAGAATGGTTAAATGATTACACTCTGTTTATGGCGATTAAGCAGAGCCAGCAGGGGCATTGTTGGGCCGAGTGGCCAGATGACTTGAAGTATCGTGATACCGAGGCGCTTAAGAATTTTTCTGAAACGCATGCAAAAAAGATTTTAGAGTTACAGAAGCAACAATTTATGTTGTCTGTGGTTTGGCGCAAGCTTAAGAAACATGCCAATCAAAAAGGCATCCAACTGTTTGGCGATATGCCCATCTTTGTCGCCTATGACAGTGTAGATGTCTGGGCTAATCCAGAGTTGTTTAGACTGGATGATAATTTGCAACCGACAGTCGTGACAGGTGTGCCGCCGGACTATTTTTCTGAAACCGGTCAGCGTTGGGGAAACCCTCACTATGATTGGCAGAAGATGCAAACTGATGGTTTCTCCTGGTGGAAAGCGCGGATAAAAGAGTCTTTTGCTCAGTTTGATTTAGTTCGTATCGACCACTTTAGAGGGCTTGAAGCGGTTTGGGAAATTGAGGCTACTGAAGAAACGGCTATCAATGGTCATTGGGTGAAAACACCGGGTGATTCGCTATTAACCGAACTGCAAAAAGAATTTCTAAAGCTGCCTTTGGTGGCAGAAGATCTAGGCATTATTACCGAAGAAGTGGTGGCGCTGAAAGAGAAGTTTGAGCTGCCGGGTATGTCTGTTTTACAGTTTGGTTTTAATGGTCTGCCTGATAATCCGCACTCATTGTATGAGCAAGTCGAGAAATCAGTGACCTATACAGGAACTCATGACAATGATACGACGTTAGGTTGGTTTGATTCTTTAGATGATGGCACCAAAGGTTGGGTTTTGGAGCAGCTACAGACAAAACTGAATGAGTTGATTGCAGATAAGGGGGTAGGTATCTCGCGCTATCAGGAAATGCCATGGCCATTAATGGTGGCAGCTTTAGGTTCGGTCGCCGATAGAGTGGTTTTGCCGCTACAAGATATTCTCTCTTTAGGAGCCGAGCATCGCATGAATATTCCGGGTACCTGCGAAGATAATTGGCAATGGCAATTCAGATGGGAGCAGGTAGCAGAAGATGTGGCGCCTAAACTGGCTAAATTGATTGAGCTGACGAATAGGTCAGCATGATTTGACTCAAAACCTAATCATGAGCAAGAGAGCGCTTAAATAAGCGTAGCGTGCAAAAAAGAATACAGAAAATAGACTGAGACACTTTATGAAGGCTGAAAAGCAAGAAATTGATAATTGGTTATTGGGCAATATAAAAGTATTGGCTGAGGGACGCCACCATGACCCCTTCTCCTTTTTAGGTTGTCACCCGACAGAGCTTAAAAACGCAGAGAAAGCTGAAGTGTCAAAGTGGCGATTGGCAGAGTGGTTACCAACGGCTGAAACAGTAACCGTCTCTGGGTTTGAGTTGGGGCGGATAGAGGGCACAGATCTATTTGTTACCTATTTAACCGATGCTCAAAAAGAGAAACTTCCGCAGCACTACTCCGTTTGTTGGACAGAAGCTGATGGTTCACAGCATGAGATGGTTTCACCCCATACATTCCTACCCCAATTGGGTGAGTTAGATTTACACCTCTTTTCCGAAGGGCAGCACTGGCAGGTTTATGAATTGTTGGGTGCTCACCCAAAAATGATAGATGGCATAAGCGGTGTGCAGTTTGCAGTTTGGGCACCTGCGGCCGAGAGAGTTTCAGTGGTTGGCGACTTTAATGGTTGGCACGGTTTACGTCATCCGATGCGGATCAATGGCGGCTCGGGTATTTGGGAGTTGTTCATCCCGGGTCTGCATGTCGGCGATATCTATAAATTTGAAATCCGCAATCGCCATACGGGCGACTGTTTTATTAAAACAGACCCTTATGCTCAGGCGATGGAGTTACGCCCAAACACGGGTTGTATTGTTTCGGGGTCAGACTATGAGTGGCAGGATTCTGATTGGTTGGCACAACGTACTGAATTTGATTGGCAGCAATCTCCAATCAATATTTATGAGGTGCACTTAGGCTCTTGGCAGCGCAATAATGATGGCGGCTTTTTAAATTACCGTGAACTAGCGCACAAGCTCGTTGAGTATGTCAATTGGATGGGCTATACCCATATTGAACTTCTGCCAATTTCAGAGCACCCTTTGGACCAATCTTGGGGTTATCAAACCACGGGCTATTTTGCTCCGACCAGCCGTTTTGGAACACCAGATGACTTCCGGTACTTTATTGACCACTGCCATCAAAACGGTATTGGTGTGTTTTTGGATTGGGTGCCTGCGCACTTTCCAAAAGATGAGTTTGCATTGGGTCGCTATGACGGCACCGCGCTGTATGAGCATGAAGATCCGCGGATTGGTGAACATCAAGATTGGGGGACTTATATCTTCAATTTTGGACGCAACGAAGTACGAAATTTTTTAATCAGTAATGCGTTGTACTGGTTAAAAGAGATGCATATAGATGGCTTGCGTGTCGACGCCGTGGCCTCGATGCTCTACCTTGATTACTCTAGAGAAGAGGGAGAGTGGTTGCCGAATAAATATGGCGGTAGAGAGAATATAGAAGCCATCGAGTTTATGAAGCTACTGAATGAGCAAGTCCATTCACAGAGTCCGGGAGCGGTTGTTATGGCAGAAGAGTCAACGGCTTGGCCAATGGTCTCAAGACCGACCTGGATGGGTGGTTTAGGTTATTCCATGAAATGGAATATGGGGTGGATGAACGATACCCTGAGTTATTTTGAAAAGGCGCCTATTTTCCGTCAGTACCACCATGATCAACTGACCTTTAGTCAGATGTACGTCTATACCGAGAACTTTGTGTTGCCGTTGTCTCATGATGAAGTCGTGCATTTAAAAGGCTCTTTGATTAATAAAATGCCGGGAGACGACTGGCAAAAAGCTGCAAACTTAAGGTTACTTTTCAGTTACCAGATGCTCCACCCCGGGAAAAAACTCATGTTTATGGGAGGTGAGTTTGCTCAATGGGGAGAGTGGAATGAATCGGCATCACTGGATTGGTATTTGTGTGACCAAAATTTAAATCGTGGCGTCCAGCTGTTTTCAAAATCATTAAATGAACTCTATAAGAACCACTCCGCACTCTATGGTCGAGATTTTGAACAAAGTGGTTTTGAATGGGTTGATTGTCATGATTACCAGCAATCCATTTTGAGCTTTTTACGCCATTCGGACGATGAGTCGTTAATCTGCATTTTCAACTTTACCCCGGTTAGTCGGGACAATTACCGCATTGGTGTGCCCGGTGAGGGGGGCTATGTTGAGTTGATAAACTCTGATGCCGAACTGTTTGGTGGCAGTAATGTCGGTAATGCTGGATTTGTTGAAAGCCAAAAAATCCCTTGGATGGGAAGAGAGCACTCAATTGAATTAACATTACCGCCTCTTGGTGTGGTTGTATTAAAAAAACAATAACGAGAAAAATATATGAAGATTTTGTTTGCAACTTCTGAAGCGCACCCTTTTATTAAAACCGGTGGATTAGCGGATGTTTCAGGAAGTTTGCCGAATGCGTTTATAGAACTGAAGCACAAGGTAAGGTTGGTTTTACCGGCCTACCAATCGGTGATGGAAAAACTACCCAAAAAAGGTTTGAAGAAAGTCGCTGAACTGGAAGTTGATGGTTGTGGGAAAACTTATCAGTGCCAAGTTTTACAACTAAAAGCTAAGGCATTAAAAGGGGTAGACTACCCTGTCTGGTTAATCAATATTCCAGAGTTGTATGATCGACCAGGGAATCCATACTTAGCAAAAGATGGGACTGATTGGTGGGACAACGGCGAACGTTTTGGCGTGTTTTCCAAAGTGGTTGCGGAACTGGCCATGGATCGGGCGGGTTTAAAATGGCGGCCTGATGTGGTTCACGCCAATGATTGGCAGACAGGTCTGGTTCCTGCGCTTTTAAGTCTAGAGGCTGCACCGCCTAAAACCTTATTCACAATCCACAATATGGCCTATCCAGGTAATTTCCCCTATTCATTGTTTGCTCAGCTGCAAATACCCAAAGTGCTTTGGGGAATAGACGGTGTTGAATTTTATGGACACTTTTCTATGCTCAAAGCAGGGCTGATGAAAGCTGATTGGGTAACGACAGTCAGTCCCTCCTATGCCAAGGAGATTTGTTATCCCGAATTTGCCTATGGCATGGAGGGGATCTTACAGAAACGCGCAGCAGAAGGCCGCTTGGTCGGCGTCATTAATGGAATTGACGATACAATTTGGAATCCTAAAGTGGATGATCTCATTGTTAAACAGTACTCTGCCAAAAAAGGCCGTATTGCTGGAAAGCTAGCAAATAAAGAAGCCCTGCTAAGTGAGCTGTGTTTGTTTCGAGGGGAGTCTGAAAAGCGATCCAATAAGCGCATGGATGAGTGTATGAAACGACCCCTGATCGGATTGGTGGGGCGCTTAGTTGAGCAAAAAGGCATTGATTTAGTCTTAGAGGTGATGCCGGATATTATTGAGCAAACCGACGCTAATTTTGTGGTGGTGGGTGCAGGAAATCATTATTTTGAAGAGCAAGTCATAGCCTTGTCTAAGAAGTATCCGTCACGTGTTTGGAAGTTTATTGGTTATTCAGAGTTGCTCGCGCATCGGGTGGAGGCGGGGGCTGATATGTTTTTAATGCCGTCACGCTTTGAGCCCTGCGGATTAAATCAAATGTACAGTTTGGCTTATGGAACACCACCTATCGTGCACCATACCGGAGGTTTGGCGGACACAGTCTTTAACTCAAGTGATGAAAATGTCAAAGCTGGAACGGCAAATGGTTTCGTATTTTATGACCCAAGCCGGCAGGCATTGAAATCTACCCTTTTACATGCATTACACCTGTTTTCAAAGAAGAGAACTTGGCAAAAAATTCAAAAGACGGGCATGGAACAGTCTTTTGAATGGAAACACAGCGCAAAAAAATATATAGAACTTTATTTGGAGAACGATTAAATGCCGACTGAAAATGAAGCCAAGAGAATGGAAGTGATTACCGATATGCTGGAGCATCTCGGTATGGAAAAGGATGATATAGAAACGGATTTTTTGCGTTATTTATGCCATACCTTGGGGCGCAATATTACCTCTGAAGATTACTACTTATTTAAAGCCCTTTCTTATACGGTTAGAGATCGATTAATGTCGCATTGGAAGCAGACGTGGGACGCCTATAATGCCGAAAAAATTAAAAAAGCCTACTACCTGTCAATGGAATTTTTAGTTGGTCGTTCACTGGCAAACAATCTCTTGAATCTGGGCATTGAAACCGAAACAGAACAGGCATTACATGATTTAGGCCTGAGTCTAGAAGAGATTGAAGAGGTTGAACGCGATGCGGGACTGGGGAATGGTGGTCTGGGCCGATTGGCGGCCTGTTTTATGGATAGTTGCGCGACTTTGAGATTGCCAGTAATGGGATATGGTCTTCGTTATGAATACGGTATGTTTCGCCAGTTGATTCAAAATGGCTATCAAATTGAAGAGCCAGATCACTGGTTGGGGGTGGGGCCTTATCCATGGGAGATTGAGCGTTCAGAGTACGCGCGAGTCATTAAGTTTGGTGGTGAAACGCGTCAGTACAAAGACCCTCATACAGGTAAATTAACCGTGCACTGGGAGCATGCAGAAGTCGTGGAAGCAGTGCCATTTGATGTGCCTATCGCAGGATTTAAGAACAGTACAGTGAATACCCTGAGACTTTGGTCTGCCAATGCTCAGGAAGGCTTCGATCTTTCAGAGTTTAATGCGGGTTCATATCATGATGCAGTTGCGCAGAAGTCTGAAGCAGAAAATATTACTATGGTGCTCTACCCGAATGACAGTAGTGAGAATGGTAAAGAACTGCGCCTTAAACAACAGTATTTTTTAGTTTCTGCAAGTTTACAAGATGTGGTTTATCAGTGGAAAGAGCGCTTTGGGAACTTTGATGAGTTTGCTAAATACAACGCTTTCCAGCTAAACGATACGCACCCAAGTTTGGCGGTAGCTGAACTGATGCGATTGTTTATCGATAAAGAGGGGTTAGAGTGGGATGAGGCTTGGAAAATTACCAGTCAAACCATGGCTTATACCAATCATACATTATTGCCAGAAGCGTTGGAGAAGTGGCCGGTTTCACTATTTGAAAGGTTACTGCCTCGTCCACTAGAAATTATATATGAAATCAATCATCACTTTTTGGTTCAGGTTGCCATGAAGTGGCCGGGCAATAATGACTATAAACGTCGAATGTCGATTATTGATGAGCACAACAATGTCTGCATGGCTTATCTAGCCATTGTTGGTAGCCACTCTGTTAATGGTGTGGCAGCGCTTCACTCGGAACTTCTGAAAGAAGGGCTTTTCAACGATTTCTATCAGTTGTGGCCAGAGAAGTTCAATAATAAAACCAATGGGGTGACGCAGCGTCGTTGGTTAGCGGGGTGCAACCCTGGATTACGTGAATTACTTCAACCACATATTGGTGAGGGTTGGGTGACGCAGCTGACGGAGTTAAGCCAGATTGAAAAGCTGTCTGAAGATCCGACATTCCAAAAAGACTGGTTTGAAGTTAAGCAGCAAAATAAAGCTAGACTGGCAGAGATGGTTTATAAAAAAACCAACGTTAAGTTAAGTATTGAGTCGTTATTTGATGTTCAGGTTAAACGTATCCATGAATACAAACGCCAGCTGTTGAATATTTTGCATGTGATTCATCTGTATGCTCGAATTAAGCGAGGTGATATCGATGGCTGGACCAATCGAAGTGTTATTTTTGGTGGTAAAGCGGCGCCGGGTTATGCCATGGCAAAACAGATTATTAAGTTGATTAATAATGTCTCACAAATTGTCAATTCCGACCCTGAAGTGGGCGATAAGCTTAAAGTGGTGTTTTTCCCAAATTACCGTGTTTCAGCCATGGAAGTGATCTGTCCGGGAACCGATCTATCAGAACAAATCTCGACTGCGGGAAAAGAGGCTTCCGGTACTGGGAATATGAAGTTTATGATGAATGGTGCTCTGACCATTGGTACTTTAGACGGCGCTAATGTTGAGATTCGGGAAGCAGTTGGCGATGAGAACTTCTTTTTGTTTGGTTTGCAAACGCCAGACGTTGAGTCGCTGAAAAGGCATTACAACCCGCAAGAATTTATTGACTCTAGCTTTGATCTGCAGCAAGTGATGAAGTTGCTTGAGTCAGGTCATTTCAATCAGTTTGAACCGGGTATTTTTGACGGGGTGATTGGCTCGTTAAAAAGTCCTGCCGATCCATGGGTGACTTTGGCGGACTTCCAAAGCTATGTCGATGTGCAAAATCAAGCTGCACAGGCTTATAGAGATCGCTCTGAATGGGTTCGAATGAGTATTGTAAACACGGCTCGAAGCGGAATTTTCTCAACTGACCGCACGATGCAGGAATACAATGATGATATTTGGCACCTTGAGCCGATAAAAATCGATGGTTAGTTTTCCTTTAAATAAAGAAGCGCCTTCATTTGGCGCTTTTTTTGTTTAAAGGTTTAGCTTCTAAACGGCTTTAGAAGTGATAACCAAGGTGAACGCTGTGAATATCCGTGCCGGGGTTGGGCATCTTAATATTGGCATTAGAAATGTGTAGGTAGCGATAGCCAATCTCGAACTGATCTTTTTTCATACCAAGCCCAAAGATGCTGCCGAACTGGAATTGAGTTGATTTATTTTCATCTTCAATTTGAACGTCGCTTAGCAGGTGTGGGCCTCCGCCGAGTTCGATAAACGGTGTAATTTCCATATTCTTCAGTTGATAGTGGAAGACGGGTGACAATCCGATAATGGAACCTGATTGGTTGCCTACACCAGAATCAGACGTCCACTTATGGAAACTTAAATCCCAGCGACCGACGATTTCCCAACTGTCGGCTTCAAATACTTTTTCATTCCAGTCCGCACCAATTGCGATTCGATTATTGGTTAGGGTCAGGTCTTCACCGTGATCAAAGCTAACGGATAGTTCGTTGGTGTCGATGTGGTTGCCAAGGACACAAGGCGGCTTGCCTTCATAACAAGCAAAAGCCAAGGAGCCAACGGCACCCAGAATTGCAAATGTCTGCGGGCTATTATTGGAGTCACCGGCGTGGCTGAGTGAAGGGTTTAAGAAGTTAATCAAGAAAGTCGTACTCAATAGTACAGAAAATAGGCTTTTTGAATGTTTCATTAATGTAATTCCTGCTAAACTGTACGCTAATTTTATACGATAATTTTTGAATGATTTTTTCTTTTAAAGATAGTGCCTGGTTTTTAGTTTGATGTCTTACGCTTCTGATGCTTCTCTTCGTTCCTTTTCAAATGCCAACGTTTTAGTGGTGGGTGATGTTATGCTCGACCAATATTGGGTCGGCAATGCGGGGCGGATTTCACCAGAAGCCCCGGTCCCGGTCGTTAAAGTCGCTGAAGAACAGATGCGTGCAGGTGGCGCGGCGAATGTGGCTTTAAATGTTGCCTCCCTAGGTGCTCAAGCGCGTTTAATTGGCGTCGTTGGCCATGCGCAGAGCAACAGTTTAAAGGACGAGTTAGATGAACACGGTACTCGCTTGGCTCACTTGATGCAAGAAGCGGGGGTTGAAACTGATTGGGCGCTTTCTCCAAGTGGCACCATATGTAAATTGAGAGTGCTGAGCCACCATCAGCAGTTGATTCGTATGGACTTTGAAAACCCAGTACCGGAAAAGGCTGCGAAGAGCTTAGTTGAATTGGTTGGAAAGCATATTGAGGACTGTGATGTTCTGGTGCTTTCAGATTACGCCAAGGGGGCATTACAGTTTGTTGAGCCGATTATTGAAATCGCAAATCAATACAGTAAACCCGTTTTAATTGATCCAAAAGGCGATGATTTTTCTCGTTACCATGGCGCCACACTGATCAAACCAAATCAATCTGAATTCGAAAATATTGCCGGGAAAGTCTCCAGTGAATCTGATCTTTTGGGAAGGGCAGATAAGCTAATTTCTGAATTAGATCTCAAAGCGCTACTGGTAACGCGCAGTGAACATGGCATGGCTTTGATCTCAAAAGGAGACGCGCCTTACTTGTTACAGTCCAAAGCTCAGGAAGTTTATGATGTGACCGGCGCTGGCGATACGGTCATGGCCGCTTTGGCAACAGCTTATGCAAGTGGTTTAAGCTTACAGAGTTCGGTGCATTTGGCCAATCAGGCGGCCAGTGTGGTGGTGAAAAAAGTTGGTACTTCTGTGGTGAAAAAGGCGGAACTGGACGAGGCGATAAAAGCCGATAGTCGACACCAAGGTTACGTGGCCCCTAATGAAGATGAGTTGTTACAGTTAATTAAGCTAGCGCAACAAAATGGCGAAAAAGTGGTCTTTACCAATGGTTGTTTTGACTTGCTTCACAGTGGGCATGTTCGCTATTTAAATGAAGCGGCAAAACTGGGTGATCGCTTGGTGATCGCGGTAAACTCCGATGAG
>CAZJPO010000072.1:0-1438 GCA_964547865.1 uncultured Thiosulfatimonas sp.
AAAAGTTATTTAAGTAAACGAAGGGCGTTTTATTCGTGTTTTCTTCTCGTCTAAAGCGCTCGTAAACTTGGTTTGATAAAAATCAAATAGGAGTACCTCATGTCTATCATTAGGGCCATTTTAAACAACGGTTTTTTTATCATCGCGCTAATCGTTGCCGTAAGCTTATACCTTGCCTATACAACGGGCGACAAGCTTAACCCAACAAAAACAGACGATAAAACCCCTTCCACTCTTCTGAGTAAAGCGGATACCTCTTCTGATGAGACCACTCCAAATCACCCTGAAAATTTAGCTCAACAGGCTGAAGCAAAAGCAGAGACTGTAGCACCCAAAACAACGGAAGATAACAGCCCTGAAAATGAGCAATCAAAAACTCAAGTTGCTAACGAAAATACGACTCAAGTAGCCGTAAATGATGTCGCTAAAGAAAATCAAGAAAAACCTACAATCGAGGCCGTTGAAACACCACAAGAGCAAACTGCTGATCCTATTTCCCAAGCTGCTACTGACACTGAAAACTCTATGGATACCGCAGAAAAAGCCGAAGCCAGTACTGAGGTAACTCAAAAAACTGAAACAATCACTGCCTCTGAAAATTATAGTGAAGCCGCCCCGGCAGAGACTAAGGTTGCAAATAACGACTCCACGCCAAGTACAACTCCTAAAGTCAAAGAAGCGAACCAAAATATTCCTGAATTTAACTCTAAAGCTGAAGCGGTTGCCGCAGCACAAAAAGCGATGCAGAAGAAAGACTTCAATACCGCCTCAAAAATCTATTTTGATATTGCATCAAAATTGCCATCTGCAAACAACACAGGAGAACTCGCTAGAGCTCTCTATCTGGATGGTAAAACAGACTTAGCAGAACGAGCTTGGCTAGAGTCATCAACCTTACTTATTAAAGAGAATCGTATTGCCGAAGCGGCTCTTCTTGCATCTCGCATACAACCCGTTGCTCCAAACACGGCTCAGGAAATTCGCCAAAACTTACATCAGGCTCACCAGAAAACCATGAAGTCGATGCCTGCGAACAAAGCCCCTGCTATTCAGCCAATGCCAAAAATGCAAGGCATGCCACCGATGCCTGCCTACAAAGCACCGGCAATGAAGCCAATGCCAAAAATGCAAGCTATGCCACCGATGCCAACCTACAAAGCACCGGCAATGAAACCAATGCCAAAAGCACAGCCGATGCCTCCTATGCCTGCCTACAAAGCACAGGCCATGAAGCCAATGCCAAAAATGCAAGGCATGCCGCCGATGCCTGCCTACAAAGCACCGGCAATGAAGCCAATGCCAAAAATGCAAGGTATGCCACCGATGCCAACCTACAAAGCACCGGCAATGAAACCAATGCCAAAAATGCAAGGCATGCCGCCAATGCCTGCCTACAAAGCACCGGCAATGAAGCCAATGCCAAAAATGCAAGGTATGC
>CAZJPO010000072.1:1538-10264 GCA_964547865.1 uncultured Thiosulfatimonas sp.
ATGCCTGCCTACAAAGCACCGGCAATGAAGCCAATGCCAAAAATGCAAGGTATGCCACCGATGCCTGCCTACAAAGCACCGGCAATGAAACCAATGCCAAAAGCACAGCCGATGCCTCCTATGCCTGCCTACAAAGCACAGGCCATGAAGCCAATGCCAAAAATGCAAGGCATGCCGCCGATGCCTGCCTACAAAGCACCGGCAATGAAGCCAATGCCAAAAATGCAAGGCATGCCACCGATGCCGGCCTATAAAGCACCGGCAATGCAGTCAATGCCAAAAATGGCGCCCATGCCACCAATGCAAAACGCTCAACCTAAATCATCAGATACAAAAGAGCAGGCGCCTAAGCAATCATTCAGAGCAGTCCCGCCTTGGCAATATGCTCGTGCTCAACAACCACAACTCGGAAAAACTATGCCTCGCTACCGTCAATTTAACAGACCTACGCACCCGTTCTACATTCGGCCAACGGCAAAGGCTTGGAGAGTTGCCTACTTCAGGTAATCATCTCTGAAAATAACAATAATAACGGCCCTTAAAAGGGCTTTGAATACAGTAAGGAACCTTAATGGCAATAGATAAAAATAATAACGAAGCGCCACAAGTTGATTTAAATGAATTAGCTTCAACCATGACACAGGGGATTCGCCGCTGGGAGAAAGTCATCTACCCAATGATGGTCGCATTCATAATCCTTGCAGGCTATGGGTTTTGGTTAATCTATAATGTTACAAAAGACATGAATCAAATTTCTACCCATATGATTACCATGACCAAAGCGGTTGTCACTATGACCAATACACTCAATCAGCAAATGAATAAAATCGATCACCAAATGGGCGCAATCAATATCCAGATGGATAAAATGAACACGAATATGGAATCGATTACCACAATGAATGACCGCATCTCCGAGATGACCGAATCGATCAATAATATGAACGGCTCAATCAACAGTATGAGTCACTCGGTTTATTCTATGGTTTACTCAACCCGCGATATGAGCTCTAATATTGGTGAATTGAATGACAACTTCTCAGCGCCGATGAACTCAATGAATAGTATGATTCCATGGTCGGTCATGCCAGGCGGTAATAAAACTAACCGAAGAGCACCGCCTCCAAGATCACCAGCTTATAACTATCCATACGTTCCACAGCAACCCTATGCTACGCAGCCTAGTACCCCGGCACAACAGAGTCAACCTACTCAGGAAGCAACACCATGACACCAAAAGAACGCTACCAAAAACTTGAACAACATCTTGCAGAAGAAAACCCGGTTTTGTTAGATGTCATTAAGAATTACAGAGAATTGGATAAAATTGCATACCGACTTGGACTTTTACCAAAGAATAAGACCTATGCTGAACAAATCTCTTGGTGGCCTCTTATTTCTGTCCTAGGAACTTTCTCTGCCGGTAAATCTTCCTTTATCAATAGTTACACTGACCAAAAAGTTCAAAGCACTGGCAATCAGGCAGTAGACGATAAGTTTACAGTTCTCTGTTATGGTCACAATGAGTTAATCACGACTTTGCCCGGCTTGGCTTTAGACAGTGATCCAAGATTCCCTTTCTTTGGAATCAGTAAAGAGATCGACAAAGTTGAAGAAGGGGAAGGCAGTAAAATTGACAACTACCTTCAACTTAAAACCGTAAACAGTGACATTCTTAAGGCTAAAATCCTGATTGATAGCCCTGGATTCGATGCGGATTCACAGCGCGATTCAACTCTTAGAATCACGAACCACATTATTGAAATGTCAGATTTGGTACTGGTATTTTTTGATGCGCGTCACCCCGAACCGGGCGCTATGCGCGATACCTTACAGCACCTGGTTTCCACAACAATCGGTCGTAAAGACTCCGATAAAGTCCTCTATATTCTGAATCAAATTGATACCGCCGCACAAGAAGATAATCCAGAAGAGGTTATTGGCTCGTGGCAAAGAGCCATTTCTGGCCAAGGTTTAGTCAGTGGAAATTTCTACACCATCTATAACGAAGAAGTCGCCAACCCAATTGATGATCAAGCCCTAGCAGAGCGTTTTAAACGTAAAAAAGATATGGACATGCAGGGCATTACCCATCGAATGGACCAGGTTAGTGTTCAGCGTACCTACAGAATTGCCAACTCTCTGGAACATATTATCGAAGATATTCACGTCTCCAAAATTCCAAAAATTGAATACGCCATCGCCTCTTGGCGCCGCAAAGTGCTGATTACCGATGCTGTTTTATTCTCTGTATTAGCCGTTATTATCTTCTATGGCTTACAGGGCGTAGGTGCATTTGAAATCCCAATTAAAGACTGGTCTCTGGTTAAATTAATGATGAGCTCTCCCCTCTGGGGCTCCATTATCAGTGCTGCGGTGCTGATGAGTCTGTTTAGCCTCCACTGGTTTGTGCGCTCTAAATTCTCTAATAGTGATGCTAGACGTATCTCTGAAGACGATCCTCAGACAGCCAATGCATTCAAACATAACACGCGTTTCTGGCGCGGCATGTTCCCTAATGCACCAAGAGGCTGGAGCAAACGCAACCGCCGTAAGCTCAATAAAATCGTACTGGCTTCAAAAGCGGCTATTCAAAAGTTGAATGATCAATTTGCAAATCCGGCTGGTGACAAATCTGTCACCCACGATAATAAGGTCACCAATACTGAGGTTGAAAACAGCCCTGAAACCTCCAAAGTAGAAAGCGAATTTTCTACCGCTAATCAAGACAACGATACCCTCAATAACACCGCTGATTCAGACAAAGTCATCATTCAAGAAGATAGCCAAACAGCTACAGAGACAAAAACCGAAAAGGCCTAGCCTCTGATTTAACTTGCCCTCAGTGTATGAGGGCAATACTCTACAGGCTTCATAAAATAATATTATGACAAGATAGATTTTCTCGCCTCTTCAATCATTCCTCAATATTTAGTCATTGTTGTTTGAAAACCATCCCAGTAAACTAGCCACAACTGGAAATTTACTCACGTCTATTTCTAGTTACTCCTTTGATAGTTACCTTTTCTGGAGATACCTCCTGAAAAAAATACTATCTTCTAAGCACAGCACTCTGGCCTGCTGTGCTTTTTTATTTCCCTCAATAACCCTGAAGCACATGAATCCGAGATTCATAAAGCCTTCTTACTAAAACCGCACCTTAATCTACCTATGTTTAACTTACAGAATCTTTTATAACTAATAAAGCCCCCAACCCCTTACAATAATAGCTATACATACAATTTAAAGACTTACTTTACAGTAGATTTTATAGAGGTTTATAGGCATGGGAAATGACGCCAATCCGCGCCAGTACCGCCATGGTCGCGGTAGTGATGAACAACATAAACAAGACCAAAAGCTTTTTAGCAAATTACTTGAAAACCATACGGAACTACAAAGAACCACGGAACTGATTCCAAATGGTATCTGTAGTCGCACCACCTCCAGCAATCCCGAACTAGCTATAACCATTCAAGATCACGTCGTCAGTATGGAAAAACGGTTTGGGGCGGGGCGTGCCATTCGCTCTTGGGATCCTCTATTTGCCGCTCTGTTTGAATTTAAAGATAAAATTGATATGGAGTACCACAATATCGAAGAGGGTGTAGAAGCGACCCTAACCAGTGATGACCCTCGTGTGGTCGAATTGATTCAATGTCACGATGAAACCCTACACAGCTTTGTTAAAGAAGGCTTTGAAGCCGGTGGCAGAGAAAGCCCAAAACCGAAATGGTTGGATTAAAGAGTTGAGCGGCCTTGAAATCAAACTTTACAGCCCCATTAAAGCTGTTAAACAATTTAATGATAGGAACTTAACCCATGATCATAATGTGCCCTCATTGCGCAGGATTAAACCGTGTCGCCGATGAAAAACTGTCAACGCAGGCAAGCTGCGGAAAATGTACAGATACCCTATTCACGCAAAGCCCTGTTGAAATGAATGGAGAACAATTCTTACGAGCTTTAAACAAGACAGATCAACCATTGGTGGTTGATTTTTGGGCTCCATGGTGCGGGCCTTGTCAGGGCTTTGCTCCCACCTTTACCAAAGCCGCCCAGAGTTTTGAGCCTCAGGCTCGATTTATTAAAATCAATACTGAAACGGAACAACAGATCGGTGCCCAATTTGGCATTAGATCGATTCCAACACTCGCCATATTCCAATCCGGCAAAGAGATAACTCGACTGTCAGGGGCCATGGACTTTGGCGGTTTCAGCCAATGGCTACAACAAAATTTACCTAAATAAAGAGAACACTCATGGAACTCGGATCTGAAGAACATAAAAAATTGCTTTTAAAAAGTATCGTTCGCACCGCTTTAAGAATCGTCAGTATGGGCTTTTTTGTTGGGTTACTACTGATGATTCCCTTTATTTTTAGAGAGAATGCCTTCTCTTCAGGACTGTTTTTTATGGGAACGGGCATCATGCTTGGTACGGTGATCTATGCCTTGGTTTTAACCCAAAAGAAATACAAAAAACTAATTAAACCTTTTGAAAAAGAGGGATCATAAAACCAGAACACCCCGATAATCGGGGTGTTAAAGAAGTTAAAGCACGGCTAAACAACCGGACTTAAAAGGTTATTCTGAAGACGGGGCTGAACCATAATAGAAATCACTGTCTGGTAGCTTACCCCCCACCAAGGCTGGCGTGCTCTCCATTAACTTTTCATAAAAATACTCAAGCTCTGCTTTCGACTCGCGGCCACTTTTGACTTCAATATGCGTCCACTTTAACGAGTCAGTTACCGCCTCAGGCGTCAACATTTCAATGTTTTTGGCGATAAGCTTCCCTGCTTCAACAGGATTATCTAAACACCACTGTGCAGATTTAGCATACTCTTCCTGAAAACGTTTCATAATTTTAGGGTCATCTAAAACAGAGGACATTGCTGCCATACCTGCCTGAGGCACTTTTGCCTCACGCTTAAAGACACGCCCCCACTCTTTTTGAATACTGACACTGCGATATAAATCAGGTGCAATAACACTAATCGGGAAAGACTGGGTTTTTCTTAAAGCCATAGAAATGGCCGGCTCTGCCAGTAAAGCATGATCAACACGACGCATAATCAGAAGCTGCATAGCATCTAAAGGGTGAGGTGTATATCGTAGCTTAAAGTCTTTTTTAGGATCTAAACCTTCAGCTTTGACGATTTGCTCAAACAGAATGTCTGGCATATCTGCTCTAAATGGCATGGCAATCTCTTTGCCTTTAAAGTCAGCAAGCGTTTCTAAATTGTTTTCACGTGAAACCATCCATAAAATTGACCAAATAGAGATATTCATCAATTTCAGTTCAACGCCACGGTTGTATAAGTTAGCCGCCACATTGGAAGGCATGGCAACAAAGTCCGCTTTAAAATCACCTTTGCCTAACGCCATCAACTTGAGTTGATCAGTTCCCATCCAGGCTTTGAACTCAACCTTCTCGGCAACATCATCAAGCGCACCAGATTCAACCATATGAATCAATGGGTTCGAAACACCCGCGAACGGGCCTGACAGCACTAACTTGTCTAACTTTTCGGCGGCAGAAACCATCGACATACTCAAGACGGTTAAGAGCAATACACTGAGCATCGCAATTCCGTGTTTTATGACTTCTTTCATACTGATTTCCTTAAATGAAACAAGCGGAAGGCCTAAATAGCACTTCCGCTTAGCGTTTTCAGTCCAGCCATAAATGACCGGACAATCTGAGTTTAGAGCGCTTTAATTAAAACTCTGCTCTGACACCAGCAAAGTAGTAAGAACCAACATTTGATCCTAGCTCTTTATCAACTTTTTGGTTAAAGAGGTTATCTACCCCACCAAAGATTTGAACTTGCTTGTCAATTTGGTATGACGCATTGGCATTCACTAAAGAGTAACCCGGAGCGGTTTTCTCTACAGCTCCTTCATCTTCAGTGTAGTACTGATCAGAAGTATGAGTCACATCTCCCCCGACAGTAAGACGGTCATTCACCATCCAGTCAACAGCGACTGAAACCACACGATCAGGTTGGAACTCTAATCTTTCATTGGTTTCATCGTTATTCGTTCTCAGTTCAGTCCATGAAAGTTGACCGAAGACCCCGTTGCCAAACTCATATGCAGCCGTTGCTTCAGCACCATAAGTTTGCGCCTTTTCAACATTCTCAAAGGTAATGTAAGTACCTTTATCCAACTGCTCAATTCGATCTTTAATATCGTTATAGAACGCGCCAACGCTATAGTCGAATTTGTTACTTGTACCACTTACAGCAACTTCATAGCTCATAGTTTTTTCAGGCTGAAGGTCATAAGCTTCCGTTTTGGTTCCCTGAATGGCTTCTGAACCTAATAGAAGGCCGGCAGGCGTCTGCTTTTGGATAAATAGTTCACGGATATCAGGCACTCGATAACCTTGAGCTAAGTTAACACGCAAACTCATGTTATCAGCCAATTTCTTAACCGCTCCGACGCGGAAAGTGGCTTCAGAATCAGACTCAGATCCACGCTTGTCACCGTTGGCGTCAACATAGCTCATTCTTTCATAAACATCGTATCGCCCACCAACCGTGAAGGAAAGAGTATCATCGACCTTGAAATCATCCTGTAAATATAACGCCTTGTATGAAACTCGACGCGTATCTAAACCTGAAGTTGAATCAAAAACTGTTGCTTCACGGCTTTCTCTGCGATATTCCGCTCCACCTGTCAAAAGGTGGTCTTGGTTGACTTGCCAATTCGAACCGACTTCATAAGAGATGACGTCTACATTGGCATTCATCCCATTTGAAGCAGACTCGGCTTCATCTGCATAGTTCAGATCTTGTGGATCACGAGCTGTGGTTGTGTTTTTCTTTTCATAGTAAGACTTATATACTCTGAAATTGAGGTCTAAATCATCATTAACATCGTAAGTACCATCAATAGCGGTATCAAGCCTAGTATTTTCATCTTTAGAGTTTACTGGCACATCCCAAACAGGTGCCGTTCCAGCACCGTTTTTACCAGGGTGGAATTCCGCTCTAAAAGTTCCATTGCGCTCTTCTTCAAACCAATTAAATTCTGCACCTAGAGTGAATTTTTCATTGATATCAATCTCTCCGCGCCCCCCTACCGTATTCACGGTTGATGCTTCGCGATATGTCACATCAACATCATAGGATGGATCTAGACTAGCAAATGGTCCACTTGGAGGTGTGTTCGCCGCATTTGGCCCCCATTTTGTTGTCGTTTGCTCCTCTTCTGTGTAAGGATCGGTAGTCACACGAGAAACATTAAAGCTCCCACGGAAATTGTCTTTTCCGCCACGAACGCTTGCATTCAGATTTCTCTTACCACCATCACCGTAACCATTTTGCCCAGCAGATGCACTGACTTCGGCCTTGAAACTATCTTTTGGTTGCTTGGTGATAATGTTAATAACACCGCCAACAGCATCTGCCCCATAAAGTGCCGACATTGGACCTTTAACAATTTCAATGCGCTCAATCATTGAAGCAGGAATACGGTCACCGTCGTAAGGGTTAGACACTTCCCCAGATAAACGACGGCCATCGACTAACCATAAAGAACCTGTTGCCCCCATACCTCTTAGACTGATTGAACTTTTTGACGCCGAGCTTCCTGAAGGGAAAGTACCGTACTGCATCACTAAACCAGGTGTTTTTTTGAATACATCTTTAATCGTAGTTGCACCGATTTTCTTAATATCTTCAGCAGTAATGACCTGAACAGTTGCTGTTACTCGGTCAATAGACTGCGGCGTTTTGGTCGCGGTGACAACTATATTGTTCATATTCGTTGTTGCGAGGTTATCAGCCATAACTGAATTTGCAAAAATGGCACTGGTAATTAAAAAGGTACTTTTTCTAAATTTCATGATGATTCCAAAAAATAAAGGCTTAATGGCCTTTTATAACAAGAGATGTCGAGTAAATTAAAGGGACTCGACAACACATAATCATTTAATTATATTAGCAAACCAAGCTAAATACGAATTATTATTAGTTCTATTCATTTCTTTGAAAATGAATAATCGACCTTTTTAGGTTGAAAATATAAGTATTTTTGGCTAAGGAAAAGGGGGCTGAGAGGGATAGGCGACTTAAAAAAACAACAGAAAACAAAAAAGCCATAAGCTATAAACTCATGGCTTTCCTTTTTAAAGTTTTTTAGCAATGATGCTTTAAAACTCGGCTCTTACGCCTGCAAAGTAGTAAGACCCAACATTTGAACCAAGCTCTTTGTCAACTTTCTGGTTGAACAGGTTATCTACCACCAAAAATCTGAACTTGCTTATCAATTGCATATGAAACATTTGCATTAACGAGTGAGTAACCCGGGGCTGTTTCCGTCCCTTGCGAATAAGACTGGTCAGAAGTGTAGCTAACATCTGTACCTACATTTAACTGATCATTGACAGCCCAGTCCATGCCAACAGAAACAACACGGTTAGGCTGGAAGTTCAAGCGCTCTTTGGTTTCTTCATTGTATGTTCTCAATTCAGACCATGAAAGGTGGCCTGAAACACCTTTACCAAACTCATAACCCGCAGCCAACTCAGCCCCATAAGTCTGCGCTTTGTCGACATTTTCAAAGGTAGTATAGGTACCCTTATCAACAGATTCGATTCTATCTTTAATATCATTGTAGAAAGCACCAACACTATAATTCAGCTTTTTGCTACGACCACTCAATGGTAAGGCCTGAAAACACTAGACACTTTTTATGGTAAAAATTACATTAATC
>CAZJPO010000073.1:0-10088 GCA_964547865.1 uncultured Thiosulfatimonas sp.
ATTAACTTTGAGTTAGTATAAACTAATTTGAGTGTGCCATGCTGATAGGCATAACATTCTAACTACTCAAACAAATCAAAAGAAACGAGATCTCCATAACTTTTACTAGCATTAACCTTTTTACCTATGATCTGCTCAAAATATTTTGGTGCTATCCCATACCCTGGTCTTACACTTTTGATATGTTCTTCGGTAACAAGATCTCCTGCTTTAATGTCTTTGACAAAATATAGAGAACGGCGAAATTTTACATTACCTTCTTCGCTAGACTTACGACCATAATCTACCTTACCCATGGCTAGCCAAGCCGTCTTTGCATTATCACACAGGGCTTTTAGTTCAGGTTCTTCAAGGGAGAAGCTGTCGTCTGGCCCGCCACCATTTCGGTCAAGCGTAACATGCTTTTCTATAATTGAGACCCCAAGCGTAGTGCTCGCAATTGCTGTTGTATTATCTAATGTATGATCAGATAAACCTACCGGAACATCAAAGCGCTTTTGCATATCAGGGATGGTTAAAAGATTGTAATCTTCGGATGGTGCGGGATATCCACTTACACAATGTAAGATAGCTAACTCTTTACACCCACCATCATAAGCCGCATCAATCGCTTCTTGAATTTCTTCAGCATCAGCCATTCCCGTCGAAATAATCATTGGCTTACCAGTTTGAGCCACATACTTAATGAGGGGTAAATCTATAGCCTCAAAACTTGCGATCTTATAGGCTGGGGTATTTAGCTCTTCAAGCAAATCAACTGCCGAGTGATCAAACGGGGAGCTAAAAATAGTCATTCCTATCTTTCTTGCGTACTCAAATAATGGTGCATGCCAATCCCATGGTAAGTATGCGCTGCCATAAAGCTCAAATAGGCTCAAGCCATCCCACAAGCCCCCTTCAATCATAAAATCAGACGTATTTACATCCAAAGTAATCGTATCCGGACGATAGGTTTGTAACTTTACAGCATCAGCTCCGGCACGCTTAGCCATATCAATAATCCTGAACGCATTTTCAATTTTTCCATTGTGGTTCGCGGACATCTCGGCTATAACATAAGGAGCCTGCCCCTGGCCAATTAATCGATTATTAATTTGAAAACCTTGCATCATGCCTCTTTCGGTTTTATTAAAAAGTTAACGTAGCTTACGTTAAGGTATTGGAGTAAATATTTACAACTTTGCTTTGAGATCGAATTGTACTTTTAAGCGCTCATAATCTCTCGGGGTGTCTAAGTCACAAACTTGGCCATCAGGAACATCAAAAGTCACAAGCTTTGAGCCATAAAACGTTTCTTCTTGCAAAAAACTACTTCTCTCCGCCCAGTAAAAGCTCCCATTGCTCACCCTAGTTTCGGGGTAAAATTGAGACTGGACTTTGCTATATTCCAGCATCAGTAGTTCAGCATACTCGCCGTTAACATTTAATGCCTGAACAGGTGAATAATTGTATTTAGACACGCCCATGAGAGTATTAGCTTGTTTTTCACTAAACACCAGTGAGGACTCTTTTATAGTCTCAGAGGTTAATAGCGCTGAAGTCGCATAAACACAACAAAACACATCACACTCTTCCTTGGCAAGAACATCGGCACAAACTTCTACGACTGAAGAGCGGTCGCCCGCCAATGAATCTGAGCGCTGATGAACAGTCGCTCCAAAATTTTGAGCAACGCTTCCTATTTCTTTATCCTCTGTGGAAACAATTACCTTAGAAAAAACGCCAGATTCACGGCATGCTTCAATTACGTAAGCTAAAAGCGGTTTCCCCCCAAGAGGGAGTATATTTTTACGTGGTAATCTCTTTGAACCACCACGAGCAGGAATAATTGCTATTTTTGTCATGATAAATCATGCACCGACACTACCGTTCCCTTTTCAAGAGCCTTATTAAACTGTAAATCCAACATTGACTCATATACATCTGGAGCGATACCGAAACCAGGACGTTTGAATTTCACTCTCACCTCAGATAGTTTTTGCCCCACCTGAACATCTTCATCTAGAATCAAGCTGCGTCGAAGATTTAGACGGTTTTGCTTTTCAGTATCAGACATAATTCGCCTAGGTTGTCCCATCGCCCGCTCTACATCCCGAATTGTTTGAACAAACTGCTTAATCTCATCTGGTTCCAGAGACATAATATGCTCAACACTTCGAGTAGTTCTATCTTCTGTTATAGTCTTTTCTACCAAGTTGGCTCCCAGAGCAATAGCAGCAACATCCATAACATCTCCCATTGAGTGGTCCGAATAGGCCACTGGGCAATTAAATAGATTTTTAAGATTCGGCAACATATTTAAATTAATACTGTCTAAATGAGCAGGATAACCAGATGGGCAATTATGAATAATAATATCGTTGTTACCTTCTGCACGAATAACATCAATTGCTTGTTCAATTTCACCAAAGGTAGCATTCCCTGTATCCAACTGAATAGACTCACCTACACGTGCAATTTTGCGCAACCATGGAAGGTAATTAACATCTGCCGAAGCAACTTTTATCGAGTGACAACCAATTGATTTAACAAGCTCTAAACCTGCCTCGTCTCCAATGGTTGCAAAAAATATGAGCCCCAATGAATCCGAATATGATTTCAATTCACGCCACTCACTTTCAGTCATACTTCTTCTTACATAAATATCATATAAAGGCTCAGAAATATTTTCGGTTTCACCAGTCTCTTTATCGACTAATACATCGTAGCTATAGAGTAACTCTCTATCAGCAACGAGTTCATCTGGATCAAATATCTGAAACTTTACCGCATCCCCACCAGCTTCAGCAGCAAGCTTTACTAACCTTTTTGCACTTTCTAAACCATTATGAGTTGGGCCAGCCTCAAAAGTAATAAAAGTTGGATATCCATCTCCAATTGTCTTATTTCCAAGTTTTATCATTTTAATTCTCCTATTAGAATTTCTTTTAACACATCAATTACGCGATCCTGCTCTCCAAACGTCATCTTGTGGAATAATGGAATACTAATCGTATGATTGTAATAGCTTTCAGCTTGAGGGAAATCTCCAAAAGAGAACCCTCTTTCTCTATAAAAAGGTTGAGTATGTACAGGTATATAATGAACGTTGACTCCGATGCCATGGCTTCTCAATTTATCAAAAAGCAGAGACTTATCAATAGAAACCTTTTCAAAGTCGATTTGAACGGGGTACAAATGGAAGGCGGAATAGCTATCAATTGACTGCTTAGGTATAACTAAGGGCAGATCTCTAAGAAGTTCGTTATAACGCTTAGCCAAAGCATGGCGGTTCTCGACAAACTCATCAAGTCGGTCCATCTGACTTATCCCCAGAGCCGCTTGTAATTCAGTCATTCTATAATTAAAGCCAAGTATAGTTTGCTGGTAATGCCAAGCTCCGCCTGGTTCGGAATCCATTAATTCCTGTTCACGAGTCACACCATGACTTCTTAACAACCTCATCTTACTTGCCAACTCATGGCTATTGGTTGTTGCAGCGCCACCTTCAGCTGTCGTAATTATCTTAACGGGATGAAAGCTAAATACCGTAATGTCTGAAAACTGGCATCTACCCACGCGCTCATTAAGGTAACTGCCCCCAATTGCATGAGAAGCATCTTCTATAATTTTAAACCCGTATTCACCACCAAGCTCATGAATTCTTTTCATTTCACAAGACTGTCCGGCAAAGTGAACAGGGATGACAACTTTCGGTAAACAGTTATTCTTCCGAGCCTCGACTAATTTTTTCTCAAGTTCAACCGTGCTCATATTGTATGTATATGGATCAATATCTACAAAATCTACGTTTGCGCCACAATAGACAGCGCAATTTGCGGATGCAACAAAGGTATTTGGAGAAGTCCACAAAACATCCCCCTCCCCGAGCTCTAATGCTAAACAAGCAATATGTAATGCCGAAGTTGCGCTATTAACAGCCACAGAAAACTGAGCGCCCACAGAGTTAGATAATTTTTTCTCAAAAAGGGGGACTTTAGGACCTTGAGTCAAATAGTCAGACTGTAAAACTTCAATTACAGAATCTATGTCCGCTTGATTTATATCTTGTTTGCCGTATGGAATCATAATAGAACGCTTTACATTGCCTCAACATCTTCGGCCATATTAAGGAGGTCCTCATGGCTTAACCACTCAGAGTTATTACCTGAATGATATTCAAAACCTTGCGAAACGGGCTTTCCTCTCTCTCCCTTTATATTCTGAGAAAAATCGCATTCGTGTGCAAACCTAATCGTAGGACAAATAACATAGTGGTCTTCAAATTCAAGAGTTAAATGACTATCATCTGCAGGACACATAATTTCATGAAGTTTTTCTCCTGGACGGATTCCAATAGTCTTTTGTGGCATATCTGGAGCAATTGCCATCGCGAGCTCAGTCATGTACATAGATGGAATTTTAGGTACGAAAATTTCTCCCCCCTGCATTCGTTCAAAATTCTTTAGAACAAACTCAACACCTTGCCTTAAAGTAATCATAAAACGCGTCATATCAGCATGTGTAATTGGAAGCTCTGTCGCCCCTTCAGAAATCAACTTTCTAAAAAACGGAATAACAGAGCCTCTCGAACCGACGACATTACCGTATCTAACGACAGAGAACCTTGTTTCTTTTCCACCCACCATATTATTAGCCGCTACAAACAACTTGTCAGATGCAAGCTTTGTTGCACCATACAAATTGATCGGGTTAGCTGCCTTGTCAGTTGATAAAGCTATTACTTTTTTAACGTTATTTGCTATAGCAGACTTGATTACATTTTCTGCACCATGAACATTTGTCTTAATGCATTCCATCGGGTTATATTCTGCGGCGGGAACTTGCTTCATCGCTGCCGCATGAATCACAAAGTCAACATTCTGCATCACTTCCATCATTCTTACACGATCACGGACATCCCCGATAAAGTAACGCATACATGAGTCGTTAAATGTCTGTTGCATTTCAAACTGTTTGAGTTCATCTCGAGAAAAAATAATGATTTTTTTGGGCTTAAATTTTTCTAAGATGACTTGGGTGTACTTTTTACCAAAAGAGCCCGTACCACCTGTAATTAAGATAGTTTGATTATCAAACATATTTTTTCCTTTTCTATGCGTGCTCTGCCATTTTTTTAAACATTGAATTATTAGATATTAATTCCGAGTAGGTGCCCTTATCGACAACTTCTCCTTGGTTAATAAAAAATATTTGATCACACTTTTCTACTGTTTTAAGTCGGTGTGCGATCATGATAATCGTTTTTTGGCCTGCGAAATCTTGTATGGCTTCCATGATCAACTTTTCGGTTATTCCGTCCAACGCACTCGTTGCCTCATCAAAAACTAAAACATCTGCCTCATGGTATAGCGCTCTTGCAATACCTATTCTCTGTCGTTGCCCCCCTGAAAGCTGGACGCCTCTCTCCCCAACCTTTTCATAAAAACCATTTTCTAAACCCTGAACAAACACATCTAGGTGAGCCAACTTAAGTGCTTTATTTACTTGTTCAAAATTAATTTGATCATAGGGAACTCCAAAAGCCACATTTTCAGCAATACTCCCTTCTGACAAAAAAATACTTTGGGGAACGAAACCTATAGTATTTTGCCATGCACGAAGATTAAGGCTAGTAATCTCCTCACCATCAATCAAAAGCCTACCTTTTTGTGGCGCGATCAACCCCAATAAAACATCTATTAAAGTTGACTTTCCTGAACCTGAAGGACCAACAATACCAATAACACTCTTTGCATTTATTGATATGCTTAAATTATTAAGTGCGAGCTGCCCTTTCTCAGGATAAGTGAAAAAGATATTTTCAATTTTCAAACTTCTTTTTGGATGTAATTTTTCTTGCGATAATGGGCTTTTGTTCTCAAGCGTTTGAAAATAAGACTCACTCAAATCTTGCTTTATCGACTCAAAAGCAGGAAAAGAACCTTTAATTTGTGCAAAATTGGCATATATCTCTTGAAATGCTGGTAATAACTTAAAACTAGCGAGAGCATATACCGAAAGAACAGGTAAAATCATTCCTAGATTCCCGCCATGATTAGCAATAAGGTACAGCAGTAAAGCGATCATTGAACCAAACGCTAATAACTCCATAAAATAGCGAGGCACTCTTGCTAAAGCTAAATTTGTTCCCTGACTGTTCGCAAGGGTTTGACCAGTTTGATTAAATCGACTAATAAAGTCAGCCTCCCTACCTAACAGCAGTACATCTTTTATACCACCAAAGCCTTCATTCATTAGACGAAAACGACTTTCTAACACCACCGATATAGCTTTTCCATTATTTTGGAGCCGTTTTCTTACAACCTTATAAAGAAAAATATATGCAATTGCAAAGACTGATAAACCCGTAATGGCAACTTTAGGATCATACAAAAAAATAGCAACAGCTATGAACAGAACAAGGACAATTCGAGCATTTAAGTTTACGATAGGCATCAAGATCCCCACTGTTACTCGTTGAGACTCATTTGCGATTTTCTTGGTTAACTGGGCACTGCTTCCCGAAGCATGAAACAGCCAACCTTGTCTTAAATAGTAGGTAAACAATCGGTCAGCTATTTCTGTGCCCACTTTATTTGAAAACATCGACAGTTTCCATGTTGTAACCATTGAGATAGCGGCAGAGAAAAATAGCATTATCAGCACGCCGACCCCCAATAAAAATATAAACTCTTCTTCTGAGGTTATTTTCGAATATTGGTAAACACGCGCTATTAAGTTATCCTGTTGTAAGATACTCAAGTCACCCACAAGCGTCATAAAAGGGATAATCGATGCAATACCAATAATTTCAGCAAATGCCATTAGAATAATTAGGATTTGTAGTATATAGAACCGCCTTCTCTGTTCTTTGTTCAACAAAGAAAACACTTCTTTCAAAACTTTAAACATCTTCAACCAATATTCTTAAAGTATTTGTAATAGTTTGAATATCACGCTCCTCCAAAAAAGGATTCATGGGTAAACTCAAAACTTCTTGGGCAACTTTTTCAGCAATAGGAAAATCACCATACTCCCCCTCCAAACTTGTAAAACACTCTTGGAGATGCAACGGCATAGGGTAGTGAACTGCAGTTGGAACACCAAGCTCTTTTAATCTTTCTTGAACGAGCTCTCGGCTTTTAACTCTTACAGTATACTGAGCCCAAACAGAAGTTCTATTATCCTTAATAATAGGGGTTTTGATACTATCAGCTAAAAGCTCAAAATATCGCTGAGCGACTTGTTGACGCTTTACTATTTCATCCGCATAGTGTGGTAACTTAGCCAATAAAACAGCTGCCTGAATAGTATCTAAACGCCCCCCCATACCAACATATTTGTGATGATAACGTTTGTTCTGACCATGAACTCGCATCATTTTCATTTTTTCAGCGTATTCATCATTA
The DNA here is from genome assembly GCA_964547865.1 of uncultured Thiosulfatimonas sp. Classification (GTDB taxonomy): domain Bacteria; phylum Pseudomonadota; class Gammaproteobacteria; order Thiomicrospirales; family Thiomicrospiraceae; genus Thiomicrorhabdus. Next base: position 7,392 of record CAZJPO010000073.1, read on the forward strand.
TCTGTAAAAATAGCACCGCCATCCCCGTAACAACCTAAGGGTTTTGCAGGGAAAAAGCTTGTAGTCGCAATGTCACCTAAGACACTATCGGTTTTACCTTTGTAGGTTGAACCAAAACTCTGAGCCCCGTCGACAATTACTTTTAAATTGTGCTTTCGGGCAATCTCATTGATTGCGTCCATATCCGCCGGCTGACCATATAGGCTTACCGGCATAATCGCTTTGGTTTTTTCGGTAATGGCCGCTTCTATCTTATTGGCATCGATATTGAACGTCTCTTCTTCAATATCAACAAATACAGGCTTGGCTTTTAGAAAAGCAATGGTCTCTGCCGTAGCAATAAAGGTAAAAGGGGTCGTAATGACCTCATCGTCAGGCTGAATATCCAACGCCATCATTGCCAACAAAAGAGCATCAGTTCCGTTAGAACAAGTGATTGCATGTTTAGCGCCGGTGAACTTACATAGATCTCTTTCTAATTCTCGAATTTCATCCCCCATAATATAGTTGGACTTGTTCAGAACGTCTTGAATACGCTTATCAATTTCCGGTTTATATAACTGGTATTGATGTTGAAGATTTGCAAAATCGACTTTCATTCATTCCTCTACTACAAAAACTTGATCATTCTGTAATCGGTATTTTTGCTTTGTAAACGGGCAGACAGCATCAGTATTACCTTCTAAAGGCAACTCAAGCTTTTCACCGTACTGACTCATCCAGCCAATTTGCCTTGCTGGCACCCCAACCATCAATGCATAGGGTTTTACATCTTTATTGACAACTGTACCAGCCCCAATAAAAGCATATTCTCCAATCGTAACACCACATACGATCGTGCAATTAGCACCTAAAGTCGCGCCCTTTTTAACCAAAGTGTTTCGATACTCACTCTTTCTTTCAATTAAAGAACGAGGATTATAGACATTTGTGAACACCATACTCGGACCACAAAATACGCCTTCTTCTAGACAAACATTGTCGTAAACCGAAACATTATTTTGAATTTTACACTTATCACCAATGATCACTTTATTACCGACAAAGACATTTTGCCCTAAAGACACACCTTTACCAATGTTGGCTCCAGCACAAACATGTACCCAGTGCCACACTCTAGCCCCTTCGCCGATTTGTGCACCGTTATCAACAATAGCGGTATCATGAACAGTGTAATTTAACGACATCCTAGTATTCCAAAGGCAGGGAAACAGTCTTGCCATCACGGGCTGAAAGGTATGCCGCAATAAGGACTTCTAAAGATTTCAATCCTTCTCGACCATCCGTTTCAGGCTCGCACTCACCACGTAAAACATCAACTACATTCTTGTAGTACAAGGGATGGCCAAATCCATAAACAGAAGTGGTTTCATAATTAGCCTGCTGAATGTCTTGATCATAATCTTTCTGGTCTTCAAACTCCCAGTGCTGGATTTCATTCACGGCCATACCACCAACACGAACCGTCCCCTTCTCCCCAAGAATCGTAATTGACCCCTCAAAGTTTTTAGGGTAAGTCAACATAGTGACGTTCATTGAGCCCATAGCACCATTTCGCCATTTAATATTAAGAACGCCAGTATCTTCAACCTCGATATCTCTTGCAAGCGTACCCGTCATTGCTTGAATCTTTTCTACTGGACCTATCAACCAATCAATTAGATCAACATAATGACTTGCCTGATTCATAAAGGCACCGCCATCCAATTCCCAGGTCCCACGCCACTTCGCTGCATCATAGTATTCTTGAGGTCTAGTCCAAAATACATTCAAATTGACCATATGAATACGACCAAAACGATTTTCTTCTACCGCTCTTTTCAGTAACTGCAAAGTTGTATTTCGACGGTTCTGCTTAACAACAAACAAACGGACGCCAGCTCTGTCACAAGCCTTAACCATATCCACGCCATCTTGCCAGCGCGTAGCCATTGGCTTTTCAGAAATGACATTCACGCCAAACTCAGCAATCTCTGCTGTTTGCTCTGGATGCATTCCCGAAGGTGTACATAAAGAAATCGCATCCAGCTGTTCGTTTTCTAGCATCTCTGTTAGAGACAAATAACCATTCGCCTTATAGGCTGCAACAGCTTCGTCCAAAGCGCCACGATTATTGTCACATACAGCAACCAATTCAAAATCATCAGAGTGCTTTTCTATTGAGCCAAAATGATTTTTTGAAATTCGGCCACAACCGACAACTGCGATACGAATTTTTCGACCTTGAATTGTTGGGTAATGGCGCATTACAGTCTCCAAGTTGGTTCTGGAACGATATTCTTCACATCCATAACCACCAACTCTCCATTACTTAGCTTTCGGTAGTCTTCCATCGAATACTTTTTAAATTGAGAGTGTCCAACTGTAACAACAATTGCATCATATTTTTTGTCTGACGCTAACGGATCTTCAATATTGCCATGCTTGTACCATTTACTCTCTTCATGATGGTCAATCCATGGATCGTATACATCGACATTGACACCAAAATCTTTTAGCTCTTCGATGACATCGACCACTTTAGTATTGCGCATGTCTGGGCAGTCTTCTTTAAAAGTCACGCCCAAAACAAGTACTTCTGCATTCTTAATAGTCTTACCGGCTTTTATCATATGCTTAATAGTTTCATCAGAGACATACTTACTCATACCATTATTGATATGGCGAGAGGCTAAAATCAAATTCGGTTTATAACCC
>CAZJPO010000074.1:0-1692 GCA_964547865.1 uncultured Thiosulfatimonas sp.
AAATCAGCCTCAGGTTCGGTTGAAGCTCGTGGTAAAACATTAGGCATTATCGGTTACGGTCACATTGGTATTCAGCTGAGCATCATGGCTGAAAACATCGGAATGAAAGTGAAATTCTATGACATTCAAACCAAACTACCACTTAGCAACGCTTCTCAAGTCAGTAAGATGGACGACCTACTGAACCAGTCAGACATCATCTCGCTACACGTTCCGGAAACGGACGAGACAAGAAACATGATGGGCGCTGAAGAGTTTGCAAAAATGAAGCCGGGATCCATCTTCATTAACGCTGCACGCGGTACAGTGGTTGACATTGAAGCCTTGGCAGATTCACTGAAGTCAGGCCATATTGCAGGGGCGGCAGTCGACGTATTCCCTGTTGAACCTAAATCAAACAATGAAGAGTTTATCTCTCCATTGAGAGGCATAGACAACGTTATCTTGACGCCACACATTGGCGGCAGCACCGAAGAAGCTCAGGAAAACATCGGAATTGAAGTCGCCACCAAATTGGTTCGCTACTCTGATACTGGTACAACACTTTCTGCGAAGAACTTCCCAGAAGTCTCGCTTCCTGAACACAAAGATCGCAGTCGTCTACTGCACATTCACGAGAACAAGCCTGGCATTATGAACCAGATCAACAACTCGTTTGCAGAGAACAACATTAACGTTGCGGCTCAATACTTACAAACTAATGACAAAATTGGTTATGTCGTAATGGACATCGACTGCAAAGACCGCGAAATTGCTATGCAACAGCTTAAGGCAATTGAAGGGACGATCCGTACTCGAATCCTCCACTAAGCAAACCACTCTGGTCGATAAAAGGCTTCTGAGAGGAAGCCTTTTTTGTTTATGATTTTCAACTACCTCGTCGGAGTTGAAAACAGCAAAATGCTATAATAAAAGTAATATAACTCCCTCATAGAGAACCGAAATGACACAATATAATTACAATTTAATTCAGAAATTTAAAGATATTGTCGGTGCCAAAAAGGTACTTACGGATCAAACCAAAACCGCTTACTACCGCACGGGCTTTCGCTCAGGTAGTGGAAAAGCTCTAGCCGTTGTCTTCCCGCAATCTCTATGGGAACTGTGGCAAGTGATCGAGACTTGTATTGAGGCAGACACCATCATGATTGTGCAGGCAGCCAAAACAGGCCTAACAGAAGGATCTGCACCAAGCGGTGAAAATTATGACCGAGAAGTTGTGATCATCAATACTCTGGCGATTAACAATATCCACTTAATCAACAACGGCACACAGGCGATAAGCCTATCGGGTTCGAGCCTACACAGCCTAGAAGAGAAACTGAATAAAATTGATCGCGATCCACACTCGGTAATCGGCTCATCACAGATTGGTGCCTCGGTAATCGGTGGGATTGCCAATAACTCTGGCGGCGCACTTTGTAAACGCGCCCCTGCCTACACGGAACTTGCGCTTTACGGACAAATTAACGCAGACGGCAAACTAGAGCTGGTTAATCATCTGGGGATCGATGGTTTAGGCGACACACCAGAAGAAATTCTTAACAATGTTGAGCAAGGTAACTTCGATCCGGCAAAGATCCAACAAGATGTCGGTATGGCTTCTGATATGGAGTACGCAGAATGGATCCGCGACATTGATTCTGACATCCCTGCTCGCTTCAATGCTGATGAGCGTCGTCTATTTGAAGC
>CAZJPO010000074.1:1792-10081 GCA_964547865.1 uncultured Thiosulfatimonas sp.
ATTCAATATATGGGCACCAGTAAAATGCCTCAGTTCTTTGCTATGAAAGCTTGGGCTGAAAACCTATTGAAACGTATCCCATTTATGTCGAGCTCTCTACCTGATAAAACCCTGCAATTTATGAGTCGTCTCTTCCCACAGCACTTGCCTGAGAGAATGCTGGATTACAGAGATCGATTCGAATACCACATGATTCTTTGTACCAGTGATGCCGGTATTCAGGAAGCGGCAGATTATCTGAAAGAGAAGTGGCCAGCAGCAGAAGATGGTACCTACGACTACTTCAAGTGTACTGAGAATGAAGGTAAAAAAGCGCTTCTACACCGATTTGCAGCAGGAGGTGCAGCAGGTCGCTTTGCTCTGATGCACAAAGATACCGTCGAGGGCATTCTGCCGCTTGATGTTGCCATGCGTCGCAACGACTTTGATTGGGTTGAGAAGCTACCTAAAGAGGTAACTGACAAGCTTTATGGCACCATGCACTACGGTCACTTTATGTGTAATGTTTTCCACCAAAACTACTTAGTCAAAAAAGGTGAAGACAAAGCAGAGCTTAAGAAACTGATGCTTAAATTCATGGAAGACAAAGGTGCCAAACTGCCAGCGGAGCATAACTTCGGTCATCAATATGAAGCGGATGAAAATGTAAAAGCGTTCTACAAAAAACTTGATCCAACCAACACTTTTAACCCGGGTGTCGGTAAAATGAGTAAAAATAAGAACTTCGCAGAGTAATACGATTGATTTAACCAACACTCAAAAATAAAAAACGCCCTTAATTGGGCGTTTTTTATAACCAATGAAACAAACTCGCTTATTGAGTTCTGCGTTTCTGCTGTTTGTTTCTTTTCTTCTTCAACTTAGTCTTCATCGCCGACTTTTCCTCTTTAGCCGTTTGACGATGTTTCATTTTATTTTTTCGTCCTTCAAATGGGTTTTCTGTGGTCTTATACTCAATCGTAACAGGCGTGCCTACCCATCTAAAAGCTTTACGGAAAACATTGGTGAGATACTTGGTGTAAGCTGCCGGCAGCTTATTGACCTGGTTGCCGTGAACAATCACTCTTGGCGGATTCAAACCACCTAAGTGAGCATAGCGCAATTTAACACGACGACCTGAAATCATTGGTGGCTGGTGTTCCAGTACCGCCTGTTCCATCACTCGGTTTAGGTCTGAAGTAGACACTCGTTTAAAGGCCGCTTCATAGACCGCGTCAACCGTTTTAAACAGACCTCCGACACCGGTACCATGTAGAGCCGAAATAATGTGCTGTTTAGCATAATCAGCAAACTGCAAACGAATACCGAGTTCGTTCTTGACCCAGTCGCGCTGATCCTTGCTCAAGTTATCCCACTTGTTAACCGCAATCACTAATCCACGACCGGATTGAATCGCCAATCCTAATAGCGTTAAGTCTTGATCGGTTAGCCCTTCAGAACCATCAATTACTAAGATCACTACATTAGAGTCTTCCATCGCTTCGATGGCTTTAACAATAGAGAATTTCTCGATCTTCTCTTTGATATTTTTGCGACGTCGCACTCCAGCGGTATCAATCAAGGTATAGGGCTTATCATTGCGCTCAAATGGGACAAAAATACTGTCTCGTGTCGTCCCGGGCATATCAAATGCCACCACGCGATCTTCACCAATCATACGGTTGATCAGGGTCGATTTACCCACATTTGGACGACCAATCACCGCAACACGAACGCCATGGTGATCATCAGCTTCGATCTCGTCTTCTTCAAACTTTTCTGGAATCTCTTCTAAAACCTTATCCACAGCATAGGCCACGTTATCACCATGCGCAGAGGAAATCGCAAAAGGCTTACCCAGTCCAAGCTGGAAAAAATCAGAAGTGATCATGGTGTAATCCATACCTTCTGACTTATTGACCAAGACCTGAACAGGCTTGTTGAATTGACGAATGTAGTTGGCAATAGTTTCATCAGCCGGAATCAGTCCCTGTCGACCATCGACCAAAAACAAAACAGCATCGGCATCTTCAATCGCCGTTTTTACCTGATCGGCCATCAAAGGGTCTACCCCTTCAATCTCACCACTTAAGCCCCCCGTATCAACGATAATATAGGGAAACTTTCCAACTCGGCCAGTACCATACTGGCGATCGCGGGTTAAGCCCGGATAGTCAGCCACAATGGCATCTCTGGTACGAGTCAGGCGATTGAAAAGGGTTGATTTACCCACATTAGGGCGGCCCACTAGGGCAATAACTGGTTTACTCATGAGTACTCTTCACTAAAAAGGCCACAGCCCTTTTACAGATTCCCACCACGAACGTTCTTCACCTTGCTTAGGCTCTGTTTTTTCTAGTGTAGGTTCTGGCTTAACTTCAGTTGATGAATCATCACCGTGTTCAATCTTGAATGATTTCAAGTTAGATAAACCGATGTTATAGCTGGTAATAACCCCCTCTTCATCAAGCAGGTAGACACGTTTTTCTTCAACATATACTCGGTCAATTTTATTGCCATCACCATATTCATTACTGTGCTTAACACGCCCCACTTCAAAGCCTTGTAGTTTGTTAATGAAGTGTAGATATCCCCACGAATCGACCGCGATAATATCTTTTCCAGCATCCGCCAGATCTCCAATCAAACGATTTTTAAATAGGGTTTGTTTCCAGATTTGTACGCCATTATTGATATCGAAAGCATAGAGTACATCTTCATCGTTCACCATATAAAGATATTGGTTATCCACCACAAAATCACGATAGCCAGAAATATCTTTTACAAAAATCAGTTGGCCGCTTTGTGGGTTAATAGAAACTAGCTTTCCATGGTATCCCAATACGAAAAGACGATTATCGTGATAGACCAGCTTGGCTTGAACATCAACGATGCGCTCTAAATCAGTACGCCCTCTTGGAACAGCAATACGGGTTTCCCAAAGCAGAGAGCCCGACTTAGCCGATAAAGCTTGAACAATACCAGACTCCCAGCCAACAAACACAATCCCATCTCGGTGCACAACTTCAGGCGCCCCCCTTAAAGATAGGCTTGGCATCTGGTGCTCTGCGACCCATAGTACCTTGCCGGTATTCAGGCTAAGCGCATAAATTTTTCCATCGACCGTGCGAGTGAAAATTTTTCGGTCTTCAATCACAGGACGGCTAATCACTTCACTCGAAAGCTGGCTTTGCCACAGGTAACTTCCATCAGCAGCATTCACGGCGATCAACTGACCTTTTGCACTACCTAAATAAAGGTTACCTTTATGGAAAGTTGGCCCAGAAACAATTGCTGAATCAAATTTTACCTGCCAGATGACTTGGTCCATCCAGCGAGACTGATTTTGTTTTTTTAAGGCGGCGAGACGCCCATTTTCAGTGGCGATATAAAGCTTATTGCCGTCTTCAGCGAAGAACAAACCCTCAGTATCTCGATTTGGCATCGTATCGAGTTTGACTTGCCAGTTCTTATGTCCGGAATAGTCCGACTCAATCGGGGCCATATAGGGTTCAACGATAGGTTGAGGACTTGAACACCCCGACAACATACCGATTCCAACCACTAAGCCTAAAACAACTGAAAATTGTTTGTTCATGTTCAATACCAACTTCACTCTTTATGATCTCTTTATAATTTAGACAGGTCATCTAATTGAATTTGCGCCAACCCCAAAAGACTTTTTTCTGCTTGAGGGTTTTGAACAACTTTAGAAAAATAGGTTACCGCTTTTTCTTCTTGGCCTTGTTGCAATGCAATAATGGCTGCAACGTAATCGGTATTGCCCTGTTGAACTGCATTCAAACTCAATCCATCAAGCTTCTTTAACTCGGCATCTGCTTCAGTAAACTGCTTTTGGTCCGCATGGATTCGCGCCAAACGTAAATGAGCTGTTGTTTTCAGACCTTGATCTGAGGATTTTTCAGTCACCCACGTCAAGTTATCAACCGCCGTTTCTAGCTCACCCTTCTCATAGCTAAATTTGGCATAAAGCAAAGCAGCACCAGCTGCGTATGGGCTTTCTGGTTGCTCTTGCATAAGTTTTAGGGCTTCTCTAGAAACTTCGCCAAAGGTTCCATTTTGACTGTGAGACTGCAGAGCTTCAAATAGCGAAGAGGCATTTGCGCCCGCAACAAATTGAGAGTTCTCCCAATAGCGCCACCCACCGACGGCAATCACAATAACCAGAATACCTGAAAGTAACTGAGTTCCATTTTTATTCCACCAGCTCTTGATGGCAGCAATCTGTTCTTCTTCAGTTTCGTAACGACTCATTTCGCTTTATACCTTAAATAAAAATTATAAATTTAACGATTTCAAATGGTTGACTAAGTCTTGCCAAACCACTGTTTGTTGTTCTGATTCTTGGCGCAAGTTTTTGATTGCAACCACTTGATCGGCGACTTCTTGTTCACCAATAACCAGCGCATATTTTGCCCCTGACTTATCGGCCTTTTTAAACTGGCTTTTGAAGCTCCCGCCACCTAAGTTCATTTGAACTTTAATCCCGGGTAAACCATCTCTTAACATTTCTGACAGCACCATGGCTGGACGGGCGACATTGGCTCCAACCGAGACCACGAAAACATCAGGTTGATGATTATCCGGCACCTTATTGTGATCCATGAGCAGGGTCACCAGACGTTCGATTCCCATGGCAAACCCAACTGCAGGTGTTGGCTTACCGCCGATTTGCTCAACAAGCCCATCATAGCGGCCGCCAGCACAAACGGTTCCCTGTGCACCTAGCTCAGTTGTCACCCACTCAAAGACCGTGCGGTTATAGTAGTCTAAACCGCGAACCAAATTAGGGTTTACGACATATTCAATCCCCAGATCATCCAAGTGAGACTTGACGGCTTCAAAGTGCTCAACTGACTCTTCGTCCAAATGATCAATTAATTTTGGTGCTTGCTCAACCAGAGACTTCATCTCGGGATTCTTGGTATCCAAAATTCTAAGCGGATTTGTGTCTAGACGGCGTAAGCTGTCTTCATCCAGCTGGTCTTTGTGAGCATTTAAATAGGTCACGAGAATTTCGCGATATTCTGCACGCGCTTCTTTACTCCCTAAGGAGTTAATTTGCAGCTCAAGATTTTCTAAACCAAGTTGATCCCACAGACGAGCGCTCAGGACAATCAACTCTGCATCGATATCCGAAGATGCAAGGCCAAAAACCTCTACACCAAACTGGTGAAATTGACGGTAGCGTCCTTTTTGAGGCCTCTCGTAGCGAAACATTGGCCCCGTATAATAGAGTTTTTGAATTTGGTTGTGCGCCAAACCATTCTGAACCACGGCTCTGACGCAGCCAGCAGTTCCCTCAGGTCTAAGGGTTAAGCTATCACCATTGCGGTCAGCAAAGGTAAACATCTCTTTTTCAACAATATCGGTGACTTCCCCAATTGAACGGGCGAAAAGCTCGGTTTTTTCTACAATTGGAAGTCTGACAGCGTGGTAACCATATTGTTTAAGCGTCTTTTCAGCACTCGAAATTAAAAAATCAAAGGCGTTGGCATCGTCACCATAAACGTCATTCATGCCTCTAATTGCTGAAATTTGATTTGCCATTATGTGTTGTTCTCTTCTTTTTTTATTTTGAAACAGGTGTGGCCGGCGTACTATTTTGTTCCGGCAAGGCGATAGATGTTTCCTGAGGGGTCAATTGAGTCATATCAAAATCATCAAAACTAATGTCCAGCGAGGAAACGAATAGGATGAATAGTATGAATAGAATCAAGTACACCGCCAGCTTGACACCTTTACGGCTCATCAATGGCACGTCTACTTTATAGCTATAGCGTTCAACAGGGTGAAGCTCTGAACCCACCCCTGTCCCATCGGGGAACTGTGATTCAAAGCTAGACAGGTCAACATTCAAAAAATGTGCATAGTTTCTGATATAGCCGCGCTCGAAAGGCGTCAAGCCCGAAACTTCTTTATGCAAAGACTCTAGCTTTGTAAGCTGATCTTGAGATAGATTGAGTTTTTCGGCAACCGTCTCTATAGAAAAACCTTGCGCCTCTCTAGCTTGTTTTAACTTTTCAGAGAGTTCATTGAGCTCTAGAATTTCTGTCTCTGACATGCCTATCCTCGCCCACTAATTCAACTGCTTTGCAAATTCAACGCGATGCAGAGTTCGCTTGGTTCGATCTGAAACCTTGCCCGCTAATTGTCCACAAGCCGCATCGATATCATCACCACGAGTTTTACGGACCGTGACTTTTAACCCACCTTTTTCCAAAATCGCTCTAAAACGATGAATCGCATTGTTAGACGAACGTTTGTAATCCGTGTTTGGAAAAGGGTTAAAAGGGATAAGATTAATTTTTGACGGCAAGTCACCAATTAATTTAACCAACTGCTCGGCATGCTCAGGACGATCGTTAAACTTATCGATCATCACATACTCAACCGTCACATGCTTTTTACTGTGCCCCCCCTCAACAAAACGATACAAACTCGGCATCAATTCTTCCAGAGGGTATTTTTTGTTAATTGGTACCAAGATATCGCGCAGTTTATTATTGGGCGCGTGCAGTGAAATCGCTAAGCTGACATCCAGCTCAGATTTGATCATGTCAATTGCAGGCACGACACCCGCTGTACTGATAGTCACTTTTCTTTTAGATAGCCCATAGGCGAAGTCATCCATCAAAACACGAGCAGAAGGGAAAGTATGAGTCACGTTCAACAACGGCTCTCCCATGCCCATAAAAACGATATTGGTAATACGACGCTCTTCCTTAGGCAGACAACCCAAGGCTTTATTCGCCACCCACATCTGAGCAATAATTTCCCAGTTTTCTAGGTTGCGATTAAACCCCTGTTGGCCCGTCGAACAGAAAGTACACTCCAGTGCACAGCCTACCTGCGACGAAATACACAAGGTACCTCGATTTTTTTCAGGAATATAGACTGTCTCGACCGAGTTATGATTATCGACTTCGAGTAGCCATTTTATCGTGCCATCTTGTGAGACCTGCTCAGCGACAATTTTGGGCGTTCGAACCAAAGCAACCTTCATGAGTTTTTCTCGTAAAGCCTTACTGAGGTTCGTCATTTCTTCAAACTCGCTGACGCCAAACTGATGAATCCACTTCATCACCTGACCCGCTCTAAACGGTTTCTCGCCAATTGACCTGAAGAACTCCTCCATGGCAGAGCGATCCATTCCAAGCAAGTCTACTTTTTGCTCAGTGGAAATCGGCATCGCGGCCTTTGTATCAGAAACCGTATTATTTTGAACCGTCGCATTCATGACGTTTAGGCACTTCTCTCACAAATTTCATTTTCTGCAAAGAAGAACGCAATCTCTCTCTGAGCACTCTCAACCGAATCAGAACCGTGTACTGAGTTCTCTCGAACCGATAATGCAAAATCTGCTCGGATAGTGCCTTGCGCGGCCTTTTCAGGATCCGTCACACCCATGATTTCACGGTTTTTAGTGATCGCGCTTTCACCTTCTAGCACCTGCACGATAATCGGCCCAGACAGCATATACTCAACAAGAGGCTCATAAAATGGGCGGCCTTCATGTTCAGCATAAAACCCTTCCGCTTGCTCGCGAGTCAGGCAAATCATTTTAGAAGCGGCAACAGAAAGACCCGCTGCTTCAAAACGTTGGGTAATTTGGCCAATTAAGTTTCTTTTCACCGCGTCCGGCTTGATAATAGAAAACGTCTTTTCCATAACAAAATATCCAATTAAATTTAATCGGCTTATTCTATCAATTATTGAGGGGCTTTGCATGAGGGGCGTTAAAATAAAAACCGTTTAATCGCAACGAGATACTGCAATATTTGAAATTCGGCCTGGTATTTAAAAAGAAACCCCGATTTTACGGGGTTTAATGGAGGAAGTAATATGCAAAAAGGGGCGCAAAATTAAACGGTAAAAGACTCTCCGCACCCACAGCTGTCTTTGACATTTGGATTCTTGAAATCAAAGCCTTCATTCAACAAACTCTCTCTAACGTAGTCGATTTCCATTCCATCAATTTTTTCAAGACTGCCGGGGTCAACGACGACCTTTACCCCATGACTTTCAAAAACAGCATCTTCATCATCAATATCGTCTGCATAATCAACGACATAAGAAAATCCTGCACAACCACTGATCTTAGTCGAGACTCTCAACCCGAGCCCTGAACCTCTTTTATCAATCATTTCTTTTACTCGGTCTGACGCCGATTCAGTCAAAGTGACGGCCATTGATTTTCTTACCTTTGTTTTGTGGTTGCTTAAGCGAAATTAATCTTTGGGGCTGACCCAGATAACTAGTTCAGTTCTTTTTTAACCCATTGATTCA
>CAZJPO010000075.1:0-10039 GCA_964547865.1 uncultured Thiosulfatimonas sp.
ACTTTTAGATGGCGGCTTCGCGGACGGGGGTTCGACTCCCCCCAGCTCCACCAAATAACAAAGGTCAACCGTTCTCGGTTGGCCTTTTTTATTGCCTACTAGCCGCACTACAGGCCTTATGTGGCAAGGGTTTACGGACTTCGCGCTGCTTCTAATCACGGACTTTTCAAGGCGAATATTCTCTGAATTGCCGAATACTCTCTGTCGCTCTCTCACTTGCTCAGTGCCAAAGTCCATGACCAGAGAAAATGCAGCCCTTTAAAATCAATAGCTTATCTACGGACTCAGAGAAAGGTTTGTTTGCAGCATTGGTTGGCGTGGGTACAACCTACCGATACAGCGAGTGAAAAATAATATGAAAATCAAAGTCCATGACTTCTCGCCGACGAATACAGCTGCCGATACATCCTCACTAATTCTGGCCGGTCTGCCAGCAATTCAAGAATCAGATCCATCAAACCATCCAAGCTGAAGTCAATGTCTAGTCGATCAGGGTGCACCGTGACTTGCTCAATTAACTGTTTAACCAGATTCTTTTGGTGAACAGGAAACAACTCTTCCGAAAGCCCCTCAAGATTCATTAATCGTTTTACAACCAAGGAAAGATCAAAATCGGGACTTTCAGTTAACGGCTTTGGCAAGTGTGCGAGAAGTTGTTCCGGCGTTGATAACAGTCGCCTCAGGCTCGACCAAACCTGATCATTCAAATTAGCTGCCTGCAAACGTGGCAAACCAGAGGCACCAGCACCCTCGGCAATTTCGCGCTGTGGAATATAGTAGGCGTACTTTCTACCTTTATAAGCCGACGATAACCATGGTGACATAGCTCGGCCATCTGAACAGAACACACGTCCTCTCAACATAAAAATTGAACCCTCATCGGATGATGGTCGGCTTTCGCCCCGCCGACTGCGGGTATCTAACAGTACAGCAACTTTGTTCCATAGGTCATGATCAACAATCGACGCATGCGCACCTTCTCTCCACGATTCAGCATAAAAAACTTCGCCTAAATAGATACGATTCTTCAACATCGTATAAATCGCATTGCGATTGAAAGCCTTACCGCCTTTAAGCTTTCCGGTTCGAGCACGCCAGCGCTTGGTCTTCACACCCCGCGCATTCAAATCATTAAGAATTGCAGTGACAGACTCTTTGTTGGTGTATCGAGTGAAAATCTCCTGCACGATTTTCGATTCCGCTTGATCAACCACCAAACGATCATTTTTAACCACATAACCAAGTGGGCACGACGCACCTTGCCAGCGACCAGACTCCAACATGGCAGCCCGCTTTTCTTTTACGCGCTGGCCAACCATTTCCCGCTCAAACTCGGCAAAAGAGGTAATGATATTCGTCGCTAAGCGCCCCATATGGTGAGACATATCAATTTGTTGAGTAACAGAAACCAGTGGCACATTATGAGCATTTAGCTCAGCCATGATTTGCTGGAAGTCTGAGAGATTGCGCGTCAAGCGATCTAACCGATGCACAACAACCGCATCAACCAGCCCAAGCTTGATGTCGTTCAGGAGAGCGCAAAAACCCGCACGCCGCAAATGGCTGCCGGAATAGCCTCTATCCTCATAAATCTTATCCACCAGCCGCCAACCCTTGCCGACTTGGGAACCGATAAATTCTGCGCAAGCCATAAATTGGGCGCTGACTGAATCAAACTGATCTCTCCGGCCTTTACTATAAGAGCCTTTTTCTACCGACGAACGCGAGTAGATAGCACATCGCTTTAGCGTCTGCTGCTCATCGATATTCATCCCGCCCACCACTCCACAATACAAACATTGACAATCTTTGTATTTGAGCCTAGCATGATCTGTATAAATGTCTACCCTTGGAGGTCATCATGCACGTGTCCCTGACTACCGAACTAGAGTCTCGCGTTAAAGCCAAAGTTGAAAGCGGCTTATACAACAATGCCAGCGAAGTGATCCGCGAAGCACTGCGCTTCATGGACACACACGAAGACTGGATCCACGAAGTGAAATTGGCTCGTTTACGCGAACAACTGAAAGTTGGCACTGACCAGCTAGATCGCGGTGAAGGCATTGCCGTTAAATCAAAATCCGCCTTAGATTCACTGTTCGACGACATTAAGGCTTAAGCCGCATGCCAGCACACCAGCTCGTTATAGCCCCTGTTGCCAAAACCGATCTAAAAGATATCTACCAGTATGGGCTGCGGCAATGGGGGCAAACCCAGTCCGAAAGCTACCTTGAGAATATAAAAGAACAGTTCTGGATACTTACCGAACAACCCCTGATAGGCGTTGATCGCTCTGAACTCCTATCAGGCGCTAGAAGCCTACCTATTGAAAGCCATACCCTGTTTTACAGAGTCACGCCTGATACAGTAGAAATTATCCGCGTATTACATGGCCGTCAAGACCCGCAGCGACACTTAAAATAGCTCAATAACCCTTAATATCTAGCAGAGACTGAGCGACTTTCGAACGGCTTTTCATATTGATAATTCCCACCAAATACGAAACCCCAACTGTTATCAGTTGGGGTTTTTTATTGCCTGTAAGCCGCGCTACAGGCTTTATGTGGCAAGGGTTTACGGACTTCGCACTATTTATAATCTCGGACTTTTCAAGGCATACATTCTCTGAATTGCCGAATACTCTCTGTGCCTCTCCCCACCTCTCAGACCCCAAGTCCATGACCAGAGAATAGAGAACCCTTTAAAATCAGTGCCTTATTATCGGACTAATCAAAAGGCTTGTTGGGGAAATTGGGTGAGCGGAAGGTAACTACACTAACCACTCTTCAATATTCTGTGCGACATACTCCATTGGGAGTCGTTCCTGCTCCAACCTCCTATCGGCATAGCGATCTGTGCGTAAATTTTTAAACAAAGCTAGCTCTTTATCGGTCAAGGCAATGGGGTCTTTAGATACGGAGTCGGGCTCTGGAACCATACGTGCCGCGAAAGTCTCAACTGTCAGTTCATCCATCATCAGAGGAGTAATACTACTTAGCTTACTTCTAGCATCACTAAGTATGCTAAAGCCCTCAGAATCAATGTCGCCCCAATAACCAACATTTTTTTCTGCTAGCCATTCAGCCTTCATCCAAGCAACATTTTTCCCTCCGCCCGAAACGGCTATCGTATTAGGAACATTGCTTAGCGCCAGGCAGGATTGTTCGTTTTCTATCACCAGGACATTGCTAGCCGGTAGTTCGAACTCTAGTAAGGTATCAGAAGATAGGCGAAGCAATGGGATACCACCCAGAGACTTCTTTGATGCTTCACATAGCGGCTTAACTAGCAACCAGT
This sequence comes from uncultured Thiosulfatimonas sp., assembly GCA_964547865.1. Taxonomy (GTDB): domain Bacteria; phylum Pseudomonadota; class Gammaproteobacteria; order Thiomicrospirales; family Thiomicrospiraceae; genus Thiomicrorhabdus. The sequence continues at coordinate 3,298 of CAZJPO010000075.1, forward strand.
CCTTCGGCTTTTCTCTGCAATCAAGCCAAGTCATCAAGCCAATGTCTTTGGCCGCGCTATCGATATGTGCAGCAGCAATCGACTCAATAACTCGTAGATTCTTCTCAATAAATTTTGTATCAACAAACGTAACAGGTAGCGCCCTTAGATAGCATCCTTCGCCGATACCTTGCTGTAGCTGAGGGATTAACTTACACAACAGCTCTAGATCAGAGTGACTAAAATTATCCAACGCTTCCAAATGTGCAATTAACGCTAGAAATAGCTCCTGATCACGAATCGTTTTATTAGAGCCATCAATGTTTTGATTAAGGCCCGAAGAAAGCGAGTCGAAGACGTACTGAATCTTTGACTGCCACTCGCTTAGTTGACGCTCTTCGTTGCTTCCAAGCAAACCAGCAAGAGAAGCAATATCTGTAATGCTGAGGTGCGTGGGAATTTCTTGCTCGGAAAGTGACCTAAATGTTCGACTTTCCCATCTCACCACGCACCCTTTACCTTCATACACACAACCGTCTTTCGAAAAAGCCTTCCAGGAAGTTACAAACTTTTGAAAATGACTCATGTTTTGTAGAGCGGCATTTCCCTTTGGCGGCTTCAAAGGAACTTCCAGTGGAAACTTTACCCCCCCATTGAGCAGACTTTTGAGCTTACTTCGATTATGCCAATACCTAACTTTTAGCAACTCAAGAGCATCTGGAGGCAGTAGACCCCAGCTATTTTTTGATGAACCAAGCTTTAATGAATCACGTTTGTTGTTTTCATTAGATTTCATCTGAGCTCTACTTCAGTATCAGTTAAGTCTGTCAATTCTATTTCAGCTACTATTTCCTTTTCATGCGCTAACTGCTTTTGCGCCGCCATCCGCCGATCAATTTCCTCCCATGTAACCTCGCATAAGTGGCTTTCATGAAGTTCTGGATCTCGCTCTGCAATAAGCAATGATCTCGCTGATTCTCGCGCTAGGTTTAGATTTTTGTAGGGCGTAATCAGATTGACATGTATATGAAGTTCTTTGAAGACGCGGAGCACCCTTCGACTCACTGCCTCAGCGGTATTTGAAAATGCCTCATCCAAAAAAACTGTGCAATAAATAGGCTTATCATATCCATCTGGAGTCAATACGTAAGCAAGACTCGCGGCAACGATAGTCCCAGCGAAAGATTCTTTCTCACCTCCAGACTTACCACTACTGGACTCAAGCACGTCACGCACATCAAGTGTCTGAGAATCAACCTCTTCAGCAAAGAATGACATTTGATACCTTGGGTCTAACAGCCTTAAACTTTCCATATTACTCGACGTACCGGAAGCACTTGCTTTTTCAAGTATCTCGACAACATCGGCTAAAAGGTTAAACCTGGTTTCGTGGTCATCACTCGTCGCCTGACTCAGTGCACTCCTAACTTTTCGCTCAAACTCCTGTACATGCGGATACTTTTCACGCTTAGACCCAAGCTTTAAATGGCTACCTTGCTTAAATTCAGTACGCCTTAATACTCGATTGATTGTATCGATTCGTTCTAGGATATCTTCTCTTTCAGATTCAAGCTTAGTCTTAATTCGCGCCAACGATTGAGTCGCATGCTTATTTAATCGCTCTTTGAACTGATCAATTAATTCCGGTAAGCCTTCTGTTTCAACATAGAAATAATGATCCAAATAATCTTGAAGACCTTCTAACCCTGTGGGCCAATCGACTGTAAGGGGCTGCCACTTATCTTTTCCTCTGAACGAACCCATAATCCCATTCGCAGTATTCTCAGCAGTACTCTTAGCCGAACGTACTTTTTCTAACTCACCATCGAGTGCTTTTTCTAAAATAGATTGCTGATCAGCACTTTCTAATGTGACTTCTCCAACCCTTTCTGATAACAACGTTCTCACATCGTCCGTCATACCGGTTGACGCTAGGTGCTGATATTTATCTACTTGCTCCTGAGCGTGCTTCTTATCGTTGCTAAGCGAGCCTTTTTCCGTCAGTAACTGCCCCTTATTTTCTTGAATCTCCTGAAGGTGCTCTTTAGCAGCATTCCAACGATTTTTGGCGAGCTCAAGATTTCCCCCGGATTGTTCAAGCTTCTTCAAGTCGCCGTTCACATTGTCCAAACGCTGTTGCCAATACGGTGCGTTGATCTGCTCCCAAGCATAAGAACTAATTCTTTCCCATAACTTTGCACGCTCAGCTACCTTATTGAGTGTTCCTCTTGCCTCATTTAAAGTTGCACTCAGTTCAGCTAGGCGAAGCTCAGCATCTTTTTTATCTGAGTTTAAAATCACCAAGCGCGACTTGTTCGAAAACCCCAGACTCCAACTTCTGCGATCATCTATACGCCGTTGGTCTTTCTTTTCGAAACGGCCTCGCTCCATATGCACGAGGCCTTCTTTTGTCATTGAAAACGGCGTAGCATCAAGCTCATCGATGCCAGACACACACTGCAGGTCAAACTTGTTCAGATGACCTTTCAACCAATCACGATAGGGATGATCTTTCCAGACCAGTTTACGCAGGTACCCGCGTTCATTGAACTCGGTGAAGCTTGAAGCAGGCCTTCCCGAACCTGAAGAGTGTTCTGGTCGAGTTTGATAAACAACCTGTGCCCGAACATGCAGGCCGGTATGCCTAACATTGAGCCAGCGCGTGACCATCGAGTAGCTTTTCTGGGGGACTAGCAAGGTCGTTTTAAGCCCTCCTAACGCACGCTCAATAGAACCTTGCCATGATTTTTCGTCGTCTTTGACATCTAGTAGCTCGCCGATAAAAACGAGCTCTTCACTTGATAAATCAAGCGAGTCGATCATTTCATCACGAAGTTGCTGATAACGAATATCTATATTTGAATCTGGACGAGCTTCAATCTCTCGAATCTCGTCTTTCATATCATTTAAATTCTTCTGCTTTTCACTTAACTGTGCAGCAATCTCACCAAAATAATCTTGGCTCTGCTTAGTATCATCTTCATTTTTTGCTAACTTTTCGGCAGCTGTATTCTTGTTCTCTAGAAATAGCTCTTCATCTAGCTCCGCACTTAAGTTCAGGTTGCGACAGTCTCTTTGGTAATTCGAGGATACCTGGATCACATCATTAAGCTTATCTTGAGCGTGCTTGATATCTTTCTTTAAAGACTCAATCTTATCGCCACCGAGATTAAGATACTCTTCGTGCCTTTTTTCAACTGAACCTTGTGCATCCTTTTCTTCGATTTCTACACTCTTAATTGCTCTTGATATCGTCTCTAATTGATTTTCAATCTCTGCCAGCTTATTCGACCAAAGAATCGAAAGTGCTTCGCCAAAATAAACACCTAAATAATTTTTTTCTAGCTGCAATGAATTCAAAGCCTGCGTCGCTTTGAAAATAGACTCAGCAAGCTCTGGCAATCGACTTAAATGATTATATTGCTCTTTGGCGTCAATCAGCTGCTCATGAATCGCGACAAGGTCCGAGAACTCCTCAACAACCTTTCTCGCATCCTCCTTTACACCGCTGGGCTCCAACACTAATTCACGGATGAGCTTTGTAAGATCATCGATTTTCTTGAGCCCAAGTGCACGAGACAACAAAGCAGGTGCATTTTTATTATCCATGTAGAGGTGTTTGCGATAAAGCTCCTGATAATCAGAGAAATTACTATCGCAATCTGTGATAGCCGGATCATCACGCAACCATTGTTTCAGCTGCCTGGCATTCCCTTCTCCAAAAGCATCGAGCATTTCCTTTAATTGCAGATCCCGCTTAGCAACGACATACACTCGCTTCACATCACTCAACGAATTCGTTGTACTGTTCGTCCAAAAGAGGGCCAAAAGTGTAACAGATGAGCCATCTTCACATTGATAAAGCGCTCGTAGCCCGGTAACAACACCTTTTTCACGTTTGCTTTTGACTCGAGTCGAAGTACCATCATGCGCTGATCCAAAACTACCTCGCATATAAGATAAAAGAGACCTATCTGAGCGATCACCCTGAGCTGCAGCAACATTAAATGTGGCTTTACCAGCAGGTAAAAGAAGCGCCATCAGGCCATCAATAAATGTTGATTTACCAGCGCCGTTATCGCCCGTCACCAATGTACCATCAGGATCAATCGATGCCGTATGAAGTCCATGAAAGGATCCCCAGTTGTAAACTGAGAGTTCTGACAATCGGATTTGTCCTTGGGGGAATAAGTCAGAGCCAAATACTGCCTGTACAGTATTCATTTGCTCATTAGTCACCTGTTCATTATGCATGAGGGCCACCGTTTTCTAGATTGCGTTTGCCTTCATCATTCAAGCTGCTTTGATCTGAGGCAAGTGCGGTATATTCAGCCAGCATGGATTCTAAAAAGCTCGCGCTCACGACATAACGAATAATGGGAGTGATCTCGTACCGATCTTCAGTGCCACGAATCGTCGACAACACTTTCCTCTTCACCATCTCTTTCACCCTTGCCAACAGCTTTTTGCGGTCTTTCGATGCATGATCGGTAATTGGAAGGAACGGAGTCAGGTAGGACTCAAGTCGCTCAACATCTATCGTTATTTTTTGTTCTCCGGCAGACTCCCTGTCTTGATAATGTTTTCTGAGAACGAGCAGTATCAATGTGTCATAAAGCGATAGTGTTCGTTTTGAGATTAATGTTATTGATTCTTCTAGCTCTTCGTGACCCTCAACATCAGAACCAGCGTCAGCATCATCGTTGCCATTATCTCTATCATTTTTATAAGCGGAGTTAGAACTGGCAATGAATGCCACACCCGTTTTTTGATCGAGTACCAACTGCAAATAGACTTCAGACAAATGTTTTCGTATTGCCATTTCATGGCGGCACAGCAATTCAAATAATTTTGATTTTTGTGTTGCTATCACCGAACCTTGTCTCATTAAATGCACCAAAACACGTCTAGCATCGTGAGACATAGCTGACTCACCTGCTTCATGATGCGCTAGCTCGTCCCCACTTGAACCTTCTGCCACCGGGCTGCCGCTCTCATAACCTTTGTTCTCATAACCGCTGACCTCATCACTGTCGGAAGATCTGTCATCGTCAGCGACTCTAATATCTTCTTCCTTACCAGTAAGTTCTTTACCCGTAACCATGGAAAAGAAGCTGTTAGTCGGCGAGTTATTAGTCATAGTTTTTCCTTATATTCAGTCCCTTTAGAGGGCTAGCTCATCAATGTCTTCCGGAAATAGCTCGGCAGTTAACAGATAGGTTGGAATTGTCGCTTTCAGCAAGCCACCTTGCTTATCAATTAGCGCCACATCTTCTTTTTGCTCTAACGCAGTTGCACCAACAGCCTTTGCTACTCGCAAATAGGCAACCAACTCTTCAAGACCAGACTGTAATGGATTTCGATCAGCCACCCCTGCTATAGACAGTGGGCCATATTCCCTGAGGGTAATTAACGTTTTATGGGCAATTTCCCTCACCTGAACAGCATCCAAACAGTCAAGAACATGAGAACTTGGCTCTCGGCTGTTTGCTTTTTCTTCCACTCCAGATGTATCAAGCTTGTCATCAGGGCTTCTCAAGCGCATAGATTCAGGTGACTTAACCTCTATCGGCCCAACGGGTAGGCTAAGGGCGGTTTCAGTTTTTAAATCCAGCCCCTCATCTCGCAAAACCACAGCTTGCCTTTCCAGCTGCGACAGCAGACGATCGACTGCTTGATTCTCAGCTGCCGCCCCACTTTCGATATAAGACCGGAGTCCTTCCTCAGTACGACGCCTAACGCGAAAAACTCGGTCACTTTCACGGCTCAACTCTCGCATCAGCTGCCCCAGAAACTGATGCTGACTCCCAGACAATTGTTTTGCTACAGGTCTGTTCAAGATACTGCGTAACTGCTCACGAAACTCCATCGACCTGTTTTGATCACACAGCAACTGAAAAAAACCTTCAAAAGCGTTTCCGGCTTCAGTGGTCGAAAGTAACGCCTCTTTCTCCATCACCGATAAGAGTACATCGCCACGGGAGGCACCACCCTCAATGATTTGCACCCTAAGGTATTTGTCTAACACCCTAATTTCATCTTCTACTCGACGGAAGTCACCGGTGAGAACAGAGGCAAGTTGATAGATTTCTCGTATCCGCTCCCGCTGTTCAACCTCGTTGAGTTCAGGAATCACACCCGCTTGAAGTGCGTCTATTTCTCGCTGAATTTCAGCCTTTTTACTTTCAAGCAAAGTCACCCTTTCATCAACATTCGGGCTGATCGCAACAGCCAGATCACGCACTGCCTCTTGAACAATGCGTAAATGCGAAGCGGTTGTGCCTGAATTTCTCTCATCCAAACCTTTACAAAATCTAAGGGCTATTTCACTGGCGTCTGTCTTCGTTAATGAATCATCCATTTCACGCAACCAACCATTCCTGATCCACTGATTCAGGTAGGTCGCTGCTGAGACTTCCGTTGACCAAAACCCTAACTCTCGGCTGCGCTCTATCTCAGCATCCAGCATTATTCGGGCTCGGCCGTAAGGAATTTCACTTTCTTCAGAAAAAAGATCAGCAATGAACGCCAAGACATAAGGTGCATTGTCGGCCCTTAACAACCTCCAGGCAGCGTTCTCGGTGAATAGACGCCGATATTTTGCTTGCAACCCTTGGAAGTTCAATACACGTTCCTCATTCAGAACACCTCATACGCCCAATTACACTCGAACGCATTCCAGCCAAACCAGCGTCTGAGTCATTACGAATCACCTATAATCAATATTCAAACCTTATCATCATCTTTTTGATTATGTCAACAA
>CAZJPO010000076.1:0-5315 GCA_964547865.1 uncultured Thiosulfatimonas sp.
ATTTTTGCCAGCCTATTGGGGTAAACCTGTCAATTTGACAGGATATTGGGTATTAGAGGGTAAATCCTGTCTTTAGTCGTGTTATTACTTATGGATAATACCGAAAACAATCAAACCATGCTAGGGTTGTGTGGCGGTTTAGATGTGAATTGTTCATCAGCACGGGGGCACTGATGAAAATAATTGGTTGGATTAAAGTCTGTTTAGCATGCCTAGAATAACTTTGGCGGAGTGAGTGGCCGCTTGTTCTAGATACTGTTCAAAGGTTTTGGCGTTTTCTTTACCGGCAATATCTGACAGTGAGCGGATAATCACAAACGGCTTTTCAAAGGTATGGCAAGCTTGCGCAACCGCAGCCGCTTCCATTTCACAGGCAATCATCTCAGGGAAGTTGTTGCGCGTGTTGGTGACGTCTTCTGGTTGGTGCATAAAGCGATCACCAGTGGCAATCAACCCATGCATGTGAACCACTTCGCCGAGTTCTTCAATACTGGCTTGTGCGGCTTTGACTAGGTTGTCTTCTGGCAAGAAGCAGGTTGGCATACCGGGCACTTGTCCGAGATCATAGCCAAACGGGGTGACATCGACATCGTGGTGGCAAACCGAGCTACTAATAACGATGTCACCGACGTTTAGATCGGTATGAAAACCACCGGCAGAACCAGTATTAATGACATAGTCAGGGTTGTAGTGCTTAAGTAGAACAGCCGTGCTGATCGCGGCATTGACTTTACCAATCCCAGAACGAAGCAGGACAATCTCTTTGCCTTCAATCTGACCACTATAGTATTCGTAGCCGGCATGGTTTTCCGTGGAGGCGTTATCGAGCTTGGAACGAAGCAGTTTGACCTCTTCTTCCATGGCTCCAATAATGGCGATTTTCATCTGCGCTTAAACCTCATTACCCAGTGAGCGCAGGACTTCAGCACTCATTTTAAGGTCTTCATTCTTATTGACACCGATTCCCGCATCTAGGATTTTTTGAGCTATGGTCTGAGCGTCGTCTAGAGAGTGCATGGCACAAGTTCCACACTGGTATTCATTTAGCTCAGGAATGTCTTCCATATTTTCTACAGCCAATACATCTTTCATTGCAGCCATCCAAGCTTCAGCAACTCTATCTTCAGCAGGCGTGCCCAGTAGACTCATGTAGAAACCGGTGCGACAGCCCATAGGCGAGATATCGATAATCTCTACATCGTCGCCATTTAGGTGGTCGCGCATAAAGCCGGCAAATAGGTGTTCTAGAGTGTGGATTCCTTCAGCGCCCATCATGTCATGATTGGGTTTGTTGAAACGAAGGTCGAAAACGGTAATGGTATCGCCAGAAGGTGTCGTCATAGTTTTGGCGACACGTACAGCAGGGGCATTCATAATGGTGTGGTCAACAGTAAAGCTGTCTAGTAGTGGCATGGTTTAGATCCTTCAGTTAATTATTCGTGGCTGTTTTCGGTGAGCAGTTCTTTTTCGATTCTCCAGCCATTTTCCGTTTTTAAATAGAGGTAGTCTCGGTCAAATTCAATCACATCGCCTGTTTCAAAGGTCGGCATGGTCAATTTGAGTAGTGTGATATTCATTCCTCTTGAGAACTTGTCGAGGCTAGACACGGTGTTGTCATTGAGCATTTCTTCCGCGTATTGATTCAATGATTTTTGCGCGGTAGCGGTCATGGTGAGCTCGGCAACGTATTCATATTCTGACTTTTTGTAGCCATTGATTTTCTGTACATCGCTAATGGTAAACAGGCCTGAAAACTCTCTTTCAAAGCGTTCTGTTGCCAGTGATTTGATGTCGTTATCTGAAGGTTGAGTGTTAAAACATCCGCTTAAAAAAAGGGCGCTTAATAGGATGGCCGCTGCCTGAGTCAGTCGCCAGTGTCGTATTGTTTTTAGGTGCATAGTTAAGCCTCAAAAGAACTTCTAAAATCGTGGTTTTATTGAGGCAAAGGATATCACAAGCCACTACTAAAAGCCTTAATCATTTAGTGAGGTATTGCTATTTTTTGTAGGTGAATTGATCGATTAAAGAGTCGATGAAATGAAGCTTACTTTTCACGACATCTGTGAGGATAAAAGGGTAGGCATCTGAGAGTCCCATGCTGCGATTGAGGGCGTTCATAGTTTGGGCGACTCGTGCCCATTCGGAGTACCAATCATCAAAGTCATTGGTTTTGGGTTCGTAGCTGCTAATGCCATAGCTAACGGCTGTTTCTAAAGTGTCGACTATGTGGAGGTAGTGCGCCCAAGTTTCCGCCCAGTCTTCATGGGGGTGGCTGCTGGCATAGGGGGTAATGTATTGGCTACTGCGAAAACTCGGCTGACCTTGCTGATAGTATGATTCTAGCGCTTCAGTGTAGTCCTGTCTCTCATCGCCAAAAAGCTCTCGGAATGTGTTTAGCTTTTCATCATTGTCGATGACGATATCCCAGTAATAGTGGCCAATCTCATGACGAAAATGACCGAGTAAAGTACGGTAGCTTTCACCCATCTGTTCCTTCATAGTGTGCAGAAAACCTTCGTCTGCTTCCATTGCATTTAGGGTTATTGTGCCATTGCTGTGACCGCTTAAAACATGCTCTAAGCAGACATTGGGGTTGCTGCGTTGATCTTCTAAAAAATCAAATGCTAGCCCACCTTCCTTTTGATTAAAGGCTTCAATCGGTAGATTGAGGTTAAGTAGGGTGGTGAACAGTTGGCGCTTGGCTCGTTCGAGTTTACGCCAGCGATTTTGGTTCTTTTCTGTGCTCTGTTCGGGAATTATGCGTGTGCAAGAACAGGATAGACACTGTTCATCTTTGTCATTGGAAACCGCCCAGTTACAGTTTATAACTGAGCTTCGGTTATTACAGGTTTTGAACATCAGAGGTTGAAATAGAGAGTCTTGGCTCGGGTGAGCTTGAAACCCCTCTGGTGTCATCAGACCTGCCCACATGGTTTTAGAGCTAGGATCATAAAGCAGGTCGCGACCGCACTTGGTGCAGTACATATTATCTAGAAATATCTCTTGGCCACATTTACAAAAAAAACGTTTCAATGGCTATCTCACTGCTGCATTTGCATTTGTTGCTCGATCTTAGGGTGGAACCAAGCATCATAAAAGTTTTGGTGAATTTGTGAAAGCTGGATTTGAATTTTATCGAGATATTCATGTAGAACAGGAGACCCAATTTCAAAAGGAATCTTCTGGTCAATGAGGTTTTTCAAGTTTTGCATCGAAGTCTCTAGCTCATCTGATGGTGGCATATTGCCGATGTGGTGATGCATCTTGCCAACGCAGTGATTGATTGATCGGAACAGGTTGGGGTCGTTAATAAGATAGCGAATCACAGAGATGCCGTTGATTTCGATTTGAATAGCCTGCCGATACATAAACAACGCGCTTTGCGATTTAAGAATGTTTGCCCACAAAATATTTTCAAAGTATTGTCCATCTTCATCTTTGGATTCTCGGGCGATGACATAAGCCCCGACATCGAGAATTCGAGAGGTCATGTCTGCGCGTTCAATGGCATTGCCGAGCTGGATAAATTGGTATGTTTCGTTATAGCTCATGGTGGCCTCGAGCATACCGATAATGGCTTGGCAGGAACGGATGATCTCTTCCAGGAGTTCGTTTCTTTTTTTGCGAACGGCAAAACTATCCATGTTCTCTTTGACCAATAGGTAGAGTTCATTGACGTAAATCCATGCTTCGCTCGGTAGGCTATCACGGGTTGTGCGCACGTTTTCACGAGCCCACCATAGCGATGAAATCAGAGAGGCTGAATTGTTGCGATCTGCCAAGAGTGCCAGACAGCAGTTTTTTTCGGTTTTGGCGTCGTAGAACTCATCAAAAAAATCTTCATTACCCGTGATTTCAATCAGGGTATACCAGCTCAGCCCCACAGCTTTTGGCATATCTAGCATTAATTGCGAATGGGTTTGCGCCAGCCTTGCGGTGTTTTCGACGCGTTCAATATAGCGAGACAGCCAATACAATCTTTCTGCAATTCTTGAAAGCATTATTTGTCCTCCAGTTTAACGATCCAGGTGTCTTTACTTCCCCCGCCTTGAGAAGAGTTGACCACTAAAGAGTCTTTGATTAAGGCGACGCGTGTGAGGCCGCCCGCGGTGACATAACTTTTTGCACCGTGCAAAATAAAGGGCCTAAGGTCTACATGCCTTGCTTCTAAACCCTCATCAAAAATGGAGGGGACGGTAGAGAGTTTTAATGTGGGCTGGGCCACGTAGTTTCGGGGGTCTTCTTCAATGAGTTGGTAGAAGGTGTCGAGTTCCTCCTGTGAAGCTCTCGGCCCAATTAATAGGCCGTAGCCACCGGACTCATTAGCGGGCTTAACAACCAAATCGCTGAGATTTTCTAGAACGTATTTTCGATCTTCATCCCTGCTGCACAAGTAAGTCGGTACGTTTTTGATTAAGGGTTCTTCGTTCAGATAGAACTGAATAATATCGGGAACATAGGCATAGAGCACCTTGTCATCGGCCACGCCACAACCCGGTGCATTGGCGATACCGACATTGCCTTTTTTCCAGGCTCGCATCAGGCCGGGTACGCCGAGCGCTGAATCGGCTCTAAACACTTCTGGATCGATAAAGGCATCATCGATTCGGCGATAAATGACATCAACTTTTTGAAGGCCGTCGATATTTCTCATATAGACACAGTCGTCTTCAGCCACAACTAGGTCGGGACCTTCAACTAGCTCAACGCCCATTTCATGCGCTAAATAGGCATGTTCATAGTAGGCCGAGTTAAATATTCCCGGGGTCAATACTACGATTTCTGGGTTTGGAGTGTCATTGGGTGAGATGGAGCGCAACATCTTTAAAAGCTCGTGCGGATATTGATGCATGGGTTGAATATTGATGTCTTGAAAGGCTTCCGGCATGGCTCTTTTGGAGACCGAGCGGTTTTCTAACATATAAGAGACCCCAGACGGCACGCGTAAGTTGTCTTCAAGGACATAGAGCTCACCATCATCATCGCGGACTAAATCAGAGCCACAGATACAGGCCCAAGCGTGGTGCTTGAGCTTTATGCCCCGACATTCTTCACGGTAATCCTTTGAGGAAAGAACCACTTCAGGTGGAATAATGCCGGCCTTTAAAATTTTTTGGCCGTTATAGATGTCTTCAATAAACAGATTTAAGGCATCTAAACGCTGTTTGAGGCCTTTGGAGACTTTTTGCCACTCGGAATACTCAATTGTTCTTGGCAATAGATCATACGGCCAAAGTCGATCGATATTACCTTTGTCGCTGTAGACCGTGAAAGAGATGCCCATTTGGGCGATGGTTTTTTCGGCGAGTTTCTGC
>CAZJPO010000076.1:5415-9844 GCA_964547865.1 uncultured Thiosulfatimonas sp.
TCTGCTGAATTTCTTGGTGATCCCGATGAGGTTAAGGATTCATCAAAAAAACCATTGTTAGAGTAGTTTTGAGTTATTTCCATGCGAATAGTCCTTGTTTTTTAATGTTTAAGCAAATTAAGGGCATGGGTTTAAATAAGTTTTTATATTTCAATGGATTAGGGTTTTTTTAGTTAAAAAATGTCTCCAAAATAGCTGATTAGGATAAAAATTCACGGTTTTATTTGTTCTTTAATGGTGCGATTTCAGCGCGGTTTTTAACCTGTGTTAGCTTAATGTGTTGTTATTTATGCTTATTTATATTTTTGTGATTGTTCTATTGTGGTGCTTTAGACCTTCTTGTGTCGGGTTTTTAGCCTTGTTTTTGGCTGAGCTTTATGCGGTCATTTATTGTGGTTATCTTGTTGATATAAAAGGGTATATTTGTGTTTTTGGACGGTTTGTTTTATGTGCGTATTTTAAAAAAAGTGTTGGCATGGCGTTTGCAATAAGGAGGATTGTTCAAATTTTCACTGCAGTTTTTAGCGTTAGGCAAAAAGATGAGAAAGCTCTTATTTACCGATTTAGATGGTTCATTACTGGATCATGACAACTACAGCTTTGAAGCGGCATTGCCCGCTCTAGATAAGCTAAAAGAACAGCAAATTCCATTTGTTTTAACGACCAGTAAAACGGCTGCTGAAGTGATCGATATCCGTGAAAAATTGGGTAATCGGTGCCCCTTTATTGTTGAAAACGGTGCGGGTGTGTTTTTTCCTATTGGCTCGGTGAATGAAAAGGCTTTGCCCGAGAACAAGAATTTACAGAACTTGAATGGTGAATTTGATTATGTGGCAATGAGTTCTTGTTCACTGAACCGAATTATTGAGCTGACATTGCAGTTGAAAGTGAAGTTTGGTTTTAAGTTTATTGGTTTCTCAGAGATGCGTGCTAAAGAGGTTGCCGATTGTACGGGCTTGCCTCTGGTTGATGCAGTTAAGGCTAAACAACGCCAGTTCTCTGAACCTTTGCTGTGGCAGGACACCGAAGAAAACTTATCAAAGTTTAAAGCGTTTGTTGAACCGCACGGAGTGCTGGTGACACGAGGCGGTCGTTTTGTACATGTGATGGGTAAGGTCAATAAAGGTTTGGCCTTGACCTTTCTGAAACAGTATTACGAAAAACTCTGGGGGGAGTCGGCGGAGACCATTGCTTTGGGAGATGGTGAAAATGATATTCCGATGCTGGAGGCGGGCGATTTTGCAGTTGTGATTCGCTCACCAGTGAATAAGCCACCCAAGATTAAACATAAACAACAAGCGACTACGAAGTTAATTGGGCCAGAAGGATGGAATCAGGCCGTATTAGGCTGGCTATAAGCTGGCGATTAGATGAGATGAATAAGCGAGGAAGAGATGGATTTTTATCAAAATGGTTTTATTACGACATTACATAATTTAGTTGATAGACCGACTGAAGAGGTCGAGGAAGATCTAAGGCGTTTTAGTAAGTGCCGTCCAATGGGGTTGATTTTGCCTAGTCTTTATTCTGAGCTGCAGACACCGGCATTGGCTAAGATTGTCGAAGAGTTGAAGTCAGTGGATTATCTGTCTGAAATTGTAGTGGGCTTGGATCGAGCGAATGAGGCGGAATACCGCCACGCCTTAGAATATTTTTCTGAATTGCCAAATATCAAAGTGATCTGGCACGATGGTCCAAGAATGCAGGCTATTCATAAAAAGTTGGTTGAAGAAGATATTGCGCCAGAAGCACCAGGTAAAGGTCGAAATGTCTGGTATATGATCGGCTATGTCTTGGGGTCAGATAAGGTGGAATCGGTCGCCCTGCACGATTGCGATATTGTGACCTATGAACGTTCGCTTTTAGCGAGATTGATTTACCCAGTAGCCAACCCTCAATTTAACTATGCTTTTGCTAAGGGGTTTTATACTCGCATTGCCAATCAAACACTGAATGGACGAGTGACACGTTTATTGGTAACCCCGTTAATTCGGGCGTTAAAAAAGACCGTCGGTCACGGTCACGCAACGGCAACTGATTATCTAGAGCATATTGATTCTTATCGCTATCCGCTGGCGGGTGAGTTTGCATTTCGAACAGGGGTGATTTCTGACCTAAGAATTCCTTCGGATTGGGGGTTGGAGATTGGCGTGCTTTCGGAGATGCGCCGTAATATCAGCTCGAACCGCATCTGCCAAGTGGACATTGCCGATGTTTACGATCATAAGCACCAAGAGATGTCTCCGGACGATGCCAAGAAAGGCTTGTCGAAGATGTCGATAGATATCTCCAAGGCGTTCTATCGCAAGTTGGCCGCAGAGGGAGTGAGCTTTTCAAATGAAGGGTTTAGAACCTTGAAAGCGACCTATTACCGTATTGCTTTAGATCTGATTGAGTCGTATCGCAATGATGCGATTATGAATGGACTGAAGCTAGATGTGCATAAAGAGGAAAATGCGGTGGAGATGTTCTCGGAGAATATTATTGATGCGGGTAAACACTTTTTGAAACACCCAATGGAAACGCCATTTATACCTGCTTGGAATAGAGTGTCTTCAGCCTTTCCAGATATTCTGGATGAAATTACCAAAGCGGTCGATGCGGATATGGCCGAGTATGGGAGTCAGTCAGTATGAGTTTGATTCAGAAAGCACCTAGCCCCGTTGCGCAACATGATGCTTATCATGCTTTGGTTGAACGCATTCAACCACTCGTGGCTGCTCTGTATCCCGATGAAGATATTGATCAGTTGGTGGCGAACTTAATTACCCAATCAGGCATTGTCGCAGAAGGTCTGCAAATTCCAGTTTCTCATGCTTCGCATTGGGACGAAAAAGATGTGATGGTGATTACCTACGGTGATTCAATTAAAACCCCCAGCGAACCGCCTTTGAAAACCTTAAAGAATGTACTCGACCAATATCTTAAAGAATCGGTGTCGATGGTACATATTCTGCCGTACTACCCATATAGCTCAGATGGAGGGTTTGCGGTTAAGGATTATGATGCGATTAACCCGGATTTGGGCAGCTGGCAAGAGGTCAATGAGATTAGCCAAGATTATCGTATTATGGCGGATTTGGTGGTGAATCATTGTTCAAGTGAGCACCCTTGGTTTGAGTCATTCTGTCGCGGTGAATCCGATTATGAGGACTTTTTTGTTCAAGCCTC
The DNA here is from genome assembly GCA_964547865.1 of uncultured Thiosulfatimonas sp. Taxonomy (GTDB): domain Bacteria; phylum Pseudomonadota; class Gammaproteobacteria; order Thiomicrospirales; family Thiomicrospiraceae; genus Thiomicrorhabdus. Next base: position 8,587 of record CAZJPO010000076.1, read on the forward strand.
GTTAGACGATGACCTGTCCGCGGTTGTGCGCCCAAGAACGACGCCATTGTTGCGAGTGACGCATACACCAGAAGGGGAAAAATATGTCTGGTGTACTTTTAGTCATGACCAAATAGATCTGAATTTTGCTAACCCAGAAGTGTTGCTTGAAGTAATGCGCTTGATCTCTTTTTATATTGATCAGGGGGCGAGTATTTTCCGTTTGGATGCGATTGGCTTTTTATGGAAAAAAATTGGGACCAGTTGTATGCATCTTGAAGAGACGCATCAAGCGATTCAATTGATGCGAGCCCTAATAGAGTCGCGTTTACCGAATGCGATTATCATTACTGAAACCAATGTACCTAAAAAGGAAAACTTAACCTATTTTGGAAATGCTAATGAAGCGCATATGGTTTATAACTTCTCTTTGCCGCCCCTATTGGTGAATGCGATGTTAACCGGCTCTGCTAAGCATTTGAAAACTTGGCTGATGTCGATGCCTCCGGCGCAGATGGGAACCACTTACCTGAATTTTATCGCCAGTCATGATGGGATTGGGGTGCGACCGGCTGAAGGTATTTTAGACACGGAAGAGATTCAAAATATGATTTATGCCCTGCAGTCTTTTGGGGCTAAGGTGTCATGGCGAGCGGGTGTAAATGGTGAAAAGCAGCCCTATGAAATTAATGTGGCATTGGTGGATGCTTTTAAAGGCACGGCGGATGGTGAAGATGAATATCAAGTCGAGCGGATGATCTGTGCCCATGCCATCGCCATCGCTCTTGAAGGGGTACCTGCGCTTTATATTCAATCGTTTTTTGCCACCGAAAATGATTATGAAGCCCTGGCAAAAACCGAACATAACCGAGATATAAACCGTCATCAGTGGGCACTAGAACCCTTAATGGAGAGGCTGGATAACCCAGAAACCCTAAATGCGAAAGTACTGTCAGGGTTGAACCGTCTAATTGGGATTCGTAAGCAGCACTCGGCGTTCCATCCCAATGCGACCCAATTTACGTTGCACTTACCCGATCCTCTATTTGGTTTTTGGCGTCAAAGTCTAATGCGAGATCAGAGTATTTTTGTCATTAATAATGTCACAAACCGTTCACAGACTTTATCGTTAGCGCAGTTAAACTTAATTGATATGGATGAATGGAAAGAGCTGATTTCCGGTGAAATGATTCATGATATTTTTGCTGAGATTGAGTTGAAGCCCTATCAAACGGTGTGGATCACTAATCGCTGGTAGTTCTTGCCGGCATGAAAACAT
>CAZJPO010000077.1:0-9813 GCA_964547865.1 uncultured Thiosulfatimonas sp.
GTTTAGAGTCGTAAATTAGGCTGATATGGTGTGAAGAAGTGACCGAATTTTTTGGTTACTTTTTCACAACCATTTGATTTTCATGGGGGCTAACTATTTAACCTCTTTCAATCCGACTGATGTTTGAGCTGGCTATTATTTTCTACAGAAAACAGTAAAGTCCTCAGCCAAATAATTCTGGATAATTTCAACTTCATGACAAAACTCTCGGCAGAACTGTTTTATCTCTTTCGGGTCAAAGCTCTGTAATTTTTTTTGTTTAGCAATGGGTTCATATTGCTGGTTTAGACAGTTAAAAATAATGCCTTTGTTTGCTATTGCATACATTTTTTGAATTAACGATTTTGCGTGTTCACCCTCATCACCAACTGATTCGTTCAGCGTACCTGATGCGACCACCCAGTCAAAAGTGATACCTTGCCAGTTTATTTCTGATAACTCTCCCTGTTTGACATGGATTTCAGGGTGTTTGACGCGGGCAGAAAGCACCATTTCCTGGGAGAGGTCGATTCCAGTATATAAAGGCTCTAATCCATGGTCTTTTAGGTAAGACTTTAAATCCCCGAAGCCACAACCAACATCCAGAAGGCTATTCATCTCGATAGCAGAGAATTTTGTTTCCCTCTTCAATATTTTTTCTATTTGTTCAAAACGACACTGTTGTGCGGCTTTATTGTTCCATAATAAAGCGGAGTGACTGTCGCCATATAGAGCGATCGCTGTTCTATAGCGTGCTTGTAAACGAATACGGTGCTTTAATGGAAGGCGCATAATCTTTTCAATTTAGAAAGTTCAAAAGTGAGTCTCTCTCGAGAACCTATCGGGTTTAGTCAGCTATGCTTAGGATAGCAAGCTTATTGAAGCGGTTTCAATATTTATGCTGGGAAGGTTCAGGGGGTTAAAGCATCTCCAGCCAGGCATAATTTTGTGCGATTTGTTGGTTGTTCTGTTGAGTATTAGGAGTGGTAAAGGAGAGTAGTTGCCATGTCTCATCCGTTGCGATTTTTTCAGCCCAAGCTTGAATAAGCTCAGGCAAAGTACCATGAAAGCATCCCGGTAGTAACTCAGTTGAAGCAATGCGATTCATCATCTCCCAGTCTTCTAATAAAGCACTCGCCCCAATGGCCTCGTCAGGCATTTCTGGTACCCAAAACCGAGCGGGCTTAATCATAAAGGGAAAGAGGTCACCTTCAAGAAAAATAACCGTTGAAGCTTTGCTGTTGAGTTGACGCTGTTTTGCCATGGCGAAGGCATTGGCCATGTAGGTTTGATCGGCCACAATCACACAGTTTTTATTGGCATCGGGGAGTTGGATTGGTGATTCAACCGATTGTTGTAAAACCAGCGCTTGCGGAAGTTCTTCTAGCTTTTCAATACTGAGTGGTGAATTGACCAAAAATTGAAAAGCCCCATGTTGTTTGGCTGGCAGTTGAAACAAGTTCAACGCTGTGGTTGGCTGACTTGGGTGTGCATACGTCTTACCGAGTAATTGCAGGGGTAATTGATTTGTTGATCCTTGAAAACTAACGAGCTGATAGCCGTTTAGCTGCTCAGTTTGACGAAGTTGAGATTCAATTTTGATCATGACACTTTCTCAAACCAAACTTAGGATTTTAGATCTGGTTGTTGCGATAAACAGGTCGACCTTGAAAAAAGGTTTGTTCAACACGACCCATGAACTCCCACCCTTTAAATGGCGTGTTTTTACCGGCACTGACCATTTCCTCAGTCTTGAGCGTCCAGATTGCTTCTGGATCGACGATACACAAATCTGCCGAGTTCCCCGACTCTAGAGAACCGGTGTTACAGCCAATAATACTGGCTGGATTGGCCGTGACACTGCGAATCGCAGTCATCAGATCAAGAGAACCTTCCTGAACCAGTTTGATAATCAAAGCCAGTAGCGTTTCAAAACTACTAATTCCTGGAACACTCTCTCCGTAAGGAAGGAGTTTTGCGTCACGATCCAGCGGAGTGTGGTCACTGACAATGGCATCGATAATCCCCATCTTTACACCGTTTAACAGGGCTTGTTTGTCTTGCATACTGCGCAAAGGAGGATTGACGCGATAATCACTATTAAAGGTCATGGTATCCATTTCTGAAAGGAGAAGCTGGTGAACTGCAACATCACAGGTGACCTGTAATCCACGTTTTTTTGCATCGGCAATCATTTCTACTGAGCGGGCAGAGGAGAGTTGTGAAAAGTGGACTTTGACACCTGTTTCTTCAGCTAAAACCAAGTCTCGAGCCAAAGCTGAGGTTTCCGCTGAAGGGGAAATTTCTGGCAGGCCGAGTCGACTACTGATTGGGCCACTGTGAGCGATCCCATTGTTTTTGAGCTGTTGATCTTCGCAACGTAGCATAACGGGAATGTCTAAGGTAGAAATATAGGCCAATGCGTTTTTAAGTGTCAGTGCATTCTGAATAGGTAAATCGGCTTGGCTCAAGGCAATACAGCCGGCCTCTTTAAGTGAAAAACAGTTGCTCAGTCTTTCGCCATTTAAATTTTGAGTGATGGCTCCAATAGGCATCACAAAAGCAGTTGCCGCTTGTCGAGCTAGGCGTTGAATTAACTCCGTCACCGCTTGGGAGTCATTGACCGGAGAGGTGTCGGGCGGACAGCAAATGCTGGTAATACCACCCGCTACTGCGGCTTTGGTTTCAGAGGCGATATTACCGGCGTAGTGTGAGCCAGGCTCTCCTAGTCTCGCTTGTAAATCGACTAAACCTGGAAGTATCCACTTATCTGTGGCATCGATTTCTTGATCGGCGGTAAAGCCTTCTGGCGCTTCTGGCCCAACAGCAAGTATTCGACCTCGAGATAGGTAGACATTGCTGACTTGATCTAGGTTTTGCGCGGGATCAATGACTCGACCGTTGTTAATGGCAATTCTCATTGTTCGGTCTCCTCATCTGGATTTTGGTCACTCTTATTATCTGCTTCGGTGGCTTTCATTTGAGCCAGCTGAGCGGCATTGCTCATTAAAATCGACATCACAGCCATTCGAACGGCAATACCGTAAGTGACTTGTTCAAGGATGACTGATTGGGGGCCATCCGCCACGGCGGAGTCAATTTCAACTCCTCGATTGATTGGGCCGGGGTGCATCACAATAGCGTCAGGTTTGGCCAATGCTAAGCGTTCTTTTGTCAGGCCGTAGAGTTTAAAAAATTCTTTTTCGCTTGGGATGAGGGCGCTTTGCATACGTTCATTTTGGAGCCGGACCATAATCACGACATCTACGCCTTCAAGGCCTTCTTCCATATTGTGATAGACATGAACCCCCATCGCTTCAGGTGAGGTTGGCATTAAGGTTTTTGGACCAATGACACGAATTTCACGTGCTTCGAGAATGCTTAATGCTTGAATTTGTGAGCGAACAACACGCGAGTGTAAAACGTCGCCGACAATCGCCACCTTAAGGTCAAAAATATCGCCTTTGTGTTTGCGAATCGTGTACATGTCCAGCATGGCTTGTGTTGGGTGGGAGTGCTGACCATCACCAGCATTCATAACATGAACATGAGGGGCGACGTGTTTCGCAAAAAAGTGCGCGGCACCACTCTCTGAATGGCGAATAACAAACATGTCGGCTTGCATCGCTTGTAGGTTCCAAAGAGTGTCGAGTAGCGATTCCCCTTTCTTGGTTGCTGAGGTTTGAATATCCAAGCTTTCAATATCAGCAGAGAGCCTTTTTTCGGCGATCTCAAAGGTGGTTCGAGTGCGAGTACTCGGTTCGAAAAACAGGTTCATAATGCTTTTACCACGCAGTAAAGGCACTTTCTTGATTTCATTAGTTTTCGGGTTGATAAAAGAGTCAGCGGTGTCGAGTATCTCGGTCAGATGGTGGTTTTTCAAGCCTTCAAGCGTCAAAAAGTGTCTTAGTTTTCCAAGCTCGTTAAGCTGTATGTTTCTTTTAACAAGTCTGCCGCTCATGCAATCGCCTCATCTTTTTCAATAATGGTGACTTTTAGAGGATCTGGTCCCGTCAATTTAATGGTCTGACTACACTCTAATGTTTTACCAACATAATCGGGTTGGAAGGGGAGCTCTCGGCAGCCTTTTCGATCTAGAAGGGTCACCAGGGTAACACTCGCAGGACGGCCGTAATCGAAGATTTCATTTAGGGCGGCGCGGGTGGTTCTGCCGGTGTATAGGACATCATCCACTAGGATAATATCTTGGTCGTCTACCTCCCAAGGAATAGAAGACGGTTTGACCGCAGGATTGAGACCGATTTTTGAAAAGTCATCTCGATAGAAAGAGATATCAATCACCCCGAGTTCATCATTAAGCCCCAGTTTTTCATGCATTTTCTGTGCTATCCACTCGCCGCCTGTACGGATGCCAATCATTTTACATGTTGGTTGAATTGAGCGCTGCTGTTTGAGTTGAAGGCACAGGTTGTCGATTAAAGTGTCGACATCGATATTCAATTCATTGGTTATTTCGGTCATAAGAATCCTGGGTTAATTGTCCTGTTGTAGCCAGTTCTCCAGCAGAATTTGAGCGGCATGGTCATCGATATGTTGCCGATTTAAGTTTCTGTTTTCTGCTTCAATCGAGCTTAATTGCTCTTCTATGTAAAATACAGGCCTATGGTATCGACCACTGAGGCGTTGTCCAAATTTTCTTGCAGGTTGCGTGAGAGCCTGTTCACTCCCATCTAAACGCATAGGTAGCCCGACTACTATAGCCGCAGGTTGCCATTTTTCAAATAGTTGTGTGATGTGTTCCCAGTCGGGCTTACCATCTTTACTGGCGACAATAGCTTCAGGTGCCGCAGTTTGGGTGATGGTTTGCCCTATGGCGACGCCGATACGCTTTAAACCAAAGTCAAAACCGATGATGTGTCCTTCCGGTTTTGAAATGGCTTTAGGCATTACCGGCCTCGGCACTTAAAAATTCAGGGGAAATACCTAAAGTCCCTAGAGCGACTTCCCAGCGGTTTTCGATAGGGGTCTCAAATAGAAGGCTTTCATTGTAAGGAATGGTCAACCAACTATTTTCCTGAATTTCTTGGGCTAATTGCCCCGGTTCCCAGCCTGAAAACCCAAGACAGACTAGAAAGTGTTTGGGGGGCAGGTTAATACTCATCTCTTTAAGCAGGTCTTCAGACACCGTCATATTGAGGTGGTCCGGTAAAGGCAGGCTGGTTTTCCACTGTCCATCCCCTTTATGAAGGATAAACCCTCTTTCCAAGTCAACCGGCCCGCCAATTAGAACGGGGTCTTTTAAAAAACCGGCCTTTTCTGGGGTGTCAAAAGAGAAGTGCTCCAAGAGTTCGTTGACCGTGATTTTGTTGGGGAGGTTGACAACCAACCCCATTGAACCGTGTTCATTATCCTCAACCATATAAATGACGGTTTTCTCAAACCAGCTGTTTTCCAAAGACGGCATGGCGACCAGAAAATTGTGTTCAAGAGACGGGAGTTTATTCATGAATTAAATTATATCAGAGCGGTTGCTCAGCGCTGAATGAAATAAATTTAATTAGCGCTCTGTCTCTCCCTTTAAAGCTTAACTGTATAAAGTTTGTGGTTATTTTGGTCTAAAAAATGCTTAGTATTCGAATACTGAAAAGGATCAGGCAAGAATTGCCGTGGTTGAATTATGTACCTAATACATAGATTCACCTAATAACATAACATAGGATATGAAGCATGGAACACAGTCTTTCAGGAAGAAATGTAACGGGAAAAGAGGTTGATGTAGACCCAAATACAACGATTGTTTCAAAGACAGACTTGGCGGGTAAGATTACTTTTGTCAATGATCCGTTTGTCAGAATTAGTGGTTACACTAAAGATGAGTTAATTGGTCAATCTCATAATATTATGCGCCACCCTGAAGTGCCTTCGGAGGTGTTTAAGGATTTATGGGATACCATTGAACTTGATAAGCCTTGGGTTCAGTTGGTAAAAAACCGTTGTAAGAATGGTGATCACTATTGGGTTGAGGCAAATGTCTGCCCAATTCATGAAAATGGCGCTACCGTTGGCTACCTTTCGGTAAGAAGAAAGATTTCAGACAGGCAGAAAGCGGCTGCTGAAGAGCTTTATAAAGATATTCATGCTGGCAGAAAAAGAATTAAAAGTGGTTACGTAGAATCTAGCTTTGATCGCATCAGTGTTTTTGATCACGTCAACCCGCTGATGACTTTGGTGGTACTGATTGGCTTGATGAGTATTGCAGGTATTCTTGATGCACTTAGTGTGTTCAGTATGCCTTGGTATGTCCAGTTGGTGATTCTGTCTATCTTTTTAACTTACGCACTGTATATAAATCACCAGACAAAAAAGAGAATTGCCTCTTTTGAACAAATGCTGAAAAGCATGTCTGAAGCAGACTTTTCCAAGCAGGTATATACCTATGGCGACACCTGGGTATCTAAGCTTGCAGGAGACCTTAAAAAGATGCAAATTCAAATGGGCTCGACCTATGAAGAGAGCCGCTCTAGACTCCATTTTAGCTTGCGCCTAACGACGGCTTTGGACAATGCGTCCACCTCGGTGATGGTGGTCAACCGACTCAACCAAATTATCTATGTCAATAATTCCATGAAAGAGTTGCTGGCTCGCAATATGGATAAATTGGAAGGTGAGTTCCCGATGATGCAAGCCAATGACATGGTTGGCAGAAACCTTGACTGCTTCAACCATTCTAACTCTGGTTTACAGCTGTTCTCAATGGATCAACAAGAGCATGCTGAAAAAGAATTCAGTATTGCAGGTATTATTCTTAAAACAGTCAAGCAGCCGGTTATTAATGATAAAGATGAGTGTATTGGTGCGGTCATTGAATGGACTGACGTTTCTCAACAGAGAAAAGTTGAGAAAACCATTGATGATGTTTTGAAAATGGCAGCTAAAGGGCATACGGATATTCGTGTTGATACCGAAGGCCTCGATGGGTTCTATCTCTATTCAGCAAACAACATTAACCAGCTTTTGAAGAGCTTAAACTCTGCGATTGGGGATATGGTTTTAATTATGGTCGATTTGGCGAATGGCAATATGCAGAGTCGAATGGATAAAAACTTGAATGGTGCTTTAGATGCGATGAAAGGTGCTACTAACGTTTCTTTGGAAAACCTTAGCGGTATTATTCTACAGATGAAGGAAGTTTCAGTTGCAACCGTTGGTTCTGCAAGAGAGTCTTCGCAGGCTGCAAATGATCTGTCTGACCGCACTCAGGTCGCTGCGGCAACGCTGCAAGAAGTGAATGCAAGTATGCAAACCATAAATGGCATGCAGCAAGAGAATACGACTGCCCTTACTGAAGTAGCAACGCTTGCAAATACTGCAATGGATCTAAACCAAGAAGCGCGTGTTGCTATGGATAGTTCAATAAAAGCGATGAGCAGCATTACCGAAACATCGGAAAAGATTGAGGCCATTATTGGATTGATTGATGGCATTGCTTTCCAGACTAATCTACTGGCATTGAACGCAGCGGTAGAAGCAGCCAGAGCCGGTGAGCACGGAAGAGGTTTTGCCGTAGTAGCTGGTGAGGTGAGAACGCTGGCTCAAAAATCTGCAGAAGCGGCTAAGGATATTAAGAACTTGATTCAGGAATCTGGAGAAAAAGTTAAAGAAGGATCAAGTAAGGTTCAGGCAACGCATGCAGTATTTACCGAAGTTGATAGTGGCGTTGCACAGATCAGTTCAACGTTAAAAGAGGTTGTTGGTTCTATTAATGAACAGCAGAGAAATGTTGACCAGATTACCACCGCTGTTCAAGAGCTAGATAACAATTTGCAGAGCAATGCGGCGCTGGTTGAGGAGTCTTCAGCTACTGCTGTGGCCTTAACAGAACAGGCCGAAGTACTTGACCATGAAGTACAGAAATTCCAGTTAAGCACAGAAATAAAGCAGAAGAATTTTACTGGAGCCATGGAGCTTCACGGTGTTAATTTGACCGATATTCGTCAAAAAATGCGCTTGTGGCGAATAAATGCTCAAGCTTATTTAAATGGTGTCAATGTCCCATTTGATGAAGTAAAAGGCGTGGATCCAAAACAGTGTGCGGTGGGGATGGCTTTAAAGCAACTTGTCTCCTCTGACCCAAGTATTCAATCGTTACCAATTTGGAAAATCGTCGAAGACTTACATTATCGTCAGCATAATTCCGTTAAAATTGTGCTGACTACCCGTGATGAGGGAGATCTTAATATTGACCGAATGGAACTAATTGATGAAATGGTTCAAGAATTTGTCTCGGTCACGGAAGAGCTTGATAGTGCTTTAGGACAACTGGAACAGGACTTGTATAACCATTCAAGTGGCAGTGAGATGGGCAGTTATACCCCAAGCTTAAAATAAACGTTCTGAATAGAGGTTTTAAAGGCGGTTTATCTATCATTAGATAGGTACCGCCTTTTTTAGTTGCCGCCAATTTTTAATTGGGGTAGATTTACGGTTTATGAATGGATTTGGTTTTCTAAACAATCAAATAATTCGCCGGCAATATTCAAATCAAATTGTGCGTCTAGTTCTCGAATACAGGTCGGGCTGGTTACGTTAATTTCAGTAATGTAGTCGCCAATCACATCCAAACCGACAAAATAGAGCCCCTTAGCTTTAAGTGTCGGTTTGATTTGTTCACACAGCCAACGTTCTCTCTCGGTAATTGGCATGCCAACCCCACTGCCACCAGCGGCAATATTACCGCGAGTTTCGCCCTCGGCTGGAATTCTTGCCAAAGTGTAGTCAATCGGTTCTCCATTGATTAACAAAATCCGCTTATCACCCTGTTTGATTTCCGGTAAAAATATTTGCGCCATAATGTGGTGCTTACCATGATCGGTCATGTTTTCAATAATGACATTGGTATTTGGATCGCCAGCTTTGACTCTAAAAATTGAAGCGCCTCCCATGGCATCTAACGGCTTTAGGATGGTGTCCTGATGAGAGGTAATAAACTCTTTTATTTGAGCTTGATTTGCAGACACTAGAGTGGGGGGAATACAGTCAGGAAACCAACTGGCAAAGAGCTTTTCATTAGCATCTCTGAGCGTTTGAGGTTTGTTGACCACTAAAACACCTTCCGACTCTGCTAATTCAAGCATGTGGGTACTGTATAAATAATCGCTGTTAAAAGGTGGATCCTGTCGAATAAGGATAATGTCTAGTTCGGATAAAGCGGTATTGTGTGAAGCGCCAAAACCGTAAAACTGTTGATCTCGATTTCTATCCCAAACTTTTAGCTCACTGGTTGTGGCATAGGGTTTACCATTTTTTAAGTAGAGGTCTTCCGGTTGCATATAGGCCAGTTCGTGTCCTCGACGTTGTGCCTCAAGCAACATGGCAAATGAGGAGTCTTTGTGAGGTTTAATTTGGTCGATGGGTTCCATGACAATACCAACTTTTAAGGGCATTTCATTCTCCTAGGGTTAGGTAAGTGTCTAATGAATTAGATATCGGTTAATTCTGGTAAATTGCCTTTTGCCTCTGCAATCTCTCGTGCGGCAGCGAGCAAAGCTAGGCGAGCAATAACGCCATAGGCATAGAATCGATTTGGACTGGCGTCCGGGGTTTGAGTTTCATCTGGCAGAACGCAGGATTCTTCAAATGAGAGGGGTTCAAAATGCATCCCAGGTGAGTTCAGATTGTCTGTCGCGGTCTTGCCGGTATGAACACGGTAGAAGCCACCGATGACCTGACTACCAATCATATAAACCACAGGTTCAGCGACGGCTTCCTCTAGGGTTTCGTAGGTGTAAACACCCTCTTGAACTAGCATCTGTTCAACATGCAGCCCCTCTTTGACCGAGGACATTTTATTGCGCTGTTTGCGGTTCAAGTTGA
>CAZJPO010000078.1:0-9747 GCA_964547865.1 uncultured Thiosulfatimonas sp.
TTTATGAATATGACCGATCTGAGGCAAGTGCCGAGCTAACTCGAAAATTTTAAACTCAAATACAACATATCCAATTAGGGCTAAACAACAAGTCTTTGCAAGCTGTTTAGCCCCCAATAATTCATTAATCGCTCTACTTCCAGCCCTTTCCCTTAAGCAAAACCCTTCAATCTCACAAGAAATCAACTCTTACTGTACTAAAGTACAATTTTAAACATTTGTATGGTTGGTAGACTTATCTATAGCAGAGAAACAAATTCAAATTATCAATGGAGAAATACGCCATGAATAATCAAACACTAAAATCATTCCTTTATGGATTTACCTTCGCCGCAATGAGTTCAACAGCTTATGCCGTTGAGCAAAAAAATGATTGTAACTCTACGGATACTCTTCAGGGATGGGGTATATGGTGTGGAATTGACACTTTCTTAACCCAACAAGAGCCAACTGCTGCGGGTCCGATTGATGCAAGTGCAGGGCCTTTAGCTGGCACTAACTTTGACTCAGATGACTTTGGTGGAAAACTTGAGCAGGGCGATACTTATGCCTGGAAAGGCTACGCTGTTTTCAGTCACAATGATTTTGATTCACTTCAAACAGGTGAACTTAGTCTAAATGTCGATGCTGCCACCGGAACGGTCTCCGGCTTTATCGAAATCGATGGTGAAACAATTGATTTAGGTGCCAATGCTAAATTCTTTACGCCTGGAGAGACGCTACCCTTTTGGAATGGTGGCACAACAACCCCTTCAGGACAAAACCATTTCTATGTAGAAACCGAGAATGGTAACTACTCATTCCTGACTGCGCCATCAAACTGGTATATCGTTAATGGTGAAGACGTCGCAGTATTTGGTGGAACATCACCAAGAACGGGAGATCCTAGTGATTTCAGTACCAGTGCATCCCCATTTGTAGCAGGGGTTATAACACCTGTTAGCGATATTAATGCCCTTGCTGGGTCAAATACGATTGCAACCTATTCAGGGTATGGCTGGTATCAAGGTGGCACCAATGGGTATCGCCAAAACTCGATTACCGTCAATTTTGGAAACAGTACTTGGAATGGTGAATGGAATAACCTAAATGGTTTTACTTCGGAAGGAACGGTAACCGGAAACCAGTTCCAATCTAATGGACTAAATGGTCGTGGTGGAAACGATGTTAAAGGTACCTTTAATGGTTCGAATGCATCACACTTAACCGGCTTAGTTGATGCAGATATTCGCGGAAATAGAACCGTAGGGGCATTTATTAACCAAAAACGAGATCTTCGTTAATAGAATTGAGCTGTCCCAAAAAACCGCCTTTTAAGGCGGTTTTTTTCTGCCCTACAAAACAATTCAACACCTCAATTCTTAACTCTTATCTTCTTTTTTCTTTCCTAGCCCATTCTATAATTTGAACATACTGTACTAAAGTACGATTTCTTTTTTTCCCCAGCCCTCTAAAATTGCACTCAAAGACAAACAAAAACAATCTTAGCTATAAAAAATATAAAAATTTAGAGAGACAAATCCCATGAAGAATTCATTTACAAAAAATATCTTTGCTGCAACCCTATTAGGTGCTATATCACCTCTAGCAATGGCAAACTCTTCCGGTTGTGAATCGACTTGGGGTCAATGGTGTGATGTCACAAGCTTTTTAACATCTCAAGAAGCAACTGCAGCGGGAGATCCATTAGCTGGAGGTTCGGCTTCGGTTGAACAAAGAAACTTTCTTCGGACGAACTAAATGGACAACTAGCCGATAACGCTGAACAAGCAGAGGTAGCTGAGTATCAAAGCTATGCTATGAAGTATAAAACAGCTAGAAAGTACTTCGATGACACCGAGTTTGGTGAACTTGAAGTGACTACTGACAACAACAACGTTACTCAAGCGACGATCGTTTATGGTAATGGAGATACACAGGATGTAACTCCAGAGTTTACCGGTCAAAATGCAGATCAACTGAGCCTTCATCAGAATAACGGTAACAAGCATGCACAAAAATTTGCAGTGGTGTCAGGTAAGCTAACTTCAAAAACAGATATGCTCAGACTTAACAATATCCAAGCAAAATTTGATTACCGAATTGAATCTATTAGAGTTCGTTCTCACGGAAATGCCGGCGTGGCAACCAAAATTATGAAGGTCGATTTTGCTAATAGTTCTTGGACCATGAACCGTTTTCACGGCACAAATATTACCAACGGTAAAATTGATGGAAATCGATTTGACTCAAACAACTCAATTGTTGCCACCTCAAAACAAGAATCAATTGGAAGCTCTTCTTTCGTAAAAGGTTCATTCTTTGGTACGGATGCAGGATATGTTGCCGGTACTGCAGATATTCAGAGGATTCATAATAAGAACCCAAAGAAAAGCAAACATATTCAAGCTATTTTTGCAGGAAGCAAAGTAACGGCTAAATAAAACAAAAGTCGTTATTAAAAAATTTAAAAGTGTCTTTCCTTTTGTACCGCGCAAGGGCGGTTTTTTTATTTCTAAAAGGTAAATTTTTCAATTTTACGGCGGTCTCTTTTGGTCGGTCGGCCAGCGCCTTTTTCTCGATACCCCGCCAACGCCATATCCGCAGTTGGCTTTCTTTGATTTAGCACTTCATTATCAATTTGATAAAGGTGTTGAGCCATCTCAGCATTACCGCGCTTGTCACTCACTTCAAGTACCGTCACCTCTACTTGACGGTGAACCTGAGTAATCTTGAGCTTATCTCCTGCCATGAGCGTTTTACTCGGTTTTGGCTTAAAGCCATTGAGCTCAACCTTGCCACCTTTAATCGCCTCTAATGCCACGCCACGGGTTTTGAAGAAGCGAGCCGCCCAAAGCCATTTATCAACCCGTAATTTATCCATAAAACGAAACGCTTAAACCACCTCTGCCAGCCAGTCTCTTGGACTTAGGTAGTCATATACCTTAGCTTCTTCAGAACCTTTTTCAGGATGGTAATCATATTTCCAGGTTGCCAGAGGTGGCATCGACATTAAAATCGATTCCGTACGCCCACCAGTTTGTAAACCAAAGATCGTGCCTCGGTCAAAGGCAAGGTTAAATTCAGCATAACGCCCTCGACGGTAGAGCTGGAAATCCCTTTGGCGCCCACCGTATTCTGCGTCTTTTCTGCGCGCAACAATTGGACGATAGGCTTTAATATAGTGATCTCCAACCGATTGCATAAACTCAAAACACTTATCAAAATCCCAGCCGAAAGTATCTTCATTTAGGTCATCGTAGAACAGGCCACCCACACCTCGAGTTTCATCGCGATGCTTCAAATAAAAATACTCATCACACCACGCCTTGTACTTTGGATAAACCTCTTCGCCAAAAGGCTTGCAGGCATCAAGTGACTGTAAATGCCAGTGAGTCACATCTTCATCAAACGGGTAGTATGGGGTTAAATCAAAACCACCACCAAACCACCAAACGGGTTGTTCACCCTCTTTTTCAGCCACAAATAACCGAACATTGGCGTGAGAAGTCGGGACATAAGGATTGCGAGGGTGAATAACGAGTGAAACACCCAATGCCTGAAACGAGCGTCCGGCTAGCTCAGGGCGATGCGCGGTTGCCGATGGAGGCAGTTTCTTACCTCTAACATGAGAAAAGTTAACTCCTCCTTTCTCAATCACGCCGCCCTCTTCCATCACGCGGGTCCGTCCACCGCCTGTCAGCCCCATCTCGCCTTCCTCGCCTTCACGCTGCCATTCATCAATGATGAAATCTTTCTCGCCATCTTCTTCTGCTAATTGCGCGCAGATATCGTCCTGCAGACTCAGTAAATAATCTTTTACAGCTTGAATATTAATAGCGGTTTCTGACATGATATTTCCTTAATTCGATCAGTAACAATTTTAGTAAAACTATTCTAACCTTTTGTCCGACAAAAGACAGGGCGGCATAGAGATCAATGAACACAAATCTAGACTTAAACTACACGCTCTACTTCGTTACCGTTGTTGAATGCGGTAGCTATACCAAAGCGGCCGAATTGTTGGGAGTGCCCAAGTCTACCTTGAGCCGAAATATTCAGGCTTTAGAAGCGGACATTGATTTAAGGCTGTTAAATCGTTCCACCCGAAAACTTAGCCTAACCAAAGCCGGAGAGCATTACTACAAAAATTGTCTACCAATCATTCAGGAACTGAAGAAAGCCCAAGCACAAATTCTGGACTATCAGCAAGACATTCAAGGCGAGCTCAAAATTACGACTCCAAACGAGGTCGGCACAAGCTTTCTAGCCAAGATCCTGCCAGAATTTATAGAGCGTCATCCCAAGATAAAACTGGAAATTGATTTCAGTACCGAGAATCACGATCTTATTAAAGAGGGATTTGATCTAGCCATCAGAATTGGGCAACAACTGGAGGACTCTAGCTATATTGCAAAACGCATCGCAACACCAAAGCTTGGACTCTTTGCCAGCCCTAGTTATTTAGAAAGCCATACCGCCATTCATAGCTTAGAAGATTTAGACCACCATCAACACATCCTGATCAGTTTAACGAAGGGGCTCCTTCGGATTGAAAACAGGGAGCCCTTTGTAAGAAATAACTATCAACTCTCCAGTAACAGTATGACATTCAGCAAATCCATGTGCCTTAATGGAATGGGCATTGCCGTTATTCCAACCGTCCTCTGTTATCAGGAAATTGAAAGAGGTGAGCTCGTCCAAGTACTACCCAAGCTTCCTCTTGAAAGGCCCAATATTTATGCGGTCTATCCAAGCCGAAATCATAAAAGTAAAGCCTTAACGACCTTCATTGAGTACATAGAAGCGGAGTTGCAAAAGTCGGATCATATGGACTAATACCCTAGATTTGTTCCAAATATGGAACACTGTTTTTAGAATTAACACCTTTCCTTCTTCGTACCAATCCTTACAATGGGACTAACTTATTGATTTTATTCAAAGGCGACTCCATGACTCCGGTTCAGAGCTATGCACACAATATTATTCGCTTTAGATGGTGGATTATCACCCTCTCTTTTGCCGCCACTTTAATGATAGCCAGCGGTGGAAAGCACCTGACTTTTGACACTGATTACCGAGTATTTTTCAGTGATGAAAACCCTGAGCTAATGGCATTTGAAGCCCTGCAAAATACCTACAGCAAAGAAGACAATATCCTCATCGCCCTCACGCCAAAAGACGGCAATATCTTTACCAAAGAGAACCTTGGCGCCATAGAGTGGCTCACCAAACAGGCTTGGCAAATACCCTACTCAAATCGTGTCGATTCGATTTCAAACTACCAGCATACCTATGCTGAAGAGGATGATCTCATTGTTGAAGATTTAGTCTACCGTGCTGAAAACTTAACTGAAAAGCAGATTGAGTACATTAAAAACGTTGCCCTGACTGAACCTCGTCTGGTCAACTCGCTCATCAACCCTGAAGGCAGCATCGCTGGGGTTAACATCATTAACCAATTCTCACAGCAAAACCAAACCGAGACCCCTGAAGCCGTCGCCTTTACCCGCGACTTAGTCACCCAATTCAAAGAAAAATACCCTCAGTTTGAAGTACATGTTACCGGGCTGACCTTCCTCAATAATGCCTTTAATGAAGCCAGTATGAATGATATGCAGACCCTGATCCCTATCATGTATCTGTTTATATTCGTAATGCTGCTTTTCCTATTGAAGTCGATCAGTAGCTTGATGGGCATCGTCTTCATTATCGCCTTCTCTATTATGACTGCGATGGGTATGGCGGGCTGGTTTGGCATTGCTTTAACACCGCCTTCGGCATCTGCGCCAACCATCATCATGACGCTGGCGGTGGCCGATAGTGTGCACTTCTTGATCTCCATGCTTGCCCTGATGAAAAAGGGCATGGCAAAGAACGATGCCATTGTCGAAAGTTTAAGAATCAATATGGGGCCAATTTTCTTAACCAGCATTACCACGGCAATCGGTTTCTTAGCGATGAATTCCAGCGATGCCCCACCATTCCATGACTTAGGCAATATCACCGCAATGGGAGTCATGTTTGCCTTTGTTTTCTCAGTTACCTTCCTGCCGGCTTGGGTGGCCGTGATGCCGGTTAAGGTAAACGCTAACCTAGACCCAGACCACAAGGATGCTATGACTAAATTAGCCAACTTTGTGATCGAAAAACAGCGCGCCTTTTTCTGGGGAAGTATTTCAGTGCTGGTATTTTTGGCCGCCATGATTCCAAACATTATCATTGATGATAACTTTGTCGAATACTTTGACGAAAGCATCGAATTCCGTACCGATTCAGATTATGTCATCGACAACCTTACGGGAATTAATACCGCCTTCTATTCAATCGAAGCCGGTGAAGCTCAAGGTGTAAACTCACCTAAGTTTTTAGATGGGATTGCCCGTTTCCAAGACTGGCTCTATGAACAACCGGAAGTCATTCATGTCAACAGTATCAGCGATACTTTAAAACGCTTGAATAAGAACCTACATGCAGATGATGAAAGCTGGTACAAAATACCTCAAGAACAGGAGCTCGCTGCTCAATATCTACTGTTGTATGAAATGTCACTGCCATACGGGCTAGACTTAAACAACCAAATTAATGTCGATAAGTCAGCTACCAAAATTACCGCCACCCTAGGTGACCTGTCCACCACAGAGCTATTAGCATTCAATCAACGTGCAGAACAGTGGCTTAAGGACAATACCTTTGAGTCTATGCATGCGCAGGGGACGAGTACTGCGCTGATGTTCTCCAATATCACCATGCGCAATATCGAACAAATGCTAACCGGCTCGAGTGTGGCACTGGTTCTGATCTCTTTTATCCTGCTGTTCGCTTTGCGTAGTGCAAAATTAGGTTTACTCAGCTTAGTACCCAACCTAACACCAGCGATTGCCGCCATTGGCATCTGGGCCCTAACCTATGGTGTTCTTGGCATGGCTGCCGCTTTTGTATTCGCAATCTCAATCGGGATCGTGGTTGATGATACTGTCCACTTTTTAAGCAAATACCTAAGGGCTCGTAGAGAAAATGGCCTATCGACTGAAGAAGCGATACGTTATGCGTTTTCAACGGTAGGACAAGCACTTTGGGTAACCACCATTGTATTAATCGTCGGTTTCGCACTGCTTTCACAGTCGTCATTCTTAGTAAATCAACAGACCGGGATTTTAATGGCAATCACCATCGCGACGGCTCTGATTTTAGACTTCTTATTCCTGCCGGCTCTATTGCTTAAAGTGGACAAAGATCGGGAGCCTAAGAAGAATGGATAACCCTCTACTATGGCCGTTACTCGTTCAAGTATGGTTAACTATTGTCGTGATCATATTGACTTTTTCTGTTCGAGTTAAGTCCTATAAGCAAGGTAAGGTCAATGTTGTCTATTTCAAGCACAACCAAGGCAAGGCTCCTAAAACGATGTTGCGCTGGGGAGATAACCTACAAAACCAGTTTGAGCTCCCCGTACTATTTTATGCCTTAGTCACAATTTTAATTGCAACTGAAAAC
Organism: uncultured Thiosulfatimonas sp.; assembly: GCA_964547865.1. GTDB lineage: Bacteria > Pseudomonadota > Gammaproteobacteria > Thiomicrospirales > Thiomicrospiraceae > Thiomicrorhabdus. The sequence continues at coordinate 7,477 of CAZJPO010000078.1, forward strand.
ACGGAATCTATCTACATCATTTTGGCTTGGATTTTTGTTTTCAGTCGAGTTGTACACTCTTGGATTCACATTAAGTCAAACCATATTGGCCAACGTCTAACTAGTTTTGCCGCCGGTTTTATTACCATTATTGTCATGTGGATAACCTTTACGATACAAATGCTGACACATTAGAGGAAAGCGTTATGAAAGCACCAATATTAATTTCACTGCTGTTAATCTCATCAAGTTTGTCTGTCCAAGCTCAAACGCCTGAAGAAAAAGGACTGGAAATTGCCAAAGAGGCCGACGTTCGCGACAACGGCTGGGGCGACAATACCGCCAATATGCGCATGGTTCTAATCAATAAGCAGGGCCAGAGCAGCGAACGTGAGATTCGTACCAGAACCCTTGAAGTTATGGGGGATGGCGACAAAAGCCTGACGATTTTTGATAAACCAAAAGACATTCGCGGCACTGCGTTTTTAACCTTCAGTCACGTTAAAGGGGCTGATGACCAGTGGCTTTACCTTCCAGCATTAAAGCGTGTTAAACGCATTAGTTCACGCAATAAATCCGGGCCATTTATGGGCAGTGAGTTTGCCTACGAAGACATGAGTTCTCAAGAGGTCGATAAGTACACCTACAAATATCTGAGTGACGAGTCTTGTGAGGTGAATAAAAACACCGAAACCTGTTTCAAACTGGAACGTTATCCTGTTGATGAGTTCTCGGGTTATACCAGACAGATTGGCTGGATGGATCACAAAGAGTATCGCCCTATAAAAATCGACTTTTATGACCGTAAAAATGCCCTGCTGAAGACGCTGACGTTTTATGATTACCACCAGTACCTAGGAAAATTCTGGCGCGCTCATAAAATGGAGATGATTAACCATCAGACCGGTAAAAAATCGATATTAACTTGGTCAAACTATCAGTTTAAAACCGGGTTAAAAGACTCTGATTTCAATAAAGCTAAACTAAAAAGAATTCGCTAATGAAAACCTTACCTTCGGCAATCGCCCTTCTATTTACCTTAGCTTGCCTTCCTGCTCACTCGGTAGAAGTCACTGGTAAGCTTGGTGTAGAAGGGCTTTATTTTTCTGACGAAGCGCCGCTAAGTGACCAACATAAGTTCTATGGTTCTGTCTCTGTTGAACCCGAATTTTACCAGGCAATTAATGACAACTCAGAGCTCAAAGCCAAGCTGTTCTATCGCTACGATGCCCATGGCGTCAGTCGCACTCATGCCGATGTCCGGGAGCTTATGTATTACTACTTCACGGATGATTGGGAAATTCACGCTGGAGTCGGCAAGGTTTTCTGGGGCGTAACCGAATCACGCCACCTAGTCGATATTATCAATCAAGTCGATAATATTGAAATTCTGGATGATGAACAACGCCTTGGGCAGGCGATGCTTCAGGCAAAATTCATTAAAGACTGGGGAACAATAGACTTATTTGTTCTGCCGCACTTTAGAGAAGTTGAGTTCGGAGGCGATGACTTAAGGCCTAATAGTGGCATTCAAATACTCGATCCGATCTACCAAAACAAACGAAAAGACAAGCACGTTGACTATGCCATGCGCTGGAGCCATAGCATTGATAATCTTGATATCGGTGTAAGTTATTTCAACGGCACTCAGCGTTCGCCAGTTTTAACAACGGTGCTCTCGGATGGGCAACCGAAATTACAGCCTGTCTATGTACAAAGCAAGTCTTTCGGTATTGATGCTCAATATATTCTTGATGACTGGTTACTCAAATTTGAAGGCATGCACCGCCAAAGCCATAACTATTCGGCTATCACTGGCTTTAAAGACTATAACAGCAATGCCGTGGTCGCCGGGTTTGAATACACAATTTACGGCATCAACGATTCAACACATGATATTGGCTTAATCGGTGAATACCTGTTTGATCAATGGAAAGAAACCACCCCCTTCCAAAGAGACTGGATGAGTGGCGTTCGCTGGGTCTGGAATGACGAGCAAAGTACTGAATTACTGTTCGGAAGTATTGTTGACCTAGACGACGGTACACAAACCTGGCAGCTGGAAGCTTCTAGACGAATTGATGACGCATGGAAAGCATCAACCACAGCACGTTGGACAAATAAAATCGACGAAAGTAATCTGTTTTTTAATCAGCTTAATAATCAGGATCAGATCAGCATCAAGTTAGATTACTATTTTTAACATAATAAAGACCATCCTAAAAACTATAATTAAATTTGGGGCTGACCCAGATAACTCATAATTTTGTACTATTAAGTTATGAGAAAAAG
>CAZJPO010000079.1:0-9628 GCA_964547865.1 uncultured Thiosulfatimonas sp.
AGGTAGTTGCTGGGATAAAAATGAATTTAAATTTTCATGTGGTGATTAAAAAATTTTTAACGCCAATTGGTTCGAGCACTGGTAACAGCCTGATGGCCAACAATTTGTTATGCGCAGGCTTGGTCTTTACCCTGTTCTTTGGCGCGGTAGAGTTGCTTGTCAGCGCGTTCCACAAAGTGCATTGACTCCTCTTCGGGCTGGTACTCTGAAATACCGATACTTGCTGAGATGGTAAAACCTTCATTGAATTTCAATTTTTTTAGACTGGATAGAATTTTTTCAGCCGTTTTAACCGCTTGTTCAAGTTGAGTTTGCGGACAGATAACTAAAAATTCTTCTCCGCCCCAGCGACCGACCGTGTCTGATTGACGAACTTCGACCTGCATTTTGTTAAAAGCATCTTTTAATACCTGGTCTCCGACGATATGGCCGTAGGTGTCATTAATCTTTTTAAAGTCGTCTAGGTCAATCAGCAAAATAGAGAGTTTGTCTCCATAGCGGATACAGCGATTGATCTCCTGCTCTATCACTAGGTCTAAATGTTGGCGGTTATAAGCTCCAGTTAAAAAGTCTGTCACACTGAGAACTTCTAAGCGTTGATGGCTGGCTTCTAGGTTTTGCTGGGCCAGCACCAGTTCATCATTCGACTGAGCTAAAGCTCGATTGAGTCGTCTCATCTTATGGCCGTATATCAGAATTAAGATCAGGATGAGAACGGCTGGTGAGAGGTAGAGAGTTAAATCACGCCAGTCAATTTCTTGTTTGTACTCTATGGTGAGCCAAGAAGAGTTGAATCTAGCTCTGGTGGGCTCATCAATCGTTGCTAGCGCCTTCGTCAGAATGGAGTGAAGTTGTGGCAACTCTTTGTTGACGGCCATTTTGATATTGGCATTGAAGTCACTTTTGCCACTGATTTGTAAGTTGGTCAATCCGAGTTCACCGATATAGTGGCCAATCACCGCCAAGTTATCAAGATAGCCATAAGCTAACCCATTGGAGACCGCTTCTAAGCCTTCTTTTGCTGACTCAACCAATAGGATGTCCAGTTGGGGATAGTTGGTTTTAACAATTTCATGTGCTGCGTAATTTTCGACAACCGCAATGGTTTTGGTTGGGAGCTTGTAGAAGTCGGCGATATAGTTCTCGCCTTTTAGCGTGGCCAGCACCATTGGAAAGTTTAAAAATGCGGGCGTGAAATTGGTGAATTTCCGTCGATCTGGTGTTTCTACCACTGCCGCAAACATATCGTACTGGCCATAGCGCACAGCTTCTACAGCCTCGGTCCAATTGGTTTCAATTTGAGGGATAAATTCAATCCCCGTGATAGAGCCAATATAGTCCAGATAGTTTTTGAGAAGTCCGTCGTACTCCCCTTTGCTATTTACAAACTCAATAGGTTGCCAGTGCCGATCAACTGCCACCTTAACTCTAGGGTTTTGTTTAATCCAAGCCTTCTCTCTACGATTGAGCTTGATCTTGTGTTGCTCTTGTTGGTAGATACCATCCGATAGGATTTGATTGGGTTGAATCAGTTTGTGGTCTTCAAACATTTTTTGAATATAGGTTAATCGACCGGGGTTAAGTGTACCTATAGGAACCGTATCTGATTGGATGACTTCCTCAATGGCCAGAGCCTCATACATCAAGTGGTCAAAGGTTTTGTCAACTTTTAATTCATTGATTATATAGTCAATGATTTCTTCTTTATGTTTGAGTGCATATTGCCATCCCTTGATGGAGGCGCGTTTGAATGCTTCTACTCTTTCTGGGTGGTTTTTGACCTCTTCTTTGTGTGTAAAAATGAGATCCCCGTATAGGTCCACACCAAAATTCATAGGTCGGATGATATTGATATCAATCCCTTTGGAGTAGAAGTAATAAGGTTCATTAGAAACATAGGCCGGGTAGACATCAACGGCTCCTTTTTCTAAAACCTCAGGACCCGCTTTAATGACCATTCTGTTGGTATTGACCTCAATATTATTTTGATGCAGCATCGCCAGCAACGGAAAGCCATCCGTATCTTTTTGATAAAAGGCTATGTTTTTACCCTGAAGATCATAAGGGCTTTCAATCTTGCTGGATTTTAGGGATAGAAAAACATGTGGGGAATGCTGGAAGATGGCGGAGACAATGCTAAGTGGCGAGCCTTGGGCTTGGTAGAGCATCAACGTACTGTCCGAAATACCATACTCCGATTCACCCTTTATGACTTGTTCTATATTGTTTTTAAACAAGTCTCTCTCTTTAATGGTGACATCTAAGCCTTCTGCTTCGTAGAAGCCTTTAAGTTTTGCGGCGTAGTAGCCCGCAAACTGGAATTGATGAAGCCACTTGAGTTGGAGGGAGACGGCTTCAAGAGGTTTAGTGTCGGCAGCTTCGGTGGCGTTTTGTGCTGTAACAGGCTCTGTTTGCGAGGCATAGCTTTGACTGCTGAAAAGTAAACCAAGACAAGTCAGGAATAGGGCGATGTTTTGTATCACTCGCATAGAAAAGATAAGCCTGATATGGTCATGGTTAAAGTGTTACCTTGCTAGAGTATGTTCGATACCATTATCAACAAATATCGAGTTCATGTCACCCGCAATATCAGTAATTAGCTTAAGTCACCCCAAAATGCTTGAAGGATAGCGAGCGTCGCAGGCCCTGCGGTTTCAGTTCGGAGCACCCTTGGCCCTAGTTGGAGAGGAGTGAAGTTGTGTTGCTTAGCCCAAACGATCTCGTCGTCTGACAAGCCGCCTTCTGGCCCAATTAGGCAATAAATAGGGGTGTTTGTTTCAGGTTTTTTGATTTGACTTAAGGACTGATTGGCTAGCGGATCAAGGACTAGACTTAAATGCTGTTCAGGCCTGTCTGCTATCCAGTCTTTCAAAGTTTTTATGGCGAGAATATCAGGCAGGACATTGCGACCGCTTTGTTCGCAGGCATTAATCGCGATGGTTTGCCATTGTTGACGGCGTTTTTCTAACTTCTCACCCTGTAATTTCACTTCACAGCGTTCAGTGAAAACCGGTTGAATTGCAGTGACTCCCAGCTCGACAGATTTTTGAATCGAGTGATCCATGCGGTCGCCGCGTGAAATACCTTGAACTAAAACGGTATTAAGCGGCGACTCGCTGCTCAAACTAGCCTCTGCATCAAGGCAAGCCTCAATAATCAGGTTTGCTGATCTGCGACCTGTGACGTCTAGTTTGCCTTGTGCCACCATTCCTTTGCCGTTGAAGGCTTCAATTTGAGTGCCGGCTTTGAGTCTGAGAACGGTTAAGACATAGTGCGCCTGCTCTTTAGAAAGCTCAAGCGTTTGATTGGCTTGATAGTCTCCCGGTAAAAACAAGCGAGATTTGCGCATTTATGTCTCCTAGCTGACTTCTTATAAACCTAAGTTTGAACTGTACTCGCGATAAGTCAGTGATTTGGCAATATCCAGAGTGGGTTGAATGCTGTTCATACTGTAGAAATGAACCCCTGGAGCACCTTCATCTAAAAGGCGTTGCGACAGTTCTTGAACCACGTCTTTACCGAATGCGAGTAAGCCTTCTTTATCATCTTCAAAGCTTTCTAGACGACACTTTAGCCAACGCGGAACTTCTGCACCACAGCCTTCCGAAAAACGAATCAGGTTGTCATAGTTGGTAATGGGCATAATCCCCGGAACAATCGGCAAATCAATACCGTTCTTTTCGCAGTTATCAATAAAGTACAGGTAACTGTCAACATTAAAGAAGTACTGGGTAATGGCTGAATCGGCACCTTGTTCTACTTTATGTTTAAACCACTTAATACCAATATCGCAATTGCGGGCTTGGGGGTGGGTTTCAGGGTAAGCTGCAACCTCTAAATGGAACTCATTGCCACGGGTGTCTTTAATAAACTTAACTAAGTCTGAAGCGTATTTAAATTCACCTGGATCCATCATCCCTGAAGGCAGGTCACCTCTAAGGGCAACAATTCGTTTGATGCCCAGTTCAGCATAGGTATCCAATAGCTCTGTGACACTCTCTTCCGTGGCACCAATACAGGTTAAATGAGGAGCCGCTGCTTGATTGGTTTGCTCCTGAATGTACTTGACGGTCTCAAGGGTTTTTTCTTGAGTCGTGCCGCCCGCTCCATAAGTCACAGACATGTATTCTGGTGACAGAGGACCGAGTTCTTCGATGACGCCTTTCAGTTTTTCCATTCCTTTGTCTGTTCTGGGAGGGAAAAATTCAAGGCTAAAGTGTTGTGCGTGTTTTTTTTGAGATTCCATGTTTTTGTCTCACTATTTTTACTTGGAGCTTAAAGTCCTGCGTCACTTCTGAGGGCATCAGCTTTATCGGTTTTTTCCCAAGTAAACTCAGGAAGCTCTCGACCAAAGTGGCCATAAGAGGCGGTCTTTTGATAAATCGGTCGATACAGGTCAAGTTGAGCGATCAGACCTTTTGGACGCAGATCAAAGTGCTCTCTTACCAGTTTTTCGATGGTTTGAACATCGACTTTTTCCGTGCCAAAAGTTTCAATGCTAATAGAAGTTGGCTCTGCCACTCCAATCGCGTAAGACACCTGGATTTCGCATTTATCCGCCAGTCCAGCGGCAACAACATTTTTCGCGACATAACGTCCAGCATAAGCGGCTGAACGATCTACTTTTGAAGGGTCTTTTCCAGAGAAGGCTCCGCCGCCATGACGCGCCATTCCACCATAGGTGTCGACAATAATTTTTCGTCCCGTTAATCCGGCGTCACCGACAGGCCCGCCAATAATGAAACGCCCCGTTGGATTGATGTGGTAGAGCGTGTCTTTGTGCAGCCATTCTTCAGGCAGTACAGGTTTGATGATCTCTTCCATCACGGCTTCACGCAGCGTCTCGTTATCTACTTCTGGACTGTGTTGTGTTGATAGCACAATCGCGTCGATGCCAACCGGTTTGTCGTCTTCATAACGCAAGGAGATCTGACTTTTGGCATCGGGACGCAGCCAGTCGAGTTGACCGGATTTACGAACATAGGCCTGACGTTCCATCAAACGATGAGCATAATAGATCGGCGCTGGCATTAAGACATCGGTTTCATTCGAGGCATAACCAAACATTAAGCCTTGGTCTCCGGCACCTTGTTCATGATCTACTGTGTCATCAACGCCCATCGCAATTTCAGGCGACTGTTTACCAATCGACGAAAGTACCGCGCAGGTGTCGCCATCAAATCCTAGATCACCGTGGTCGTAACCAATGTCTTTAACCACATTACGAACCAATTCTTCTTGATCGACCCAAGCCTCGGTGGTGATTTCACCACCTAGGACCACCATACCTGTTTTGATAAAGGTCTCACAGGCAACGCGTGCTTTTGGATCTTGCGCCAAAATAGCATCTAGCATGGCATCAGAGATTTGGTCGGCAATTTTATCTGGATGTCCTTCAGAAACTGATTCCGAAGTGAATACGGTTGTTTTTGTCATTTGGGATGTTCCTCAGTAAGTTTTAAGTTTACGAGGTACGGGTTTGTGCAGAGAACTCAAAAGGGATTTTAAGAGTGGTCCTCGCTTTAGCCGTACTTTTAAAAAGCGCCCGCAAGCTGATTATCAAATCGGCGCTGAGGAGGATTATGCTTGATTTGTCGACGACAATCAATAGCAGGCCTAAATCTAGGTGGTGATGCCTAGTGTCATCTTAGTGTCATAAATCGTTCATATATTGCGGTAATACCCTTTGGTGCACTTTTCTAGAATGCGTGATTAGATGCGGTTTATGTGCCCTTTTTATAGGGGGCTACCATGCGGAAATAATAATTGGGTAGTAGGTTTATGACGTTATTCGAACAAGCAGGACTTCAGGATTATGGAGTTTCTAAATCTAATATTTTTGATGCCAGCCAACAATTAATGCTCAAGCAGTCAGGCTTGGGAAATGAACTCTTAGATATAGTTCGACAAAACCAGTTGCAGTGTGTTTTTCAACCGATTGTGAATCTCTTGGATAAAAAGGTTTGTGCCTTTGAGGGGTTGGTACGCGGTCCCTTTAACTCTGTTCTATATCACCCTCTAAATCTTTTTAAGGTAGCTGATGAGCAAAATGTCCTTTATGAAATGGATACCTTTGCCCGTATTTCAACCATAGAAGCCTTCGCTCAGCAAGCAAGGGACAATGAACATCTACACCTGTTCTTAAATATTTCAATCAATGCCGTCATGAATGCATCGCATCAACAGGGCGTGACGATCGAAGCCTTAGAGGCCTATGGAATCTCTCCGGAAAGAGTGGTGATAGAAATAACGGAATTACAGCCCATTGATAATATTGAAGCTTTTATGTCTGCCATTGACTACTATCGATCAAATGGTTTTAAAGTCGCTATTGATGATTTGGGGAGTGGTTATAACGGCCTAAAAATTTGGTCTGAACTGCGCCCTGATTTTGTCAAGATTGATCGCCATTTTGTCTCTGACATTCATTTGCATAACGATAAACAAGCCTTTATGGAAACTCTGCTGACCTTGGCGAGAAGTACAGAAACTAGGGTGGTTGCTGAGGGGGTTGAAACCGAAGAGGAGTTAGAGGTTCTGACTGAACTGGGCGTTGAGCTAGTGCAGGGTTACCTGTTTAAAAAACCAGAACCCGTTATTAGTGAAGAACTGGCTTATACATGGCCTGTTAGCCATATTCACGCCAGAGGGGAGAAAGGTGAGAATACTGTTTCTGAAATTGTTTTTAACCACCCTCATGTTTCACCATCTCAGCTTGTGAATGAAATCTCTGAACTGTTTTTAGAACATCCCGAAACAGATTTTTTTCCGGTAGTTAAAGATGGGGATGTCTACGGCATGGTCTGGCGACGTGATTTGATGAACTTACTAGCGCGAAAGTTTGGTCAAGAGTTACATGCCAGAAAGAAGGTCAAAAGTGTGATGGATCCATCTCCGATTGTCGTCAATGCCAATACCTCACTGGTAGACCTGAGCCGTTTGATTACGGAAAGTATAGAGTTTGACGGTCGTGACGCTTTTATTATTGAAAAAAAGAAAAAATATATTGGTTGTGGCAACTTTAAAAATCTGTTGAGAAAAATGACGGACTTAAAAGTCCAAATGGCCCAACATGCCAACCCTCTGTCAGGCTTGCCAGGAAATGTGCCGATCCAAAAACGGTTAAATAAGTTATTGAAAAATCGCATACCATTTATGTTGATGTACATTGATGTCGATAACTTTAAAGCTTTCAACGATCACTATAGTTTTGAAGAAGGCGATCAAGTGATTTCGCTGATCGCTGAAATTTTGAATCAAACCGTGCCAGAAGAGCAGCTTATCCATAAAGATAGCTTTATCGGCCATATTGGCGGGGATGACTTCGTTATTATGAGCTCTCATATTAAAAGCTATGCTGACTGGGCAGATTCGATTTTATCCTGCTTTAAAGAACGTACCCACGGTTTTTATAAAGAGGAGGATCGACTGCGAGGAGGAATTGAAGCCATTAATCGTGAGGGTGAAAAAAAGCTATTTCCACTGATGACACTTTCAATTGGGATCTTACTGGTGGAACCTGAGCTTTTTGAGCACCGCCAGAAACTGTCGTCTTATGCGACCAAAGCCAAAAAAGGAGCAAAATCTGCTGGCGGAAATACCTATTTTGTTGTCGACTCAAAAGAGCTGCTCGCTGAATAAATTTTGCATTGACTGACGTTTGATTTTCAAGGCATCTAAAAATAACAACTTGAAAAATAAAATGAAAATACTAAAATAGCCCGCTTTCCTGAAAATTAAGGTAGTAAAAATGAGTCAAGTTGAACAACCACTAGTTGGCGTCATTATGGGGTCTAAATCTGACTGGCCAACCATGAAGCACGCGGTAGAAATGCTGGAAACTTTTGGTGTGCCTCATGAAGTCAAAGTGGTCTCAGCACATCGCACGCCTGATTTAATGTTTGAATATGCAGAGCAGGCTTCAGAACGCGGATTGCAAGCGATTATTGCTGGAGCAGGTGGCGCTGCGCACTTGCCTGGAATGGTTGCCGCTAAGACCGTGGTTCCTGTTTTAGGTGTACCGGTTCAATCTCGCGCTTTAAGTGGTAAAGACTCTCTACTATCAATTGTCCAAATGCCGGGCGGGATTCCTGTCGGGACATTGGCAATTGGTGATGCTGGCGCAAAAAATGCCGGTATCTTGGCATCACAAATTGTGGGTAACAGCCATTCACAAATCCGTGAAGCCGTGACTGCTTTTAGATCAGAACAAACACAAACTGTATTGGATAACCCAGACCCACGAGCTGAGTAATTTAATTAAATTTCAAGAAACCGCAATGTAGAGATAGAATATCTCTCTTGCGGTTTTTTATTTTGGAGGGTAGACATGACCCCAATTACAAAAAGAATAGGAATTCTCGGTGCTGGTCAGCTGGGAAGAATGTTGGCAATTGCCGGCTATCCATTGGGTCAAAAGTTTGGTTTTTACGGCATGAGCGAAGACGAGCCGTCTGCGCTTTTGGGTCACATGCACAAGCAGTCTGACGATACCGATACTTTGAGTCAATTGGTCGACTTTGCGGATGTGATTACATACGAAAGCGAAAACACCAATATTGAGCAGGTTCGAGAAATTGCCAAAAGCAAACCGGTCTTTCCAAGTGAGAAATCTCTATACATCTCTCAACACCGCGGACGTGAAAAAGGCCTTTTCGATCAACTGGGTATTCCGTGCGCCAACTATCAAATCGTCGACTCGCTCGACAGTCTAAAAGTAGCAGTTGAAGAGATTGGTATTCCTGCCATTTTGAAAACAACTACTGAAGGTTATGACGGCAAGGGCCAGTTCATGATCAAAGACGAAGATCAAGTTGAACAGGCGTGGAATGAACTTGGTCAGAATGAATTGATTCTAGAAGGTTTTGTCGATTTTCATCGCGAACTTTCAATCCTGGCCGTGCGCAATGCCAACAACGAGCATGTCTATTACCCGTTGGTTCAAAATGTGCATCACAAAGGCATTCTTCGCTATACCATTGCACCGGCACAAGAGATCTCTGAAGAGGTTCAAAACCGAGCTGAGCAGTATATGGAGAAACTGCTTGATGAGCTAGATCACGTCGGTGTTTTGACCCTAGAGTTGTTCGAAACCAATTTCGGCCTAGTTGCGAATGAGATGGCGCCACGAGTTCATAATTCAGGTCACTGGACTATTGAAGGTGCCAATACCTGTCAATTTGAAAACCACGTGCGAGCCATTACCGGTATGCCGTTGGGCGACACAACTCCGCGTCAACCCATTGCAGCCATGCTTAACATTATTGGTGAGACGGGGCCGGTAGAAAAAGTTTTAGAAATGCCTGATGCCTATTTACATCTTTACGATAAGTCGGAGAGAGAAGGGCGCAAGTTAGGCCATATTAATATCATTGCCGAGAACCAAGATGAGTTGTATGAAAAGATCAAACAGCTCAACGCATTCTTACCAAAAGTTTAATCTAACCTACTCTTAATCAATGGGCGCTGCTACCACTATAAGACAGCAGTTGCCCAATGGTTTGAGAAACATCTGACGGGGTAATGCTGGGTTCGCCTTGTTGGCCCGCAATAATGTCTCCGGCATGTGCGTGAACCGAAACCCCTAAGTTAGCCGCATCCCACAAGCTCAATCCTTGAGCCAAAAAGC
>CAZJPO010000080.1:0-9340 GCA_964547865.1 uncultured Thiosulfatimonas sp.
GATACTGGATTTTAACTTTTTAACCTAAACACTGCTTAAGTGAACAGCATTGCCCGCATTGCGGGGCTTTTTTGTTTTATCAGAACTTTACAACCGTCAACGTGTTCTTGTTAATGATCGTCAAAGTGCTCTTGGATATGTTGAATTTTTTCGGCCAACTCCTGTTTTTGCTCGATATCGAGAACCGAGTGTAAGGCGACTAATTGAGTAACGATATCCTGTTTGTGACTCTCATAAACTTGTTTGGGCGCTTCAATTAACGCATTAATTTCATCTGCATTGATATGCTCACTTGCAACCAAGGATTTTAGTTTAGGTAGCTGTTGCTGACGGACTTGTCTCATGTCTGTTCTCAACTCAGAGAATTCCGCTACCAATTTTTCGGCATAAGGCCTCTGTGTTTCATTGAGATCAAGCTTGTGAACGATCTTGTTAACAAATCGAGCTTGGCGCTCTTCTGGGGTTTTATGTCCGCAAGCGCTGATACCCGCCACTAAAGTCACGATACCTAATCCGACAACTGCTCTTTTGGTCCATTTTTTCATCTTGTGCTCCATTCAGAAGTTTGTATTGATTAACAATTAACGCCTAGTTTGCGTTTGATTCTATTATTCAAAACAGAGGAGAGTTATTCCTTTCAGAGCCGTAACGCTATGTAACAAAGGGTAACAAGAGCTGAAAAAATGTCTGCCTTATCTATAATGCAAACTATGAAACAGAAATATTTAATGATTGATGATGTTGATTTGAGTCTGTTATTGCAGAAATACGTGGCTCAATTCGATATAGAGCTTGATATTGTGCACCACCCACACGAGGGATTAAGGTGCATCCAAAACAACTCTTATGAGGTATTGATTTTAGATGTCATGTTGCCTGATATGGATGGGTTTGAGGTGTGTAGAGAGATTAGAAAAACCTCAGAGATGCCTATATTAATGTTGACGGCGCGGGGGGACTTAACAGACAAAGTTCTTGGGTTGGAGTTGGGGTGTGATGACTATCTTCCTAAACCATTTGAACCTCGAGAATTAGTCGCGCGTTGTCAAAGCCTAGCACGCAGATCACGGCGCCAATTCACGACAGCACAACCAGGCGGTCTCCAGCTTGACCGTCAATTGTTACAAGTCTCTCTTGCAGGTAAAACCGTTGAGTTGACTGCAATGGAGACTGATGCCTTAGATTTGCTGATGCAATATAGAGGCGAAATTGTGAGTCGGGATGAATTGTTGAATCGTCTGAAGGGTATCGATGCTGAAGTCTTTAGTCGCTCAATTGATATTCTGATTAGTCGCCTAAGGGTGAAGTTAAAACAGTTATCCGAACAGAAGTTTATCTTTACGGCTCGCGGTAAGGGCTATCGTTATTGGGATGAGTGAGTATCTATGATGAAAACTGTTCAAACTTGGTTTAAGCGGCGTTTTTATAGCTTGCCAGCGAGAATTGTCAGGGTGTTTGTGGTGCAAGCCCTAGTTACGATGCTGCTTTTAGCGATGGTCGCAGTCTTTGTGGTTAAGAAAAATAATCAGGAGCGCATTCCGCTGTTGCTGGAAAACTACCTGCAACATCTAGTAACCGAGTTGCCAGCTGAACCAGATGCTAAAGCTTTTGCCAAACTACAACAAGAGACAGGATTGTTTTTTGGCTATCAAGAAAGGGGCGAGTGGTTGATTAGAGCTCAAGAGGGTGGCTTCTGTTTTGAGGATGAAAAGCATGAGGATTGGAAAACTTTTAAGTCCCATCCTAATTGGCGCTGGGATATTGAACGGGGAAGACTTGTGGTCACCATGCCTTATCACCAAGGGACTTTGTGGGTTCACCTTGGCTTTCGACATGATGGCGATGGGCTTGCATTCTGGTTATCGGTTTCAATTATTGGTCTGATGCTGTTGTTGACCTATTTATGGGTACGTCGTTTAGTGTCACCGATCAAACGTCTTGAGATCGGTGTGCAGAAATATGCAGAGGGAGAGTTTTCTTATCGATTGCCAGTAGAAGGTAAAGGTGACTTGTCAGCTCTGTCTTCAACCGTAAACCAAATGGCTCAGCAGATTGAAGATCGGCTGCAAAAAAACCGCGAACTGTTTTTAGCGATGAGTCATGAGCTTCGAACACCCTTGGCTCGTTTACGCCTAGCGCTGGAGATGCAAGATGATTCTGAAGACAAGGTGATTATGCAACGTTCACAGCAGGATATGGAAGCGATGATTGATGCCTTGTTATTGCGTGAACAGTTACAAGAGCAGCAAAGATCGGTTTTAGAGCCTGTAAATGATTTAATGGTTAGAGAGTGGGTTTTGAGTGACTTTACAGATCAAACGGACCGGATTTTATTCAATTTGCCCAGCGATCTGAAAATCAATGTGGACGCTTTTGCTTTAAGGCTGCTACTGAAAAACCTAATTAGCAACGCTTTGAAATATGGGCTCGATAACCCCGTCAGCTTAAATATTAAGAAAGATCAATCCCTGTGGTACTTCGAAGTTGAGGACCAGGGTGTGGGTGTCAGAGAAGAAGATGCTAAGGATATCTTTGAACCTTTTTACCGCGTTGACCAAGCTCGGTCGCGTCAAACGGGTGGCTTTGGCTTGGGGTTATATTTAGCGCAAATGCTGGCCAAGCAGTTGCGCTGCAAAATTATGCTGGATTCAGAGCCTGAAAAGGGGAGTCGCTTCTATTTTATTCTGCCTGCGGTTGACTCTATTTAATGAATTGATATTCTAAATAGGAAATCAAGAATATGACATTGCTGGAGGCAAGTATGAAAAAGCTGGTTCAATTACTTCTATTAGCAGCTTTACTGTTACCCATTACCGCGCAGGCGAAACTGGCTTCTCAAGTTGCTGCAGATTATTACAATGCCTTAAAACGTTCCGATTACCCGGCTGCGGCTTCCTTTTATGATAGAAATGCTCTGCGCGAGTTTAGAAGCATGATGTCATTCATTAACGAGCTGCCTCCCCAAACCTCATTGCAAGTCTACAAAAAACTATTCGGGGATTCGGCAACCAAGTTGTCAGTTAATGCCCTAAATGACGTTGATTTCTTTGCTGCTTTTCTCGGTGCGATGATGGCCAATGTACAAGCACAAACCAAACTCTCTTTTGACCAGCTTCAGATTATTGGTGAAGTGATTGAAGGCCCGATGGTACACGTGGTGACTCGAAATAAAGTATCTGCTGGAACGCTCAAGGTCGAAGCGATGGAAGTGATCTCTTTAAAAAGAACGAGTAAAAGGTGGCGCATCTTAATGTCAGGCAGAATTAAAGGGATGGCTGAGAGTATTCGCCAGAGTTTGAAAGCATCAAAATAGAACCTAGGTCTCCGACAGGAGCGTTTTGAGTTCGTTCAGTGTTTTGTGTAAAGCGCCAGTTTGGTTTTGATAACACTGGTGCGCTTGGTTTGCCAACATTTCTCGGGATTCATGATCTTCTAGTAGACTCGCTAGCGCCGTCGAAAGTTCCAATTCATCTTTAACTAACCTAATTGCATTTGCCTCAATAAACGGGGTAAACATGTTTGACAGGTTTTGATAGTGCTCCCCTGAAAGGATTGGCTTGTTGAGAGCTGCAGGTTCCAGAATGTTATGCCCGCCAAACGGCACCAAACTCCCGCCGACAAAAGCAGTATCAGCCACTTGATACCACTGCATCATTTCTCCAATGCTGTCAGCTAAATAGACTTGAGTTGTTTCATTCAATCGAACTTCATCAGAACGTTTTTGCCAGGATAGGCCTGATTGTTGAATCGTTTGAGCGACCTCTTCAAAGCGACTTTGGTGTCTAGGTACGATAATCAGCAGGGCATCAGGAAGGGTTTTTAGCAATGTCTTGTGAGCAGAGAGTATTTTTTTCTCTTCACTTTCACCCTCAAAAAAGTGAGTACTTGCCGCCACCCAAATTGGACGGTTTTCCGTGTGATTGACAGCGCACCATTCTCCAGCTTTATCAGCTAAACTTTCATCGATCTTAAGGTCTGATTTTAAATTACCCAGCGTTTTTACCTGTTTTTCAGAAGCGCCGAGTTGTTTGAAATACTCAGCATCTTGTTCAGTTTGAGCTGCGATGAGATGAGTCTGTTTTAAGGCATTGCCAATAGCGGAACCACCCCATTTTTGATAGGCCTTAAAGGACTTCTCTTTCATTCGGGCATTAACCAGTACAACCGGAATATTTCGATTCTGACAAGCTTGATAGAGGTTTGGCCAAATTTCTGTTTCAACCATTACTACCAGTTTAGGCTGAAGCTGATTGAGAAAACGCTTAACTGCAAAAGGGTAGTCATAGGGCAGCATCTGGTGTTGGAATTGAACAGGTGAAAACTCAAAAGCGTGCAGGGCGCCTTGAATCGAACTATTTGTTATTGTGATTGGCAGGTCTGGATGTCGGTTTTTGAGTTCACTCAATAGAGGAAATATGGAACGAGTTTCACCGATAGAAACCGCGTGAATTAAGATACCGTTTTTTTGAAAGGGCGTTGGGTTAAAGCCAAATCGACTTCGAAAGCAGTACTCTATTTCTGGCAGACTCGACGTTTTTTTTTCTGTTCTTGAGGCGCGAAGGGTTTTGCGGTATTTACGGCATCGGTTCCATGATGCCAGCGCAATGACTGGCAAAAACAGTATCAAAAGCAACCGATACAGAAACAGATTCATGTTGTTTAGCCATTCACATCGTAAATTTGGATGACCCCAACAATGCTTCCTTCTTGTTCCACCAGTAGAGAGGTGATTTTATGGTCATTCATGACTTCTTCCGCTTCACTGAGTCGCGCATCCGCATTAATTGTTTTTGGACTGCTGCCCATTAAGTCGACCGCTTTTAGTTGCATGAAGTTGCTGGCATCCGTTTCCATGTGGCGGCGTAAGTCACCATCGGTAATGACCCCTTGGCCATTGTCTACAATACACAGACCAAGACGACCTTCATTCATGGTGTGAATAACATCCGTGGCAGAAGCATCGGCAGCAATAAAGGGCAGGTTTTTACTTTTCATCTCATGTTTAACACGCGTCAATAGTTTACGGCCTAAGCTACCCCCTGGATGGAAACGAGCAAAATCGTGCGGTTGGAAGTCTCTGGCTTCCATTAATGCAACGGCCAGAGCATCTCCCATTACCAAGGTGGCGGTAGTGGATGAGGTCGGTGCCAGTTGATGTGGGCAAGCCTCTTGTGGCACAGCGATATTCAGGTGGTAGCTAGAGTTTTTGGCCAAAGTTGATTCAGGACGTCCCGTCATGGAGACAATCACATTACCGTTGTCTTTTAAAAATGGCAGTAGTTGAATCACCTCTTCGGTCTCACCTGAATTAGAGAGCGCTAGGAAGACATCCTTCGGAGACACCATGCCCAAATCACCGTGAAAGGCTTCGCCTGGGTGCATAAAGAAGCAGGGCGTGCCTGTACTGGCCAGTGTCGCCATAATCTTTTTACCGATTAACCCGGACTTGCCCATGCCGCAAATAACGACACGACCCTCTGTATTCAGAATCGCTTCTATACTATGTGAAAAGTCATCATCTAGAGTCGTTTTAAGGTGAGTAATCGCTTCGGCTTCAATATCGAATACACGTTTGGCAATATCAGTGTAATTTAAGGACATTTTATTTTACTTTCCAAGTATTGAGCGCAGAGCGCTCATTGAGCTGAATCAGCTATGTGATCTTTGTTTGATGCTATTTTATCTAATTGAAATATTTTTTTGTTACCTTGTTGAGTGGTTGTGATTAAATTAGAGAGTGCTTATAAAAAAAAGCACTTAAGAATTAAAGCAACTTAATCTTTCTGTTTTATTTTGAGTAGGAAAAATATGTACTATCTCGCTGGAGATGTTGGTGGCACAAAAACACTACTGCAGCTCAGCTATCAATCTTCAGATTCCAGTGACTTGGAGGCTATTTATCAGCAGCGATTTGAGTGTGCAGAGTTCGAATCGCTCGAGGCGATTATTCAGCAATTCTTGTTGAATGCAGACCTCCAAGATAAAAAGATAGCAAAGGCAACCTTCGGCCTGCCGGGGCCTGTTTCAGTTGCAAGTAAAGTTGTTGAGTTGACCAATCTACCTTGGATTGTGGATTCTGAAAGTTTAAGTGAAAAATGCAACATTGCTCAAGTGAGTTTTATCAATGATTTTCATGCAGCCGCACTGGGCATTGATGCTATAAAAAAATCGGACTTGCTCACATTGTTTGATGGGCAGGCAAGTGCAGAAAAACAATTCGATAAGACTGGAAACCGATTGGTGATTGGCGCTGGAACAGGATTAGGCGTGGCCCCTGTCTATTTTGATGGTCAGGCTTATCAACCTCAGTCTTCCGAAGGGGGGCACTTTGACTTTGCACCGATCTCAGAAACACAACAAGTTCTTTTGAACTGGTTATGGCAGCAGTGGAGCCACGTCTCCTATGAGCGACTGCTCTCTGGGGTTGGTTTGGAAACCTTGTATCAATTTTTTCAACTGTATGAAATTCCACCGAGCTTTACTCAGACATCGTCAAAAAACCTTCATAAAAACACGATCTTTACCAAACAGAATACAGAGTTGGGCCTGTTTGTTGCTGAAAGGGTTGTTGATCATCGAATCAAGTCTCTTTCAGCCCCTGAAATTCATGCCTTGGCGGATTCGGGTGATCCGGTTGCTGAAAAAGCAATTGCTGAATTCATGACCATTTATGGTGCTTATGCAGGTGCGGTTGCACTGCTTTGGAACTCTCCGTCAGGGGTTTATCTGGCGGGAGGTATAGCTGGCAAGTTATCTGAATGGATTCAGAAACCCTATTTTTTAGAGGCCTTTTTTGAAAAAGGCCGCATGACTAAGCTCGTAAAGCAAACGCAGGTTTATTTGGTGATGGATGAGGAGCTTGGATTGAAAGGGGCCATGTCAAACAATCATCGTTGATTGTGTGTTTTTACCTGCTGTATCTGTGGGTCTAAGCCCCGTTTTAAAAAAACAGGTAAGAACATCTTATTTAGTAGCCCCCTTTGTATTTATTTAGTTTAGGATGAGTGTATGAAATATTACTGCGAAACCAAGACCTCAACAGAACTGACTCGAAAAACCTTAGCGCTGGTGTTGGCGGGCGGTGAAGGCAGTCGTTTAAAGGCTCTAACTCGATGGAGAGCCAAGCCTGCCGTGCCTTTTGGAGGAAAATATCGCATTATCGATTTTGTACTCTCAAATTGTGTCAACTCCGGTATTCGAAAAGTAGGCGTTTTAACCCAATATAAATCTCATTCCTTAATCCGCCATATTCAACGCGCTTGGAGTTTTATGCGTTATGAAGTGGGCGAGTTTGTGGAGCTCCTTCCGGCCCAGCAAAGGGTTGATAAAGAGTGGTACAAAGGCACAGCGGATGCGCTCTATCAAAACCTGGATATTATGCGTCGCCACACTCCAGAATACGTTTTGGTTTTAGGCGGAGACCATATCTACTCTATGGACTACAGCAAAATGTTGTTAGAACACGCTAACTCTGGTGCAGATGTGACGATCGGCTGTATTGAAGTGCCGCGCAT
The DNA here is from genome assembly GCA_964547865.1 of uncultured Thiosulfatimonas sp. Lineage (GTDB taxonomy): Bacteria > Pseudomonadota > Gammaproteobacteria > Thiomicrospirales > Thiomicrospiraceae > Thiomicrorhabdus. The sequence goes on from CAZJPO010000080.1 coordinate 7,515, forward strand.
GGATGCGACCGGTTTTGGTGTGATGTCGGTTGATGAAACATACAAAATTACAAAGTTCACAGAAAAACCAGCAGACCCTGAAGCGATACCGGGAAAACCCGATATGGCACTTGCCTCAATGGGGATTTATATTTTTTCAACTGAGTTTCTATTCCAAAAATTGATTGAAGACAGTGACAACCCCAACTCCTCTCGCGATTTTGGTAAGGACATTATTCCCTCGATAATTGATGACTGGAAAGTACAGGCTTATCCTTTTGTAGATGGCAAGGGAGAGCCTATTTATTGGCGTGATGTGGGAACAATTGAGTCTTTCTGGAAGGCAAATTTAGACCTGTGCTCAATTAAGCCAGAATTGAATCTATATAATCGGGACTGGCCTATTTGGACTTACCAAGCTCAGCAACCACCAGCAAAATTTACTTTTGATGATGAAGGTCGCCGTGGAGAGGCAATTGACTCAATGGTGACGGGTGGCTGTATTATTTCGGGAGCAAGTATTAAAGGTTCGGTGATCGGCAGTGGAGGAAGGGTCCATAGTTATTCGACGATAAAGGATTCGGTCTTACTGCCTCGAGTCGAGGTGAAGCGCGGTTGTCGAATTAAAAACGCGGTTATTGATAAGGGCACCGTTATTCCTGAAGGCACCATTATTGGTGAGGACCCAGTGGCAGACGCGGAGCGCTTTTATGTAGAAGAGTCATCTGGAATCGTTTTGGTCACGCCAGATATGTTTGATCAAAGACTGCACTTCTTTAGATAAATTGTAATGGCAAGATAATGGAATCAAAAAAACTAAAATTAGTGATCTGTTGGCATATGCATCAACCCCATTATCGAGATGGGTTAGATGGTACTTATCATCTTCCATGGGTCTACCTTCATGCGATTAAAGACTACTCCGATATGGTTTGGCATTTGGAAAATTGTCCAGCTGCAAGAGTGGTTGTGAACTTTGCGCCTGTTTTGCTTGAACAGTTGGATGACTATGAACAACAGATGCGAAACTGGCTGGATAATAACCAGCCAATGAATGATCCTCTGTTAAATCTTTTGGCGGGCGTCACCTCTATTCCAACCGATATGGAAGGCCGTGAAGAGTTAGTCGAAGCCTGCCAGAAAGCGCATGCGCCAACCATGATTGATGTGTTACCAAATTTTCGTGATCTACTGGATATGGTGAAGTGTAATAAGAATCCAGATATTCTCGATCAGCGTTGTTTGGCCTATATCAATGACCAGTATTTTGTTGATTTACTTGTCTGGTATCACTTGGCCTGGATGGGGGTTAGTGTCCGACAGACCGATTCACGGGTTGTGCAGTTGATGGCAAAAAAAGGCCAATTTAGCCAAGATGATCAAAGGCTTATTATTGAAATTATGGCGGATTGCATTGGTTCGATCATTCCTCGGTACCGCAACTTGATGGATCGTGGCCAGATTGAGATTTCGATGACGCCATATGGGCATCCAATCGTACCGTTATTAATCGACTTTAACAGTATGCGGGATGCCTTGCCACATGCCCCTGCGCCAGAGTCTGAAAGCTATCCTGATGGTTACGATCGAAGTAAATGGCATATGGAACACGGTATAAAAGTCTATAAACAACACTTTGGTACAAAGCCGAAAGGGGTCTGGCTCTCAGAGGGAGCGGTGAGTAGCACAGCGGTTGGGTTGCTCGATGAGTTTGGTATTAAGTGGACAGCTTCTGGCGAAGGGGTTTGGCGCCACTCCTGTGAACAGTCTCAGATTGATCAGCATGAACTAAATAGTAAAAAGGCCTTGTACGGCCCTATGCAACATGCCTCGCAAAACTGTTCGTT
>CAZJPO010000081.1:0-9214 GCA_964547865.1 uncultured Thiosulfatimonas sp.
AGGTGCTAGATATCTAGAGGCAAACTAGACTGACACAGAATTTTGAACGCTCTCGATTAATCGGCTCGCCATCAGATAGAGTACCTAATCACCTTTCTCAAGCACCTTCCAACTCAACCCAACGATTTAGATAAGAAAAATAGAGCACCCATTTTTGCGGTCTCTGTTCCATTTTCTCAAAAAGTTTGCCATAGCGCTCTAATTGCGGACGATATTTCTCCACCTGCTTTTCAATAAACGCATTGGCTTTGTCGCCTTCATAAACACTGGTTTTGTAATCAATAATCCAGCGCACGCCCTCTTGATCAACTAAGGTTCTGTCAACTATGTGATTGGCAATGCTCTGCTCATCTTTTGAGGTCAACGCATACTCACTTGCCGAAGACGTGTGCTGTTGGCCAACGGCCCAAATAAACTGCTGATGACCAATAGCATTAGCCAAGGATTGTTTCACTCGATCCAAGGCTTCTTTCATCTGCTCATTAGGTAAGCCCTGCTGGTGCAACCAGCGCTGGTAGAGAGGCAATCTTTGTTCAATTCGTTCTGAACCCCAGCCTTCAATGCCCTGTTCCGCCATTTGTTCAAATACCGCATGCACCAAATTCCCCACCAACGTGTTGAGCAAGGCATTCTGTTGATTAAAAACCAACTGATCAGGCTGGCTATCGCTTGTTCCCGAGCCCTCGATAACCGGCAGTTCTGCTGTTGCCGATGATTCCGGCGTTAACGATACTTCAAACAACACTTTAAATTGCAGGCCTTTAAACCCTTGCCTTTTAATCGGCAATCGACTGATTAGCGGATTCATCGGAATGGCTTCTGGCTCTTCTTCGAGCGGTTCAAAACCATCGATTAAATCCATAAAACCCGGTTTAACAAATGGCCACATGGTCTCTAATAAACTATCGGTAGTTGGTTTTAAGACCAGATCACCAGTTTCGATTTGTTTGTCTGTTGGTTTAAACGGTGCGCTGGCAAACAGGTGTAGCTGTTTTTTCGCTCTGGTGGCCGCCACATATAACAAACGACCCGATTCAAAACGTTGCTTCTGTTTTTCAAAGCCTTTTAACATCTCTCTCAACAGTGAAGACTGTGTGCCCGCCTGATCAATCGGCGCTAAAACTAACTGTTCATTGCCGCCCTTATCCATAAATTGAAACCAAGAGACCAGTTCACTTTCATCCCCTCTTGGCTTGCGCCCAAGACCGGGCAGAATGACCGTATCAAACTCCAACCCTTTGGACTTATGCATCGTCATCAGCTCTACTTGCTGACTGGCTTGAGCACTATCTGGACGAGCATAGAGTCTTTCAACCGCCTGTTGCAACTGCTGTTGATTGAAAACCAACTCTTCAGATTCCGCTAAGGTTTGAAATAGCACCTCAACATTTTCAAGCGATGTTTGATTTTCGACCGTTTGAGGGCCGTCCAATTGCAACCAAACCTGTTTAATTAATTTAACGAAGGGAATCGCCCCCAAGTTTTGTAAAGCTTGATCAAGAACGGGAATCGCAAAATTTAGGCGCTGCACGGCCTCTTCTGAGAACAGAGTATTGTTGGCAAAATTCCAGCCTTGTTGAGAATCACGATTCTGCTCAATCGATGCCCAAACCGATTGATAAGGTAGATCTGCAATCAAATGTGTAAGGTCAGCGAGGTTCAGTCCAACTAATGGAGAACGCAGTAACGCAATCCAAGCTTCGCGATCCGTTAGGTGCATAAAGGCTCTGAACAGCGCAAGGACATCTTCAATTTCCTGACGCTCTGCCAGACTCTCCAGCTCAACCGCTCTAAAGCCGATCTGCTCTTCTTTTAGGAGCTGGGCAATCGTAATCAGGCTAGAGCGAGTTCTGCCCAAAATCGCGATCTTTTTGGTCACGCCGTTGGTATTATCAGACTTTAATTCTTCTAAGCGTTGTTTAACTAAATCGACAACTTGCTGTGCTTCTTTTAAGGCAGAACGATTTAAATCCCAGTGACCGTTTACAGCCCGGTTATCGTCAGAAGAAGATGCCAAGGAAGGGGTATAACAAACTGCGCCCTTTTCAATATCATTTTCCACTGGCAAAATTTTAGAGAAGGCTTCATTCACCCAATTAACCACACCGGCAGAGGAACGGAAATTAACGCTTAGATTTAATTGCTGTAGGTCAACTTCAGCAAGTTTGCCCTGCCACGCCTTGAGAAAGTTTCCGACCTCTGCCTCGCGGAAGCGATAAATCGACTGCATAGGATCCCCGACTAAGAACAGCGTGCGGCCGTCATTGGCCTGCCAACCTGCAACCAATTGCATTAACAGTCGATACTGTTCGCTGCTGGTATCTTGGAATTCATCGACCAATAAATGCTGAATTTGATAATCAAGCTGTTGGGCGAGATCAGTCGGTTCAAGCTCACTGCCAAGCGCGATACTCGCCGCTTGAGCGATCTCAATATAATCGGCTTGCCCTTGCTGTTGGAACACTAATTTGAGATGGGCCACACTCAGGGTCAAGAGGTCAATTAACCACTGTAAATCCTGCCACTGCTCATCACTATAGAAGGGATCGGGCAGGCTCTTAAGTGCAACTATCGCCGGTAGAACATTTGAGTCATTAAAAGCTGCATTTTGTAGCGCTTCTAACACCTCAATAAATTCCTCTTTGCGCTCTTTTGCTTCCCCCTTTCCGGCAGGGAAACCAATGCTCTTCGTCACCCCTTTAGGTTTTCTAATCTCATCCTGTTTGGTTAACAGCCAGTCTGCCAAAATCCGCCACTGCTCTACCTGGATCGATTCGTCGCTAAAAGGCCAAGCACTGCGAATGCTATTTAATTGGGGCTGATTATGTTCAGCGGCATAGCTCGCCAGCTCACAAGCTTGGACGAAACGGTCACCCAAATAAAATAGGGCATCCGCATTTTGTTTTAGGCTTTGACTGACAATCTCCTTAATCGCCGACTGCAACCGCTGTTTAGCGGCATCGCCTTTAAATTGAATCAAGGTGCGCATCCACTGATCGCGTTTGCCAAGCATATTGATCAACAGGTTTTCCGCACGCTGAAAACGGCCATTCACCAAACGCAACAATCGTCCAACTGCCTCTTCTAACTCAGGCGTTTTCAGAACTTTACGAACCGCCAACTGGTAGGACTCAAGAGGATTATCCAATAGTCGTGGTTGACCGCCTACCTTTGACAGGTAGGGCATCTGACTCACCAGATAGCCATTCAAACCATCGATGGTTTTGATCCGCAACCGGTTTGGATTTTGCAATAAATTCCAACCTTGTTCACGATCATTTTCTAACGCTTTTTGTGCCAACTTCCAAGTGTTCTGTTCCACCAATTTAGCGTCTTCTGGCAGCGGTTTTAGCCCAGATTGCAAAGCGTGCAGAATTCGCTCACGCATATCGGCCGCCGCCTTTTTGGTAAAGGTCATGGCAACAATTTGTTCAGGAGATTTGACCTGTGACAGCAACGCGAGAAAACGCTGCGCCAAGAGTGAGGTTTTACCTGACCCAGCAGGCGCCTGGACAATATAAGAGTGCTGTGGATCGACCCCTTGGAAACGCGCCGCGCCATCCGCTAAACTCACATCCATTTCCAGGCCGAGTACCGTCTGTAAATAGTCTTCTGTGCTCATCGTTGGCGCATGAGTTTGTGTTGTTTCCATCGCTGCAAACAGGTCTTGTTGAGAAGTCATTTAAGCCTCCTCCTGTAGTAACTGGGCATCGAGCTGTTGCAGCACTTCGGGCACTCGCAACGCTAGATAACCATTGGCATACTGAATATCGGCCAGACTCTCAAAGCTCATCTGTGCCTGCCCTTGCTGCACCTGCTCAGCCAATTCAAGAACTTGAGTTTTCAGGTGATCCAAAAACTCGTGCCAACTGACCTGATAGAATTCGCCCCCCTCTTTCTCGGTCAGCTTGGCAAAGACCTTAATGGTCCTCGCCTTGTTCAATACCTCTTCATCCTCAACCACGGCACTGAGTTTGACGCCATCATCCGAGTGCAGAAGACCATAGCCGATCCCTGCCACCTGTTGCTCTACCGCCAATAGATAAACCGCCAGCTGCGGCGCTGCCAAAGGGGCTTTCATTAAGTCATTAATCGAAGCACGTCCGGTTTTATAATCGATAATCACCGCCTCGCCATTGACCTCATCCACCCGGTCAATAATGATCTTGAATTTAATCCCCGCCAATTCTAGATGATGCTCTTTTTCGGTCTCAACGACCTTAAAGCTATTGCGTTCAGTTTCAAGCTCTAGCCACTCTAAACAGAGTTCCAGAATTCTGGATTTCTCTACGTGTTGAATCCATTCTGCCAAGCCGGTTTGCAACTCTTCAAAAGCGCTATCAATGTGCTTTTTCAAGGATTGGTTTTTCTCCTCATCTGTCATCGTCAATAGAGAAGATTGCGTTTTTAGCTCTTGCCAAAACATCTCCAGAACCGCATGAATCAGCGTGCCTTGGTTGGTGTTCTGCAAGCTGTCTTCTACCTCTTGCAAACCGTATTTTGCCCCGAGACGATAATCAATATAGGCCATTAACGGACACTGGCTTTGCGCTTGAAGAATACCAGTTCCCCCCGGTGCAACCGCGCCCTGGGCAACTTCTGTCCCTCTGTCATCTAATTGCCACTCCAAACGCTCTGTCCCCTCTGCTGCACGATAGATGGTTTGCGCCAGAGACTGATAAGCCTGTCTTTGCCATTCACCCACCTGAGGATGATCTGTTGAAGGCATAATCGAACTCGGTAAATTAACCGCTTCACCAATTTGCTTTGGATAGCTCCAAAAAACTTCCTGTGCCGAATTCACCAAACGCTGACTGAGCTTTTGAGCATAACTCAACTCTCGACCTGCGGTACTCCTTGGCATGGCTAAATCGCGCTGTAGAGCAATTGGTAAAAACGGGTTGGGGTTAGAAGGTCTTGGCCAGGCTTCATTGGTTAACCCCATGACCCACAGTGCATCAAAGTTTTGTCCCCCTGCTTCCAACATTCCCATCACTTGAATAGGCTGGTGGCCGACACTTTGTGGCTGGTGAACTTGTTCTGATAAATAGCGTTTCAGCAACATCAACCAGTCGCTGTAGTGCATTTTCTCTGCCAAATCTGTTAAAGACGAAAACTGAATCAAGGCATTTTCAAACGCAAGTCTCTGCTGGTACTCGGTTGAGCTTAAGGTTCTTGTGCCCGGCCAACTCAATTCAGAGAGTAACAGCCACACTTGATGCATAAATTCCGACAAACTCACGTTAAAGTGACTCTTGTCATTAAACTGCTGCTGCCAATTCTGAATAGAGTTCTGTAGCGGTTTCGGCAGAGTTTTTGCCGCATCGGTTTCAAGTAGCTTTTGCCAGTTCAAATTGGCCCACTGCAAACGCCTGAAATTGGCATCTGCCTGCTGTCTTTGGTTTAGGTTGCCTAGGGTATATGGCGAAACCAGCCACTCACTCCAAGCCTGGTAAGTGATGGTTCTTTGGGGCTGTAAAAACAGGTTTAAAACTTGCCAAGCGTTTTCAATAATGGGCACGCCCAACAGAGGATCACCCAGAGAGATATTATATAGACTGCCAGTCGATGAATGATTACCTAAAGACAGGTCTGTTAAACCACTCTGATAAAGCTGTTCATCGAGGCTCTCAATCAGCGCATTTTTATAGACATTCAAATCGGGCGCGACGATCGCAATGCGCGTCTGATTGAGCGGTTTATCTTGGCTGAATTGTGCCAGCTTAGTCAGCGCCCATTTGGCCACTTGCTGCACTTCATCATAAGGGTCTAGTGCGGTGAAGTGAGTCAAGTGGTTAAAGGCCAACTCAAACTGATCTGCGGTATGGATTTGATCTGATTCAACCTCAATGCCTTTTTCTTGCAAAAGCTTTATCCAAGCTTCAATGTTAGGGGTTAACTCATCAAAACCGTGTAGGAAAAATTTATTCGGTAAATGACTGCCGGCACTCTGAGCCAGCCAGTTCAAACAGGCTTTTTTATAGAGGTGATCATCTTGCCAGTTTCTATTTTCTAAACGCTTTAAATAGCGTTGCAGAACCTGTTTATAGAGTTCAGTTTCAGCGGATGTTAACGCCTGTTCTAACAAATTCTGCTCATATAAATCGCCTTGCCAATCCAGCATCCACTCACAACTCAATTGCCAAGCTTGATAAAACTGCTTGGCCGTCGCTGGGATATTGAGCAGGTCATACCCCTGCTGCGGCTCTTGATTTGAACTTTCACTGCGCAGCACCTCTTGCAGACACTGCTCAAATAGCCACTGCGCTTCAAACGAAGACAGGACTTTTTCAGCCAGTTCCTGTTCTGGAAGCTCACCATTGAGAAGAGAAATATCCACCCACTCCTGCCACCATTGCGCCAAAGTCATGACCTTGGGGGTTTCAATAACTTCACTGGCGCTGTTGGCAACAGCTTGTTGTTTTAGAAGTGCGGTCAGTCGGCTATTTGCCGTGATATGAATGGTTTTCATGAATCAGATATGAATTAACTTTATGGATATTGGAATAATCATAAATACTCACCACAGAATATGCCATGGGATTTTTGTATTTATTTGTCGGCTTAATTACGATTGCAACAGATTAATCATCTGCGGCCCCTGCTTTTTCAGATAGGCCTTGGCGAGTTTGGTTTGCGGATAATACTGCTCTACTAATTGCCAAAACAGTTTGGAGTGATTGTGATGAACAATATGCGCCAACTCGTGCACCACCACATAATCAATCACCCACTCAGGGGCTTGAGTAAGGCGCCAGTTAAACTGAATCCTGCCATCTGGATAACAGCTCCCCCAGCGCGATTTATAACCTTTCACAGTCATCGACTTATATTCAAGTTGCATCAATTCCGCATAGCGGTCGGTTGCTTGACTAAGATAAGCCTTCGCTCTGTTTTGCATTAAATCCACCACCTGACGCTGAACCCATAACTGGTTTTCCAGCTCGCTGTCTTCGGGCTGAATCAACACCTCAAAAGTAGCATTTTCTTGATTGAGTCTATAAGGCAAATCGGTTTCAAATTCATCGTTCTGAGCAGTCAGCCAGTGACAGCGATAGACTTTACCAAACAGCTCAAATGCCTCACCCTGTTGACCCGTAAAGCGATCATCTTCGAGTTGAGTTAAGCGCTCAACCTGACTTAACAACCAGGCTGAATGTGCTTCTAGGGTTTGTTCAATTCTAGTACTGGAGACTCGAGAAGGTACTTCAATAATAAGACCAGATTTGCGTAACTTGACCGCAATCGATTTTCTTCTTTTTGAGGAGATAACAGGTAGACTGTGATCGCCTACCTGAAAATGAAAACGTTGTGTATTGGTCGCAGACGTTTTTTTGGATTTCTTTTTATTAATCAAACCAAACATCTGCTATACAAAAACCAGGCTATGCCGCCTCTAGACCTTTAAGGGTTTTGTTGGCCCAGCTATTGGCACCCATAAAGGCCGAAGAGACCTGCATAATGTCCAGTCCACTCGACATCATATTGGAGTTACCCTGCTCTAGAGAACGAATGACAAATAGCGCTTTCCCCATTTCGCCTGATTGATCTACCAATGCGGCTTTAACCTCATCTGATAGCGGCAACTGATCGACAATATCCAACATTGATGCTTTCAAGAAAGCATTCAGAGTTGAGAACATCCCCGCCATAAAGTAGCGATCTTTCCGATCTGACTTGCCTTGACGCTCTGCCAAATCTTCCATAAATTTGGCTCGGACTAAAGCCGTGGTTAGCAACTCTTTAGGTACATCTGTGATCTCAGACAGCATCATCATATTGACCCAAAACTTAAGACGTTTTAAGCCCATAAAGTTAACGGCGTCTTTTAAGGTTTCGACAACCTGTGGAATCTTATTACTTGGATGGTTAATCGCACTCAAAAGTTTATGAGTCAGCCCCACATCTGAACCAATTGTTTGGGCCAGCTTGTTAAAGTCGATATCCGGATCATTCACTTCCGCCATCAATCTAAGCATGGCCAGACGACTACCCGAGAGCTCTTTTTGACCAGAGATAACTGGGTTGGTGTAGAAGTGACCCTGATAGAAATCCGCTCCCGCAGCTTGGTACTCATTAAACTGTTCTTCGGTTTCAATGCCACCAATAATGGTTTGAATTTGCTGGATCTTAAGTGCACTGACGGTTGTTTTGGCTTGCTGGACATCAAAGTCTTTTGCATCCAACTTAACGATCTTGGCAAGACTCAATAGTTTTTTAAAGGCATCACTATTCTCATAGCCCACAACAGCAACCTTAACCCCTTGCTGGACGATTTCTTTTAGGGCTGTTAAGGCTTCGGTATTGCCGATAACTGAGCGGTCGACCTCAACAGTTAGTCGGGTTAGATCATCCATCTTAGGAAGCCAATCTGGCTTTAATACTTCCAGTGGCGCACGATAAAAAATCGGCTTTTCGGCCACAATGGCATCCATGCCATCGTGCTTAGCAAGTTGTTCACAAAAGGCTTGCATCAACTCATCCCATTTAATTTGGGAAGTATCTAAGCTGTTAACCATTTCCAAAGAAAGATGATAACCGTGTAATTTTTGCTGGTTGTCTAAAACAGGTTGTTTATTTAAAAATAGCTGCGCTTGCATGAGAGTTCCTTAATCCAATGTCCGGTGGCTCTATTATTTTCTATTTAATCTGAGATTGAGCCTACTCAATCAGACATTATATTCAAGTCGTTAACCACAATGGCAAAAATCAGGTGATTTTTTCTGGTGGATATTCCACTAAATTAACCCTGTATTCTGCTCTCCTCCCCCTACAACAAAAGGTAGCTATAAAAATGCTGATAGATCACAACAAACCAAACGCAAACCATTAAGGCATTGATATATAAGTAATTAATTATCAACCAACACCAGAGCGGGCTACGGGTATTTCCCTAGTAATTTTGTCAGTTTTTGTGCTTGATTCAGGTTTTTTAAAGATTTATATCTGAACCATGGAAGTATAAAACTTCCATCACCAACTATGAGGTTGGAGGTCTTAAATGGTAGTACTTTATTACCTGATTTCAATTTTTGTTTTCTTAAGTCTGCTGAGTCGCTGGATCCAATATTGGCGCGCCTTTTTTACCCTGATTATTGCTGCGACGATCCTGCTGCTGTTTGAGATTGAACTCTTGCCGAACTGGTTAAATCTAACCATTGCCGGACTACTACTCTTAATCACCCTTTTGCTCACGCACGATCAATCTCGTCTC
>CAZJPO010000082.1:0-9201 GCA_964547865.1 uncultured Thiosulfatimonas sp.
TGGCGGAACAGAAGAGAACCCAATTTTAGAGCCGAATGAGTCTGTTCCTGTTTATGACACTTCGGGGCCTTATACGGATCCAAAAATCCTGATTGATGTTTATAAAGGTATCCCAAAACTTCGCGAAGAGTGGATCGAAGATCGTGGGGACGTTGAAGAGTTAGACTCTGCTACATCCGCTTATGCTCAAGAACGCCTTGCCAAAAAAGGTATGGAGCATATCCGGTTTGATAACCTGCCTAAAGTGAAGCGCGCAAAAGCGGGTAAAAACGTCAGCCAGATGCATTACGCTCGCCAAGGGATTGTCACTCCTGAGATGGAATATATTGCGATTCGTGAAAACATGAAGCGCGCTCAGGTTCGCGACGAAGTTTTAACACAGCAGCACGAAGGTGAGTCTTTCGGTGCCAGTATCCCTGAAGATATCACGCCTGAATTTGTGCGTGATGAAGTCGCGCGCGGTCGTGCAGTTATCCCATGTAATATCAATCACCCTGAATTAGAACCTATGATTATTGGGCGCAACTTCCTGATTAAGGTTAACGCCAATATCGGTAACTCGTCGGTTGGCTCTTCTATCCCAGAAGAAGTTGAGAAGCTGGTATGGTCAGTTAAATGGGGGGCAGATACCGTTATGGATTTGTCGACTGGTCGAAATATCCACGAAACTCGCGAATGGATTATGCGTAACTCACCTGTGCCAATTGGAACGGTTCCGGTTTATCAAGCTTTAGAAAAAGTTAACGGGATTGCTGAAGACCTAACTTGGGAAATCTTCCGCGACACTTTGATCGAACAGGCGGAGCAGGGAGTGGACTACTTCACCATCCACGCTGGAGTGCTATTGCGATATGTGCCAATGACGGCTAAGCGTGTTACCGGAATTGTCTCCCGTGGGGGGTCAATTATGGCGAAGTGGTGTCTAGCGCATCATAAAGAGAACTTCCTATATACGCACTTTGAAGAAATCTGTGAAATTATGAAAGCCTACGATGTCTCTTTCTCTTTAGGAGATGGTTTGCGCCCAGGTTCGATTGCCGATGCTAACGATGAAGCTCAGTTCTCGGAACTTGAAACTTTGGGTGAGTTGACTCAGATTGCTTGGAAACACGACGTGCAGGTAATCATTGAAGGCCCTGGTCACATCCCTTTGCACATGGTGAAAGAGAATGTCGATAAACAACTGCGAGAGTGTGGTGAAGCTCCTTTCTATACGCTTGGGCCGCTAACCACTGATATCGCTCCGGGTTATGACCACATTACTTCAGGGATTGGCGCAGCCAATATCGGTTGGTATGGTTGTGCCATGCTTTGTTACGTAACGCCAAAAGAACACTTAGGACTCCCAAATAAAGAAGACGTTAAAGAAGGTTTGATTACCTATAAAATCGCTGCACACGCGGGTGATTTGGCGAAAGGGCATCCTGGTGCACAGATTCGTGATAACGCGCTTTCTAAAGCTCGCTTTGAATTCCGTTGGGTGGATCAGTTCAACCTTGGTTTGGATCCTGAACGCGCGCGCGAATACCACGATGAAACCATCCCTCAGGAGTCTGGCAAAGTCGCTCACTTCTGCTCAATGTGTGGACCTAAGTTCTGCTCAATGAAAATCAGTCAGGAAGTTCGTGACTATGCTGATGAACAGGAACGTTTGGCAAAAGAGGGCCAAATCACTGAAATCAGTTTGGATGAAATTAAGCAAGGCATGAAAGAGAAATCTAAAGAGTTCATTGAAGCCGGTAGCGAAATCTATCAAAAGGAAGCGTAACCCATGAGTGGCTCTGAAGACTCTCCTAAAGTCGCTATTTTAGGGGCGGGTCTCTTGGGTCGAATGCTGAGCATCATGTTGCACAAGCAGTTTGATGTGAAGCTTTATGACCAAGATGATGGCAGTGCCAGCAACAGTGCCGCTATTCTAGCGGCAGCTATGTTGGCGCCATTGGCTGAATCGGCTGAAAGCGATGCCGAAATCATGCAGATGGGGCAGCAGGCAATGGCAATGTGGCCTGACTTTATTCAGCAACTTGACCATAAAGTCTTCTTTCAGGAAGAGGGTAGTTTGATTGTTGCTTTTGAGCAAGATTTAGCCGTTTTAAAGCAGTTTGAATCGCGTTTAAAAGGTAATGATTATCAAGTGTTGAGTCGGGAAGAGGCGATGCAGGTCGAGCCTAGTATTGACCCTCGATTTGCCAAGGCAATCTTTTTACCGAATGAGGGGCAGCTGGATAATCGACAGTTGCTCTTTGCCATGGCGGATTACATCAAAAATAGTGATATCGATTGGTGTTTGGGAGCTGAGGTCTCAATCAATGCGGGCCTTGTCAAGGTTAATGATGAGGTTCTAGAGGGCTTTGACTGGATACTGGATTGTCGTGGTATCGGTTCAAAACAGGACTTAAAGTCTGATTCTGCTGACTTAAGAGGTGTGCGTGGAGAAGTTCTGCGAGTTCACGCCCCAGAGGTCTCTTTTAAGCGCCCAATTCGACTGATGCATCCGCGCTATCCAATCTATATTGCGCCAAAAGAGAATCATCAGTTTGTCATAGGGGCAACCCAGATTGAATCTGAAGATCAGCGCGAGCCGACAGTGCGTTCAGCACTTGAGCTTTTATCTGCCTGTTTCAGTGTAGATAGAGGGTTTGCTGAGGCTGAAATTCTGGAGATTAAATCCGGTTTGAGACCTGCCTATTTGGATAATCATCCTGCAGTACATATTCACAACAATATTATCAGTGCCAATGGTCTTTATCGCCATGGTTACTTGCTGGCACCTGTGGTTGCCGAAGCGGTAAAAGAGTTGCTTGAAAATGCAGGTAAGCTAACTGAAAAAATGTCTTTTCCAAGTCTATATAAACTGGAAAATGCCTATGCTTAGCAGCTCGATATAGAGTGCAAAGATGGAATGTTGAATTTATAAATGAATATCACAATTAACCAAGAAACGATCTGGTACGATCACACCATAACGCTGGATCATGCGGTCGAGAATTTCAATGCTCAAGAGCCTTTTGCCGTCATGGTCAATGATGAATTTATTGCGAAATCTGAATATGCAGATAAAACCTTAAATGAGGGTGACGCAATTGAAATCGTCGGTGCGATTCAAGGGGGGTAATCGCAATGAATAATCAATTTGAGCACACTGAGGCGGCTGACAAAGTCAATATTTATGGTACCGAACTGTCTAGCAGGCTTTTTATCGGTAGTGCACTGTATCCATCTCCACAGGTAATGAAAGAATCAATTCAGACTTCAGGCGCTGAAGTGGTTACCGTTTCTGTGAGTCGCCAAAATCCAGCCCAGTCTGGGGGGGACAGTTTCTGGAATATTATTAAGGGCTTGAATATTCACTTACTGCCAAATACTGCTGGGTGTTATTCCGTTAAAGATGCAGTCAATATGGCAAAAATGAGTCGAGAAATCTTTCAGACCGATTGGATTAAACTGGAGTTGGTTGGAGACGACTATAATTTGCAACCGGATCCAATCGATCTCGTTAAAGGTACTGAGATTCTTCTCAATGACGGCTTCAAAGTTTTGCCGTATTGCACCGATGATTTGGTGATTGCACGTCACTTGGTGGAATTGGGTTGTGAAGTCTTAATGCCTTGGGGATCGCCTATTGGAACAGGTAAGGGGATTCTAAACCCTTATGCATTGCAGGCAATCAGGGACCGGTATCCTGAGACCACTCTAGTAGTTGATTCTGGAATCGGTTTACCTTCGCATGCAGTGACGGCAATGGAGATGGGGGTGGACGCTATTCTTCTGAATACTGCCATTGCGCATGCCAATAACCCTCAGTTAATGGCTCAGTCATTTAAGCAGGCTGTTGAGAGTGGTCGCCTAGCCTACAGGGCAGGCCCTATGGCTGAACAGTTATCGGCTCAACCGAGTACACCAACCATTGACTCTCCTTTCTGGCATAACGCTTCTTAACCTAACCTTGGTCATATAACTGATTTATGGGCGTCAAATCATAACGATTTGACGCCTTCTCTTTACGTCGTTAAACTCTTGAGTCATTAATAAAAAGCGTACAAAACGTTATCAGGGTTAGTCGATATGTCCTCTTCTATTAGCATCAAAAATCAGGCCTTTTCTCTGCCGGTTATTGAGATCACCCAATTTGATATTGTTAAAATTATCAATGATCTTAAACAAAGAGTCGTGACTCATGATGAACGTATAGAGTCGATCCCGTGTGTATTGAGTATGCCAAATCAACAGATAGAGCCGACTTTCTTGGCTCAATTGGTCGAGGCCTTGAGACAGGTGAATCTTCAAGCGGTTGGTCTATTAACCGATGATGAGTCACTGGCTGAAAAAGCCGTTTATGCTGGATTGAGTGTGTTTGATGAGCGCCTTAATCAGTACGATTTATTTCATCCCTTGCCAGAAGAAAACTCTTCTGATCCGCAAGCAGATTTACAAATGGTTCATCAAGGTCATGTTGAGCCAGGCGAGCAAATCTATGCTGAAAATAGAGACCTTATCATTCTTGGTGATGTTAAGGCGGGGGCGGAGGTGATTGCAGATGGTGATATCTATATCGGTGGCACTCTGCAGGGGCGAGCTTATGCTGGTAATGCCGGGCTCATTAATGTCGATCAAACTTCCATTCGGGCCTATTGCTTTGAACCTGAACTGGTTAGTATCTCAGGTTTTTATCAGCTCCTAGAAGACATTCCTAAAAAATATCACGGCCTATCAATCAAGGTGAATTTTCTGAACCAGAAAATGAACTTTGTTCTGGAATAGGTTGATTCCAGCCTAGATTAAGACGGTTTTATTTTTTTGATCTTAACCAGTGCCCCAAATAGAGGATGATCAAGATAGTGAATCTGGCCGGGACGAATCTTGCGGGATTCTTTTAGTCTAAAGCGCCAATGAGTTGAAAGGAGTTCAGGGTCAATTTTTTGGTTATATGCAAAATCATTGAAGACTTTAGCTGGGATACGGCGATCTAGAGTCAGGTCAAAATTAACATGAGCGTAACGAGTTTTATAGAGTCTTAGTGTACCCAAAAGATCTGAACCATAAGCATTGTTGCCTTCGACGACAATGGTGTCTGAGTTTTTATCGGCATAGGCGCGCTGAACCCAAGCTTCATGGAACAGTACTCGAAAGCCTTTTTTATTCAAAATTGAGGCTTTATTGCTCAGAGTCTTTTTCGCTGTTTTGATATATAGCGGAGCTTGATCTTTTGAAAGTAGTGAGAGACTATCAGTCAGATCAGGCAGTTCAACATTGTCTTGCCAGTGCTCTTCAGTCCAACCTTTGATTGCCAAATTTTCAAATACAATCACTTCAATCTCATACATGGGGGTTTTTTGAGTGTTTGCATAAGCGCTAATGTTCAAAAAAAACAGTGAAGCAATCGTTAGAAGTGCTTTATGAAATAGTTTAGGTTTCAATAGGTTAGTCTTCATTTTTTAATTAAAGTTTAACGCTTTTGATTACGACTTCAATTGCGTTTATTCGTTGTTCAATATTTGGCATTGTATCGAAAAACAGTAGCTCTGTTTGGCCTTTTAGCTGGAATTGTTTGGGCTGTGATTGGATCAGCTGAATGAGTTTCCCCGGGTCAATTTGTGGTTCACTATTAAAGATAACTCGAAGCATGCTCTCAGAGGCATCAAGTTTAATAATTCCAATCGGCTCGATTAGGAGTTTGACATCGGTTACCGCAAACAGGTGTTTGACACTATCGGGGAGTAGGCCAAATCGGTCAATCATTTCGACTTCCAGTTCACGAAGTTCCGACTTGTTGCCAGCGCTGGCAATACGTTTATAGAATACTAGGCGGGTGTGAACATCCGGCAAGTAGTCTTCAGGAATAAGGGCAGGCACGCCTAAGTCGACTTCGCTACCACTGTGTAAAGCAACCTCTAATTCAGGTTGTTTACCCGATTTTAAGGCTTTTACCGCTCTTTCTAGTAATTCGCTATAGAGACCAAAACCAATTTCTTGTATTTGACCAGATTGACCGTCACCCAAGAGTTCTCCTGCACCTCGAATTTCTAAATCGTGGCTTGCCAACATAAAACCTGCCCCCAAAGTGTCGTGTTTGGAAATGGCGGTGAGGCGTTTATCTGCATCTTTGGTTACAGCGGCTTTATCACCGGTAAACAGATAAGCGTAAGCCTTATGGTGTGATCGGCCAACACGCCCCCTCAGCTGGTGTAGCTGAGCTAAACCGAATTTATCAGCTCGGTTAATTAGAATGGTATTGGCGGTAGGGATATCAATTCCGGTTTCGATAATTGTGGTGCAAACTAAGATGTTATATCGACGGTGATAGAAGTCTTCCATGACTGACTCGAGTTCGCGTTCATGCATTTGACCATGCGCAAAGGTCACTTTTGCTTCAGGGATCAGTTCTTCAGTATGTTCAACCATCTGTTCAATGCGATCAACCTGATTGAAGAGTAGATAAACCTGACCGCCACGGCGAATCTCACGCAGTGAAGCTTCGCGTACCACATCGTCATTCCACTCTTGAACAAAGGTTTGTACCGCAAGTCTTTTGGCGGGAGGAGTGGCAATAATGGAGAGATCGCGCAAATCGTTCATCGCCATATTTAACGTACGAGGTATAGGCGTTGCAGTCATGGTCAGAACATCAACTTCGGTTCTCATTTTTTTCAACTGCTCTTTCTGACGAACTCCAAAGCGGTGTTCTTCATCGATAATAATTAACCCCAGGTGCTGATAGTCGACATTCTTTTGAATCAGTTTGTGGGTGCCGATAATGATATCGATTTTGCCTTCTTTTAAGTCTGCCAGTGTTTGCTTTTGCTGTTTAGCGGTTTCAAAACGTGACAGTACCTCAATGCGAATTGGCCAGTCTGCAAAACGGTTGCGGAAGTTTTCTAAGTGTTGATGTGCCAGCAGAGTGGTCGGCACCAGCATGGCGACTTGCTTGCCGTCATAAGCGGACACAAATGCTGCGCGCATGGCGACCTCGGTCTTTCCAAAGCCAACATCACCACATACCAGCCTATCCATCGGTTGTTTAGCGTGCATGTCGTTTATAACAGATTCAATCGCCTGCTGCTGGTCCGGGGTTTCCTCAAATGGAAACGTTGATGCAAATCGTTGATAGGCCTCATCAGGGGTGTTAAAGGCATAGCCTGGACGAGCGGCTCTTTGGGCGTAAATATCCAGAAGTTCTGCCGCGACATCTCTGACTTTTTCTGCAGCTTTGCGTTTAGCTTTGTCCCATTTGTCACTGCCTAACTTATGCAGAGGGGCTGTTTCAGGGGTTGCGCCGGTATAGCGACTAATCAGGTGGAGTGAGGATACTGGCACATACAGTTTAGCCTCACCGGCATATTCAATCATCAAAAACTCTTTTTGCTCTTCTTGAATCTCTAAGATTTCAAGGCCGAGGTATCGACCGACACCGTGATCAATGTGCACAATTGGGCTGCCGATATCGAGCTCTATGAGGTTGCTGACCGCAGTGTCAAAATCATTATGCTTACGTTTTCTTCTGCGTTTTTGAACAACCGTTTGACCAAAAATTTGAGTTTCAGAGATGACTGTAAAGTCAGGGCTGTGAATTGAGGTTTCAAGAGGTCCGACAACAATGGTGTATTGGCTCTGGCTAGCAATTGCCGATTGCCAGTCATCGACTATCTCTGGTCGATTTTGATGCTTAGCCAGTAGGCTTAACAGGGTTTCTCTGCGTCCAGTAGATTCGGCGCAATAGATAATTTTTTCAGAATAGCGATCCAGAAAGGTGTTGAGTTTAGCCAGGGGGTAGTCGCTTTTACTATCAACGCTTAGGTCTGGTAAAGCTTTAGTGTCAAAAGTGAGTGTGTTTTTCTTAGATTTTTTGGTTTCTAAAGTGATTCTATGGCGGTCTTTCAATAGTGTTAGAAAGAGAGTTGGCTCAATCAATAGCTCATTTGGGGTTAAAAGAGGAAAGTCTGGGTTGTGCTGTCCAATTTCATATCGTTCTTGATAGTCATGTAAGTTTTTATCGAGTGACTCTTCTGTATCACCAAAATCAAAAAACAGGGTTTGTTCAGGAAAGTAGTCAAACAAGCTAATCAGTTCTTGATGAAATAGTGGTAAGTAGTACTCTAATCCGCCTGTATGCTGAGCTTCTGAAACGCTCTTATAGATTTGAGATTCTCTCGCATCGTTACCAAAGTACTCTTTGAACTTATTTCTAAATAGATCAATGCCTTGCTTGGTAAAGTTAAATTCTTTGGCTGGCAGGAGTTCTATACTGTTTATCTGTTCAATAGAGCGCTGAGTTTCAGGATCGAAACTGCGAATGGTCTCAACTTCGTCATCAAAAAGGTCGATTCTGAATGGGGTTTTACTGCCCATCGGGAAGAGGTCAATAATGGCACCGCGAACGGCAAATTCACCATGTTCGTAGACTTGGCCAACGCGTTGATAGCTTCCAGCTTCAAGCTGTTTTGTAAAGAGATCTAGATCTAACTGCTCTCCGCAATTCAGTACAAA
This sequence comes from uncultured Thiosulfatimonas sp., assembly GCA_964547865.1. GTDB lineage: Bacteria > Pseudomonadota > Gammaproteobacteria > Thiomicrospirales > Thiomicrospiraceae > Thiomicrorhabdus. The sequence goes on from CAZJPO010000082.1 coordinate 8,485, forward strand.
AGAGAACTGTTTAATATAGCTTTCGGGCACCACCTTCTGCATCATGGTGGCGACGGGTACAATCAATATGCCTTTTTTTATTGAGGGTAGGCGGTAGAGTGTTTTTAAGCGCTCTGAAATAATATCCTGATGAGGTGAAAATTGATCATAGGGCAAAGTTTCCCACTCTGGAAAATTGAGGATTTCAATTTTTTGGTCAACAAAAAACGCTAAATTTTCTTGTAGTTGGCTGGCGACTTGCGAGTTACTGGCTAAAACCACGATCAGATGAGAAGTATTAAGGGCGTAATTTGCGATTGCTAAGGCACTCTCGGAGCCATTTAGCGGCCCCCAAAAAGAGCGGTGGCCATTAAGGAGTATCGGGTCGTTTGAAAGTAGGGCGTTTTTTGTTTTCATTGTCGTGTTTATTGTTCTAGCTTCTTTCAGCTTGTCTGGCTTTGAGAGAGCTTTCTATTCAACTGGCTTTAAGTTTCGACTGAATATTCGGACTCAGAGTAAAGTTAAATAAAATTCTGTATTTTTAAAAGTAAAAAAGTGCGCAATATTTTAAACTAGCTAGTTATTTAAAGCTGGAATTTTTCGACTTAGCTTTTTTGATTAAGTTAGGCCGATTTTTGAAAAGGTTAATTGTAAATATATGGGTAATTGGGCGTTTAGTTGGGTACAGGTGGTACGGGCTCTTTTGGTAAAAAGTACACCCAAGTCATCTTAGAAAAA
>CAZJPO010000083.1:0-9175 GCA_964547865.1 uncultured Thiosulfatimonas sp.
ACTGGATTTTAACTTTTTAACCTAAACACTGCTTAAGTGAACAGCATTGCGCATAAAAGCGGGCCTTCTATCTAAGTAATTAGCTAATTACTTAAGCTTAGCAAGCTGCTTCGCTGCAAAGTTAGCTGGTACCGGAATGTAACCATCTTTTGCAACAATTTCTTGACCTTGCTTAGAAAGAACTAGCTTGATGAACTCCATCATAACTGGCTCAACTGGCTTATTAGGCGCTTTGTTAACGTAAACGTTAAGTACACGTGCTAGAGGGTATGTACCGTTTAGAGCGTTTTCGTTAGTTGGGGCGATTTGCTTACCACCAGCTTTCTTAGAAAGAGAAAGCGCTTTAACACCTGCAGTTTTGTAACCGATACCAGAGTAACCAATTCCGTTCATCGAAGCCGTTACAGACTGAACTACAGAAGCTGAACCTGGCTGTTCGTTAACTGAAGATTTGAAGTCACCTTTACAAAGTGCTTTCTTCTTGTAGTAACCGTAAGTACCAGAAACAGAGTTACGTCCGTATAGCTGGATAGACTTATCAGCTAGAGAACCAGTTGCACCCGCTTCACCCCAAGTTGCGATATCTGCTTTAGCACCACACTTACGAGTTGAAGAGAAAATTGCGTCAACTTGTGGAATATCTAGACCATTGATTGGGTTATCTTTGTTTACATATACCGCTAGAGCATCGATAGCAACACCAATTTGAGTTGGCTTGTAACCGTGCTTAGATTCAAACATAGCGACTTCTTTTGACTTCATCTTACGACTCATAGGACCGATGTTAGAAGTCCCTTCAGTAAGCGCTGGAGGAGCAGTAGAAGAACCCGCAGCCTGAATCTGAATGTTTACGTTAGGATAAGCGCGCTTGAACTCTTCAGCCCAAAGTGTCATTAGGTTTGCTAGCGTATCAGAACCTACAGAGTTAATGCTTCCAGAAACACCAGAAACTTTTTTGTATTCGATTAGTTCAGCTGCATTAGCAGATGTCATTGCAACAGAAGCTGCTAGACCCATTGCCATAAGAAGGTTGGCTTTTTTCATGGTTATCACTCCAAAAAATGAATGTAAATGTGAATTTGTTTAATACGAGGGAGATTATAAGAAGGCTTCATAAAACAAAGTTGACACAAATATTACATATTGGTTACAAATCCAATGCGTAAAAACACCCTGTTTTACGTTTTCATTCAGTTACAGCTAATCACGCTGTAAAAATTGTTTAACAATGAATGAGTTGATCGCTATAAAGCTTGTTCTTTATAGGGGAAGAATACAGCGAAAAATACTGCCCTTGCCCAATACACTCTCTATTTCAAGTCGGCCATTATGGCGCTCTAGAACATGTTTCACGATGGCTAATCCAAGCCCGGTTCCACCAGTCACACGAGAGCGGTCTTTATCTACCCTATAGAAACGCTCTGTCAAACGAGGGATATGTTCTGCTGAAATACCTAGCCCCTGATCCTGCACTTCATAAACTGCATTTCTGCCCTTCTTATACCACCTAACATTAATCTCTCCACCATCTGGAGAATAGCGCACTGCATTTGATAGAAGGTTAGTAAAGACACTTTTTATAGGTTCTACATATCCTTTAAAGTCGATACCCTCTTCAACAGCAAATCTTACCTTATGGTTATCCGTGGCAATCTGATTGGCATCCGCTTTTAGTTGTTCCAAGATTGCTAACACATCGACTCTTTCAGTTTCTGCCGTAATCGATTCTGCTTCTATTGCTGAGAGGACTAGCAAGTCCTCAATAATCGCCTGCATACGATGAGCCTGTGTTTCCATATGTTCTAAGGGTAAAGCCCACTGATTGATATGCTCTCCTGGGGTATCGATCATTACCTCGAGATACCCTCGAAGAACGGTTAAAGGTGTTCTCAACTCATGTGAGGCATTGGCAATAAAGTCACGGCGTATTTGTGCTAAAGAATATAGTTCAGTGATATCTTTAATAACTAAAAGTTTATGGTTTTCGAAATAAGGGATAATTTGCATTTCGTAGGTGTGAGCCCCACCGTAATTCATATTTAATGACTTACCTTGCAGAGGCTCATTAGACTTTAAATATTGAATAAACTCGGGATAACGAAGAACGGATTCGATTCTAGCGCCAACATCCTGACGGCGAATACCAATTAATTTTGTGGAAACATCGTTAAACCACTCTACTTTAAGATGCTGGTCTAATGAGATAATAGCATCAGGGATCAGCATTGATGCCGCTTTAAACTGTTCAGATTTATAGAAATTAAGATCGGCGTGTTTTTCTAACGCCCTCTGTTTTTTAGAAACTAAATAGGCTAATTCGTTCCAAAAACCAGATGAAGGAGGGAAAGTCTTCTTCTTTTTGCCATCAATCCACTTTTCAAATTTATATATACCAAATAACTGGCGGTAGATATAAACAGCAAGAAAAAGTAGTATGGCGGCAAAAAAATGACCCGTTAACCAACCGAGAAACAGAAGCAGCCCTAGACTAATCAGAATCCAGTTCAGCTCTCGTTTAACGCCGTTAGTCAAAAACCTACTCCTCAATAACTGAGTAACGGTATCCCGAACCCCTGATAGTTTGAATATAGTCAGCAACACCCGCTGGTTCTAAGAGTTTACGTAGTCTTCGAATATGTACATCAACGGTGCGCTCTTCAACGACAACATTAACACCCCATACCTGATCGAGCAACTGAGTACGTGAGAAAACTCTATTCTTATGCGTCATAAAGAAACGAATCAATTTAAACTCTGTTGGCCCAAGCTTGATCTCTTCTTCTCCTACGTAAAAACGATGCGATTCAATATCTAACTTCATTGAACCAGAGGTAATGACCTCACTATCAGGTATTTCATTGGATTGGCGTCTGAGAATTGCTTGGATTCTCGCTACTAGAGCACGCGGAGAAAAAGGCTTAACAACATAGTCATCCGCGCCAGCATCAAACCCTTTCACCTGATCCTCTTCTTCACCGCGCGCAGTCAGCATAATGATAGGCACATGCGATGTGTTATTATTTTGGCGAAGCCTTTTAGCCAGAGAAACACCGGGAGTACCCGGCATCATCCAGTCCAATAGGATTAGATCTGGCACAATGTCTAGGGCAATTTTCCAGCCCTCTTCGGCATTCGAAGCTTCATATACATCATAATCTGAAGCCGTTAAAGTAAACATCAACATGTCCCGAATCGCTGCTTCATCTTCAATGATTAGAATTTTACACTGACTCATAGCGGCTCCTTATTACTCGGAGGTATTACCAAGAAATTGAGCAAGTTTTTCAGAGTTCATATGTCGAACATCATTGCCCTTAACCAAGTAAACAATGCTCTCTGCCATATTAACAATATGAGCAGAAATTCGTTCACTGGCGCGAACTGAATAGATCATCTGCATCATATATTCGGCCATATTTTCATCATTTTCATTTAGAGTATGTTGAATCTCTAACAATGCTCTGTCCTTGATTTCTGCGACTCTATTTTCATCATCAACTATATCAGAAAGCTCACTCAACTCTAAATGAGCGAAACTCTTAAGCACTCTCTGGAGCATGTCTAAGTCAATGGAAAGAATTTCGATAAGCGCTTTGAAAGCAGGCAAAGTATCGCATGGTACTTCATCCACTTTAGACATTATAATCGCTAATTTAGCAGCATTGACGGTTTCATCACCAAGGCGTTCAAGGTCAACAGCAATTCGAATGGCACTGACAATCAAACGTAAATCAGATGCCGTTGGTTGTTGACGAGCAAGGACGCGCGCGCACAGATGGTCAATCTCCATTTCGCCCTTATTAACAATTTTATCAATCTGCTTGATCTCTTTAGCCAACTTTCTGTTTTCACACTTGATTGCTTCAATGGCATTGTTTAATTGCGCCTCAACCAAACCGCCCATCTCTAAAACCTGATTAAATAGATCCTCAAGGTTTTTGTTATATTGGCCAGAAATATGCGTTTTGAACTCTGTTCTTTCCATCTCTTATTCCTCTTCCTAACCTGAAAATTATCCGTAACGGCCGGTAATGTAATCTTCAGTACGCTTAACCTGAGGATTGGTAAATAGGCTGTCTGTATCGGTGTATTCGATCAGGTCACCCATATACATAAATGCCGTGTAGTCAGACACACGCGCAGCCTGTTGCATATTGTGAGTCACGATCAGGATAGTGAAGTCTTTCTTCAATTCGAAAATCAACTCTTCAATCGCCAGGGTTGAGATTGGATCCAGTGCAGAAGTTGGTTCATCCAATAATAAAACGTCTGGCTTAATGGCGATCGCTCGAGCAATACACAAACGCTGCTGTTGTCCACCTGACATTCCCAGTGCATTCTCATCCAAACGGTCTTTTACTTCTTCCCAAAGGTTTGCGCCTTTAAGAGCCCACTCAACGGTTTCATCTAGCACGTTTTTATCAGTGATCCCCTGAAGGCGAAGGCCGTAACAAACATTTTCATAAATAGATTTAGGGAACGGGTTTGGCTTCTGGAATACCATCCCAATTCGACGACGCAAAGAAGCAACATCCATATTTTTCGCATACATATCTTCACCGTGAATCGTCATTTCACCATCGACGTTCACAATATCGATCAAATCATTCATACGGTTAAAGCAGCGAAGCAAGGTTGATTTACCACAGCCGGATGGGCCGATAAAAGCCGTTACACGGTTTTCTGGAATCACCATATTAATGCTGTTAAGCGCTTGCTTAGATCCATAGAATAGATTCCAATCTTTTACTTCAATAGCTATTTTTTCATTGTCTAAAGACATCTCTCTGTCTTCACGGTCTAATGAAATTGATAAGTTCTGTTCTGTCATAAACTTGTCCTCAAAAAATCCTGTATATGTCTTTAGTTATCTAATGCTTTGTACTTCTCACGCAGCCTGTTACGAATTGAGATCGCTCCCAGGTTCAGACTAACGATAATAATGACAAGTAGTAGCGACGTTGCATAAACCAGTGGTTGCGACGCTTCAACGTTCGGGCTTTGGAAACCAACATCATAGATATGGAACCCTAAGTGCATAAATTTTCTCTCTAGGTGAACAAACGGCGCAATCATGTCTACTGGAAGTTCCGGCGCAAGTTTCACCACCCCGACCAACATCAAAGGAGCCACCTCACCCGCAGCACGGGCAATGGCCAGAATCAAGCCGGTCATAATTGCAGGTGTTGCCATTGGTAGAACAATACGATAGATAGCTTCAGATTTGGTCGCACCCAGTGCCAAGCCTCCTTCACGCAGTGAACGAGGAATACGCGAAAGCCCCTCTTCTGTAGAAACGATGACAACTGGAAGCGTCAATAACGCCATGGTCAAAGAAGCCCACAACAGCCCCGGCGTTCCAAAGGTTGGACTTGGGTCTTTGTAACCATAGAACAGGTCATCGATTGAGCCCCCCAAGATATAGACGAAGAAACCAAGACCAAAAATACCAAATACAATCGAAGGCACCCCTGCAAGGTTATTAATCGAGATGCGAACCATGCGAAGTACCGGACCATCTTTGGCGTACTCTCGCATATAGATCGCAGCGACGACACCCATTGGGGTGACTAGAATCGTCATCAATAACACCATAGTAATGGTACCGATCATCGCCGGGAAGATTCCCCCTTCAGTATTGGCTTCACGCGGGTCATCAACTAAGAAATTTCCAATCCCACCGAAGAAAAACCCGGTCTTTTCCATAAAGCTCATGTCATTCGGCAGCCAGAAGTGAACGATCATCTTGATTGGAACAACGAGGGTCTGTCCGCCACTTATTTCAACAGTGACTTCACCAAAACTATTTAACTTAGTGTAAAGAACTTCAGTTTGTGCTTGCAGCTCAATAAATTGCGATTGTAATTCAGCACGCTCTTTTTCAATTCGCTTCGCCTCTTCAGGGGTAAATGCATCTTTAGACTTCAGCTTTTTCTCTTCAAATCGGAGTTGCTCAATTCTATAGTTAATTGCCCCAATTTGATGTTTTTCGATTGAACGAATCTTATCGCGTGTCTCAGTACTATGTTGAACTTGATCTGTAAGAAGTTTGTAAACAGTCTTCTTATCAACCACAGTGGTATCGCCAATTTTAGCGCTCACCAAGCGGCCAAACACATTACCGTACTCATAGCGCTCGATAACCAGAATGCCTTCCGCTTCCTTTGTCATATCGCTCGCGATCAAATCATCGTTGATCCAGCGGAAATCAATACCGTATACATCGCGGTTACCGACTTTGATTAAGTATTGAGTACCCTCCTTTGTGTCACCTGTTGCAGGATCGGTAAACTCACGACCCTTATAATCGCGAAGCTCACCGACGACGACTTCTGTTTTGCCGTTTTGGGTCACATCAAATTGATAGACAGTATGTGGCCAAAAATGCACCGCGCCTCGATAAGTAATCATGGCGATTAGGCCAATCACCAGCACAACGCTGATACTGACCATCGCAGAACTCATCCAAATCCAGTGTTCACCTTTATTAAACCAAGATTTCATCAGTCTGCTCCTTATAGTGAACCGTATTTGCGACGCATACGTTGGCGAACCACTTCTGCAATCGTGTTAAAGAAGAAGGTAAAGATAAACAGTACCAAACCAGATAAGAACAACACACGGTAGTGAGAACTCATCACCTCGGCTTCAGCCATCTCAACCGCCAAGTTAGCTGACAGCGTACGCATCCCTTCAAAGATATTTACTTCGGTCAGCGGCGTATTACCAGAGGCCATCAAGACAATCATGGTTTCACCAACACCGCGGCCGAAACCAAGCATAATCGCTGAGAATATCCCTGGACTCGCCGTTGGCAGAACCACACCGACCAGCGTTTGCCAGCCACTTGCACCCAGTGCCAGTGAACCGTTCACTAGATAGCTAGGTACGTTGTAGATTGCATCTTCTGTGACCGAGAAGATGGTTGGAATCAGAGCGAAGCCCATGGCAAAACCAATAACCATCGCATTACGCTGGTCAAAATCGATACCCGCTGAAACGGTCAACCACTGGCGCATATTGCCGTCAAACATCAAGTTTTCAATTGGCGAGCTCAGTTGTAGAGAGAACCAACCTAAGAAGACCACTACCGGCATCATCAATACTGCACGTTTACCCACTGGTACCATCAGGCGAATACGCTCTGGCAATCGAGACCAGCCATAGCCGAAGAAGATAATTCCCAGAGGGATGACAAAGAGTATGGCAAAGAACCCGGGAAGGTTGGCTTCCATATATGGCGCTAACCAAAGACCCGCCAAGAAACCTAAGATGACCGTAGGCAGCGCTTCAATCATCTCAACCGCAGGTTTAACCCACTGGCGCGTGGCTTTATCCATAAAGAACGCCGTATAGATAGCAGCCAAAATCGCAATTGGCACGGCAAATAGCATGGAATAGAGCGCCGCCTTAATTGTTCCGAAAGTCAGCGGCGTCAGAGAGAACTTAGGCTCAAAGTCAGAGTCAGCAGAAGAGGACTGCCAAGTGTAAGAAGGTTCTTCATAGCCCTCATACCAGACTTTGCCCCACAAACTACTAAAGGAAACATCAGGGTGTTCATTTTCAATTTCATAGTGAACCAGCTTGCCATCAGCAGTCTCAACCAAGGCGCCGTTCGCTCTTGGCGAAATGGTCACTAAACCACCCTCAGAACCATTGGCAATATCAAACGAGCCTAAGTTGCGCTCAGCCGTTGAGTGCAACAAGTGGAATTGGCCTGCTTTATCTGTAGCCGCAAAGCCTTTGCGAGCCAGTTCAATCCCAATTGATTGAATCGGTGAATCACTGACCTCAAACATTCTGATTTTTTGAAGGGCGAAATTATTCTCTTTGTCACGCACAGGGAACCACTGATAGATATTCCCCTTGTTGGTCCCGATCATTAGCGAGTAGTTACCCAGCAGGAATCGAATCACCGTCGCTTTTTCACCCCCAGATAACAATTTAACGTGCTGCAGAATTTCTGGGTTTTCGACGTCGGCGATATTGTAATAAGTCGCTTCTGCTTCAGCGTTAATCGTGTAGAGGTTTCTGCCACTGCTATCGATTAACAACCATTTTGTTTGTTGCGTGGTTTCAAAAGAACCGGAAGCATCCTCTTCCAACGTAATTGAATCCGTTAACATCGATTCTGTCTTGGAAAACTGCTTAACCGAAACGGTTTTAGAGCCTTTTTCTTGGTAGGCAATGGTCAGCTCAGACTCGCTCGACTTGACCGTCAACAGCTCAATCGCTGAGTCCGCCATTTCAAATGGTTCTTCACCAAATGGGTAAGTGATATTAGGCGTGACTGTGCGCACATCATTTGGATAGGTAACGTCATAGCCGTACTTGGCAAACAGAACGGAACCGTCTGAGAGACCCAAACCTAGAATGCGCGCCATCTCATCAACAACGGTCACTGCCGTAATTTCATTGCCATTTAGAGGCAATTGCTGCTCAAGGTAAACATTACCGTCATTGACGGTAAACCCTGCCAAGCCACCGGCGCGATCAAATCTGACCGCAGTGGTTTGATATTCATCAATTCCGTAATAGATGGTTTCTGAACTCTGATTTCCAGGGATAGCGTATTCTTGCGCCTTATGAATTGACGGTGGCGCAAACAGAGGAGCAACCACATACAGCAAGAAAAACATAATCAGCAAAACCGCAAAGATTACCCCAATACCTCCAACCGAGATACTGTACTTAGAGATTGCATCTTTCAGGTTTCTACGACGAATCCTTTTTTCAAATGCAGGTCCTTGCAACGCCTTATCCAACTTACTTTGAACATTAGCAGACATATTAATTAACCATCCTAAAAGTTTCTATTGTTCCTCGCACTCTATAGCCAGTTGTAACCTTGCCTAGAATACCAACACCAATGAATTTAAATATTGCGTGTGATGTTAGCAAGGAAATATGACAGGAAAATGTTATTTGTGACAACATCAGAGCGGGACTGTAATATTTCTGTAACATTAAACAATCTAAGATGTCTTAAGCAAGATATAAGTGCACCATATTATCCAGCCATTCGCCCCACAATAGAACCCAAGCCTCAATAACCCTGCTCTCCCTTCTCATTCGCACAACCCCATAACTAATTGAAAAAAAAGCAATTAATAACATTTGTTAAAAACATTTGAAAAGATGGCACAGTTCACGCTATTATCAGAGCTGTTTAATT
>CAZJPO010000084.1:0-9141 GCA_964547865.1 uncultured Thiosulfatimonas sp.
CCCGATATCCGGTAAATCGCAGTGCTTCACCGCTTAAGTGAACAGCATTGCGCAATGCGGGGCCCTTCTATGCTCAGAATTAACTTGTTATTTTTGCTTCTTTTCATACGCTTTATGAGACAGATAAAGTGCCCCCGCAACCAACATAATGGCTGTTGCATAGTAAAGTAGCTCAAGCGGTCCAGAAGGCTTTAAGAAAATCGCCTGTTCAAAGAACATCACCACCAGAATCATTAGAATGACTTTTGCCAACTTATCTTTTAGATCATCTAAAGACTTGATCATTAAAATCTTACTCGCTGCGTTTTTACCTTCTGCCGCATCAATCGGCGAAATAAAAAGCTCATACAGGCCCAGAGAGAAAATCAGCATAACCGTTCCCAGTAAGAAACCATCAACTGAGGCAACAATATGCGCAACAGTCAGCGCCTTAAGCTCTGCTCGTTCTGCATCCGCAAGTTCATGATAATGACCCAAGTGAGCAATGGTGTAGTAAACATCCACTGCAGTCACATAAAACATACCCACCGCCATAATTAAGCTAGCAACCACAGCCAGAATAACGATAAAGCGGCTGTTCCAAAGTAGACCTTCAAAATATCGTTCCGCCACGCCCTGTTGATCAGGGTTTTTTAAGGGTTCTTTTGTTGTTTGTTCACTCATTATTCTTATTCCTACTTTCTTTAAATATTTCCGTTTTGTCTTCGGGTTTATTTTTTCGGCAACTCTTCAATCGTGAAGTTGCTATTAGTATAGATACAAAGCTCTGCGGCCACCGTCAGACCTTTTTCAACCACGTCTCTTGCAGACAGGTCTGTGTTTTCCATCAGCGCTTGCGCCGCGGCATGGGCATAGTTCCCCCCCGAACCAATGGCAATAAAGTCGTGCTGAGGTTCAATCACATCACCCGTACCAGAAATCAGCAACATATTATCTTCATCTGCCACCAGCATCATCGCTTCCAGCTTGCGAAGTGCACGATCAGTACGCCAGTCTTTTGCCATTTCTACTGCAGCGCGCATTAGTTGGCCATTGTGAGTTTGTAAGCGGCCTTCAAAGCGCTCAAACAGAGTAAACGCATCCGCTGTTGCCCCAGCAAAACCGGCAATCACTTGGCCGTTATAAAGTGAGCGAACCTTGCGCGCATTGCCTTTCATAACCACATGCCCAAGCGTGACCTGACCATCGCCACCAATGACCATCCTGCCATTGCGTTTAGCACATAAAATCGTTGTTCCACGAAAAGACATAACTTTACCTATCCCATTCAAATTAAGCGTGTATTTTAAAGGAAAAGCCCCAATGATAGATAAAAATTCGATGTGATCTTAAGAAAGTCATTGTTAGATATCAGTGGCTAGCGTAATTCGATTTTTCCCTCTAGCTTTGGAACAGTACATCGCTTGGTCAGCTTGAGAAACAGCCTCTTCTATCGACTGTTTTTCCGCGATAAGGCTAATACCGAAACTGGCGGTCACTGGCTGTTTAGCAGCCTCTAACAATTCAATATCCTGTTCAAAAACTCCTCGCAATTTTTCCACCGTCTTTTGACTGTTTTGATAATTACTATTTAATAGTGCAATTACAAACTCCTCCCCCCCCCAGCGAGCGACTAGGTCATCTGCTCTAAAATGTGCTTTTAAGATTAAAGCGATGCGTTTTAATACCTGATCGCCTACACTGTGACCAAGCTTATCATTGACCTCTTTGAAGTCATCTATATCAAAGAAAATAATCGATAACGGCTCTTGATTTCGTATGGAAAGTGAGTGATACCGCCTTAAACTCCCTTCAAACGCCCGGCGATTTAAAAGCTCCGTTAACGCATCTTTTGTAGCCAGAAACTCCAGTTTTTTGTTATAACCACGAATCGTCATCAAAACTAGAAGAATGACTATCACTGTGACAAGCAGTGAACCTGCAAGGTTGATATAAAGGGTCTTTTTTACTTCCTGAGTAAAGTCATCAAGCTTCGCCTCCACGAGTAAATACATTCCTAACTCAGGAACATACTTGGTTTTAACCAAAAGTTCTTCACCCTGATATTGATAGTCAATTACTTTTGATTCTCGAGTAATTAGTTGCTCATACATACTGCCTAGTGCAGGGTGGGTAGAGAGATCCTCTGTTCTTTTTTGCAACGACTCTGAAAGTACTATCTTTCCGGTTTTATCTACAAAATAAACTTTAAATTTATACTGTTGGCGAAAGCGTTTAAACATATCATCGACATAAGAAATTCTATGGCCCACACCTGTCGCTCCTATCAACTGATAGTTTTCATCAAATATCTTGTAATTCATAAACATAAAGAGCGTGTTATCAAGTTGACTATTTGTATCTAGGTTCACCTCATGGCTTACTTCACTCTCTCTAAAACGAAAGTACCACTGATTATCAGCCTTTTCTTGAGAGAGTGTCTCAAGCAGGCCATTATGGGTGTAATAATTTAGAGACAGATCAGAAGCCAAAAAGGTCACATACAAACCATACTTATTTTTTATTTTGGTCAAAAACTGCGTAATTTTGTCGTGATTTTGCTCCTCATGAATCAGCCAATCTCTGACAAAAGTATCGTTTGCCATCATGGATGAGACCAAATTGGGTTCGATAATATGACTATGAATCTCGCTATATATATTGTCCACCGACAAAGGCAAAGAACGCTCGGCCAACGCTTGATGTGTCGTCTTCAACGACACCATAAAATTAATCAGTGAAATTGTGAACGATAGTGCGACAAGTAGAACTGAAATGGTCAAAATAATTTTGAAGTTGTTTTTCATATGGAATTACTATGATTGTGATAAATCAAGTTTACCTTACAAAGCCTTTTCTACTTGCGCTTTTTTGCTCTAGGGTGAGCATTATCGTACACCTGAGCCAGGTGTTGTAAATCTAACTTAGTATAAATTTGTGTGGTAGAAAGATTGGCGTGACCGAGGATTTCTTGCACCGCGCGTAGATCTCCGCTGGATTCCAATACGTGGGTAGCACAGGCATGACGTAATCGGTGCGGAGACATTTTAGTTGGCAAGCCGGCTTTAATAGTGCGTTTATCAAGCTGGTTTTGAATTGAGCGCACGCTCAGACGATTACCACGTTGATTGACAAAAACAGCCTGCTCATCTTCTTGGGCGTATTCATGGCGTATTGCCAACCACGCTTTAATCGCCTCTTGTGCTTTGCGACCAACGGGCGCTAGACGCTCTTTTTGGCCTTTACCAAAAACCCGTACCCACCCCGAAAACATCTCATCCAATCCCGGAGAAATATCCAAATCAGCGCACTCTGAAACACGCAACCCAGCAGAGTAAAGTAATTCAAAAACCGCCTGATCGCGCACATCTTGCCAAGTTTCTAGGGGCTGCTCTAATAAGCGCTGCATCCAATCGACATCAACACTTTTTGGTAGGGGTTGCGGTTGTTTAGGCGCTTTAATGCCTTTGGCTGGATTCTTTTGCACCTGTTCTTTAAGAATCAAAAAGTCATAAAAACTTCTCAACGCCGATAATTGACGAGCTAAGGTTCTGGCACTGATGCCATTTTGTACTCGATAAGCCATAAAAGCTTTAATGCTCTGGGAATCGATTAACTGCCAATCTTTAAAGCGATTAACAGCTTGCTCTAACTGACTTTGTTGATCAGTTTCATCTCCACTCCCCAGATCATCTGCAAGATAAAAACTCAGAAAATCGTGAATATCACGCTGATAATTGAGAACCGTATGCTCGGATTTATTGTGTGCCTGCATGGTTTTAATAAAATCCTGAAGCGCACCGAGCATAGTCAACTGCCTCTTTAACTAAAAAGGTGGTTGAGGCGAGCGCTAATCAAGTCAGCCATCATTTTTAGAAAATAAGTATCAAGATCAGGGTGAAAACGGTCATTGTGACTGCCAAGCGCTAACACTCCCCAAACTTTTCCCGACTTTTCATTACCTAAAGGCAGCAAACACACCGAGTGCATACAGTCATCGCAACGGAACAACCCCTTTTGCCATTCATTTTCAACCAATCCACAGACCGGCTTTCCAAATGTTAGTGATGACTTCATGGTGGTAGACCAGGTTTGACTGATACCAAGCTGACTTATGCCATTTAAGCTCGTTCTCGGAACTTCCCAAGAAAGCATCGCCACTTGATCTACCGCAAAATCATTTTGCATTTGCTGGTAAATACAGTCCACAGAGCCTTGATCAGTAACTGCGGCGACCAATGCTTTAGTGAAACGTTGCACCTTGTGAAAAATTTGACCATTTTCACCAGCAATGTCAGTCATGGTGTCGACTTCAACCTTTAGCGAGTCACGCTGCTCACGCAGCTGAAAAACTTGTCTTTCCAGCAGTGAAACCGCCTGACCTGATTTTGGATGTGGAATACTCAGCTCCTCCAAGAGATCGGGAAAGATATGAAAGAATCTTGGATTGTGACTAAGATAATTCACGACCTCTTCAGCGGAAACCGACGTTTGGCTTAAAGGCCCTGTTACTGCACTTGAGCTCATAAAATAATCTCCCCTTCAAAAACCGTGACTGCCGGCCCCGTCATCCAGACAGGTGAATCCGCCTGACCGTCCCATTGAATGATTAAATCCCCACCGGGCAAAGAGACTTTAACTTCGCCATCCACTTGATTCCAACTTCTCAACACCACCATGGCCGCACAGGCGCCTGTCCCACAAGCCAGGGTTTCTGCCGCACCGCGCTCATAAACACGCAACTTAATATGCTGGCGATTCACGGTCTGAGCAAAACCGACATTGACTCTTTCAGGAAACATCTCGTGAGATTCAATTGCGGCCCCAAACTTTTCGACGGGCGCACTGGTGATATTATCCACGGTTAACACCGCATGCGGGTTACCCATCGAAACTGCGCCAATAAGCAGTGTCTCATCTTTTACGGTAATGGCGTACTCTGCTTGCTGTTGATCCTGCAAAAAAGGCAAGCTTGCTGGCGCGAAGTCAGGTTGACCCATATTTACACGCACCGAATCTTGCCCTTCAATATAGAGCACAATCACACCCGAAGCGGTTTCGACCACTATTTCAGTTTTGTCAGTTAGACCTTTGTCGTAGACAAAGCGGGCAAAACAGCGCGCGCCATTGCCACACTGCTGAACTTCAGACCCATCGGCATTAAAAATACGGTAGCGAAAATCGACACCTTCACCTTCAGCCGTCTCAACCACCAACAACTGGTCAAAGCCAATACCAAAGTTGCGATCAGACCACTGCTGAACCATTTTCGGCTCAAACTCGACGGCCTGGTTAATCGCATCAATCACCATAAAGTCGTTGCCTAGGCCGTGCATTTTGGTGAACTGAAGCCTTGAAGAATTTGACATATTTGTCCCTAATCTAACTTTTTATTCCTATTTGCTGAAATTTATCATGCCCTCTCTTTCATAGCAATCTTAAACATACAAGCAAGCTTTTAATCATGCGCTTTTGGGAACGTTTTTCATTTATAATAGTTGGCTATTTAAATATTCAAATTAAGGATTGTTTTTTGATGATGACGCCTAAGGAAATTGTCACCAGCTTAGATACTCACATTGTCGGTCAGGTAGAGGCTAAAAGAGCCGTTGCCATTGCACTTCGTAACCGCTGGCGCCGTAGCCAGCTCTCTGATGAACTCAGAATTGAAGTCACACCAAAAAACATTCTAATGATTGGGCCAACTGGGGTCGGTAAAACGGAGATTGCTCGCCGCCTAGCTAAACTTGCAGATGCGCCTTTTCTAAAAATAGAAGCAACCAAGTTTACCGAAGTTGGTTATGTCGGCAGAGACGTCGATTCGATTATTCGAGACCTCGCCGAAACCTCCATCAAAATGACGCGCGAAAGTGCGATGAAAAATGTCCAGCGCCAAGCCGAAGACAAAGCAGAAGAACGTATTCTCGATATCCTATTACCTCCGGCACGTGGTCGCGAAGAGGAAAGTTACGATACCATGTCAGACACGCGTCAAAAATTCCGTAAGCGCCTGCGCGAAGGGGATTTAGATGACAAAGAGATCGAACTTGACCTTTTAGCCGCCCCATCACAGGTAGAGATTCTCGGTGCGCCGGGCATGGAAGAGATGACCCAACAACTGCAAGGGCTATTTGAAGGTATGGGCAAAGGCAAAAAAGAAAAACGAAAGTTGCCAATCAAAAAAGCGATGCAAGCCCTAATTGACGAAGAAGCCGGCATGCTGGTAAATGAAGACGATATTAAAAGGCAAGCAATCGAAAACGTTGAGCAAAACGGTATTGTCTTTATCGATGAAATCGATAAGGTCGCCAAACGCCAAGAAGCCAGTGGTGGCGATGTGTCCCGTGAAGGTGTGCAAAGAGATCTGCTACCATTGATTGAAGGCAGTACCATCTCAACTAAATACGGCATGATCAAAACCGACCATATTCTGTTTATTGCTTCTGGGGCTTTCCACTTGGCAAAACCTTCTGACCTGATTCCAGAACTACAAGGGCGCCTCCCTATTCGAGTCGAGCTGGAATCCCTTAAAGTTGAAGATTTCGTCAGGATTCTAACCGAACCCAAAGCGGCACTCACAAAACAACAAGTTGAACTACTGCAAACCGAAGGCGTACAGTTAGAGTTTACTGAAGACGGCATTCAGCGCCTGGCCGAAATTGCCTACCAAGTCAATGAAAGTACAGAGAACATTGGCGCACGTCGCCTACATACGGTAATGGAGCGTCTACTGGAAGATGTTTCTTTTGAAGCGCCCACCATGCCGGGCGCACGTATTGTCGTCAATGCCGCGATGGTCGATGAACGTCTGGGCGAACTGGCCGTTGACCAAGATCTATCGCAGTACATACTGTAGTAGCACCTACTGTAATAAGGTAAAACATCATGGCGCATCCTACTGACATCAAACTGCATCAAAAATCAAAGATTTTAGAGATCAGTTTTGACAGTGGTGAAACGTTTAAATTGAGCTGTGAATATTTGAGGGTCTACTCCCCCTCTGCAGAAGTGGTCGGTCACGGTCCCGGACAAGAAGTTTTGCAGTTAAACAAACAGAACGTTAATATCGATGCGATTACCCCTGTTGGTAATTATGCGATTAAACTGCACTTTACCGATGGACACGACAGTGGGCTTTATAGCTGGCAACATCTATACGATTTAGGTATCAATCAGCACGATTATTGGCAAGACTATTTACAGCGTCTTAAAGCGGCTGGTCACAGCCACCCAGAATTAGAAACTAAACTTAACTAAAGAGTTTTCATTATGAGTCAAGACAAAAAAACCATCGATTTTGGATTTGCGGAAGTACCGCTCGAAGAAAAAGTCAAAAAGGTCAAAGGCGTTTTTGACTCTGTCGCCGACAATTACGACATTATGAACGACGTGATGTCGATGGGGATTCACCGCATTTGGAAACGCAAAACCATTGAACTCAGTGGCGCTAGACCGGGGCAAGTTGTACTTGACTTAGCGGGTGGTACCGGCGACCTGACAAAAGCCTTTGCCAAACGTGTCGGCAAGGAAGGCAAAGTCGTGCTGGCAGATATCAATGAAAGCATGGTGCGTGTTGGCCGCGATCGCCTAATTAATGCCGGGATTGCCGGTAATGTCGAATACACCATTACCAATGCCGAAGCGCTCGGCTTTCCCGACAACACCTTCGATATTGCCACTATCGCGTTTGGCCTGCGAAATGTCACCAATAAAGACAAGGCGCTCGAAGAGCTGTGCCGTGTGCTCAAGCCGGGTGGGCAGTTAATGATTCTAGAGTTTTCCAAAGTGACTCAACCTGCACTTTCAAAACTATACGATTTCTATTCATTCAACATCTTGCCCAAAATGGGTAAAGTCATCGCCAATGATGAAGAGAGCTACCAGTATCTTGCAGAATCGATTCGCATGCACCCAGATCAGGATACGCTCAAACAGATGATGTTGGATGCTGGATTTGATAAAGCGGATTACCTCAATATGAATGAAGGTATTGTCGCTCTGCACCGCGGATGGAAATACTAGCCTTTAGCCTTTTAGCTTAAGCGCTAAAAATCAATAACAGTTGGAGTGAGCTTATGGACAAACAACCTAATTTACTCAGTGTCGGTTTAACCCAATCTATTGAACTGGCATTCAATAGCGCCATTCGCATGGATGACATGCAAGGTCAGGGGTTCGATGCACTAGATGGAAAAGTGATTGCCCTGACCCTCTCCCCAATAGAACAACCGTTATACTGCATTATCAACAACCGACATGTCGCTGTTCAGATCCAAATAAATGGAGAGGCTGACAGCGCAGTTAAGACCGATCTGACTAGTTTATTGAGCCTCGCCATGCAAAGCGCTGACCTGCCCTTTAACTATGAAGTGACTGCAGGCGACAACGAGACTGGCAATGAATTTATCTCTGCTCTAAGAAGTCTAGACATTGATTGGGAAGAGCAGCTTTCGCACTTCACGGGAGACTTAGTCGCTTTTAAAGTCGGTCACGGTTTCCGTTCGGCAATGCAACAAAAACAACAGGCAAAGCAGTACATAGGAGAAACCTTAAAAGAGTATCTCCAATTTGAAATCAACACCCTGCCCCCGCGTCATCAGGTAGAAGAATTTATCCAGGATGTCGATCAAATTCAAACAGCCGTTGATGAACTTGAAACTCGCATTAAACAGCTTACCGCTCAAATAACCCAAACCGTTTAAACACCCTATAAAGTTACTAATCTATGAAGTTATTTAAGAAATTTCTCCGAATTGTCAAAATCAACCGAGTCTTAACCCATTACCAAATAGACAAAATGATCTTGGCAGACACCAAGTTTGCTTGGTTAATATTGCTAAATAACTTACTGCCCTGGAACTGGAATAGCCGCTCAAATGCTTCACGTGGAGAACGTATTCGACTGGCTTTAGAAGAGCTAGGGCCAATCTTTATTAAACTCGGGCAAGCACTTTCAACTCGAAAAGACCTACTACCACACGACATCTCCATTGAACTCGCCAAGCTGCAAGACGACTGTCCTCCGTTTGATGAAAATCACTCGCTTGAGGTCATTGAGCAAGGCTTAGGTAAAACGGTTGGCGAGGCTTTCGGCAGCTTTAACCCGGTTCCAATTGCATCGGCCTCGATTGCCCAAGTCCATGAGGCCACCCTGCACACTGG
>CAZJPO010000085.1:0-9134 GCA_964547865.1 uncultured Thiosulfatimonas sp.
GGGCTGGGGCGGCATGGTTATTCCGCGGATCGGCATGGAGGTGATCGTCGAGTTTCTGGAGGGCGATCCCGACAAGCCGGTCGTCACAGGGTGCGTGTATAACGGGAGGAACAAATCCCCGTATCCGCTGCCTGCTCACAAGACAAAGTCGGTGTTTCGATCCAATACCCATAAGGGGGCAGGGTTTAATGAAATCAGTTTTGAAGATGAGAAGGGGAAGGAAAAGATTTACCTTCACGGTCAGAAGGATCATGAAATCCATATCGAAAACAACCGAGCCAAACGAATTGATTGCAACCAGTCGGAATCTATCGGCAACAATAAATCCATAGAAGTCGGCAACAACCACCATGAAGTTATTGGCGGGAATATGACTCTGATGATCGGGCCTAACAAACTACAATCTGCAGTCACGGGAGCATTCAAAGCATTTACAGATAAATTAGGTGGTTTGTCAAACAAGTTGGGGCTGCCCGATGCGCTGAATATGGGGGAAGGAAATCTGATAATCGGGGTGGCAAAAAACAAGGCGGAAACTGTAATGCTAACCTCCACTGAAATTGTTGGCGGGGGTAAAGCCGTAACTGTTGGTGGGGGTTATCAAACTGTTGTTGGGGGCATCCAGAATACCACGATCGGGATAGGTGCATATGAAGAGGTTGGCCAGAATAAAGTGACCATTGTAGGCAAGCAATATGAGATTGTCTGCGGTGATGCAAAAATTTTGCTGACTGAAGACGGAACAATATCATTTAGTGGTAAGAAAATTTTGATTGATGCAGAAGAACTAGTTCGGACAACAGCGAAAAATGTCAAAATAAACTAGGGTGAAACATGACGCGTGTAGATAGTGATGCTTGGATACCAAAAGCAAAGAAACGCAAGGCTTACCGCGATCATTATCGCGATAAGTTTTATGCAGAATTTGAGCTGAAAAAATTGAGTAGTGATATGGATATTGAAGGCTCGCCAAAAAAACAGCGGTTGCAAGTGCTCCGTTTAATGAATCTTACCCGTAAAGGGGCTTTGGAGAGTGAGCATGCAAAAATGCTAACGAAGATGGCTGTAACGCTTGGCTCCATTGGGCTTGGGAAGGGTGTGATGGGGGCTGTTAGTGAGAATCGAACCAATCTTCATCAATACACGATGAAAAAGCTCCGCGACTTTTTTCATTCCCCGGCGTTTTTTGATTGATTTTTAGATGGTTTTGCTAAGTCGAAATCCCAATAACTGCATTTGCAGGCAGCAGCCAGAGGCTGTGGGGAGGGGGGCTTCTGGTTCATGGGGTACTCCTCCTCCGAGTCTACTGAATCGCGTCCGCAACCTTATGTTGGGCCAGGACAATCTCGATAAGAATGTAGAGGAGTTCATTTTACACAGCCAAACGGAACTTCAGCAACATGTCATGCAACATATTAAGCAATATGAGGCGATGATGATGATCATTGGGAGGTTGGCTGGGATACCTGCCTGTGGAACTCCTGAAGAAATCAAAGCTGCGAGAGATGCTGTCGAGGCGGCTCTCAAAAATTTGAACGAAGATTTGGCAAATCGTTCAAAGCGCGAGGGGTGGTCAGGATACACTTCCCCATTGGACCTTTTTTCTCTAGGTCTTGGGTATTACTATCAGGGGTATGGAACTGTCGAAGAGTGGTTCGGTGATGCCATAGGCGTTGAAGGAATAAAAAACTCAGGAAGAAGTAATCAAAATATAGGTGAAGGATTGGTGGCGACCGACCCAGATAAGTATATCAAGTATGCTATTAGTGATTTTCTTACATCTGTTTGGAGTTCTGCGGAGCAGTATTATAATAATTTTTTGAAAGAAGTTGAAACTAACGGCTTTCTCATCGCGTATGGTAAATTACACATTGATGCTGGGTTCTTAGCCGCAGAGCTAGCAATTGATATTGCTTTAGGGGCTGTCACGGGAGGAGCGGGAGCAGCAGCCTCCAGAATTATCCGAGTTGTCGGGACGCGAGCAGGGCGCACAGCTACTCGGGTTGTTGTGAAAATTGGTAAGCAAAGTGATGGTGTAATCCCTAACGGCAGGATATTATTAGACGAGATTGTGGATGATGTGGATATCCCAAATGATATTGACATTATTATTGATGAAAACAACCTCGGCGGGGGTGCACGTCTAGATGATGCACTCCGGAGGAGAGAGCCGAATCCAGAAACACCCGAAACTACTATAGTGAGAGGCGACGCAGATTTACCCCCTCCACCTACTTCGGGGAGGATGCTTTCGAAGGCTGAAAGAAAGAGCCTTCGATCAAGGACAGCGACAAGGAATTTGCGCGATATGGTCAACGAAGGGCAGCCTCTTGCAACCCCTATAAACCCACAGCCAGATCCATGGTTGCCCGGAATGCAACGTACAGCGAGGCTTGAAGCCGATCATATTGTTCCTGCGGATAGGATCATGCGTATGGATGGGTTTTCTGACTTACCCAAAGCGGATCAAATTGACATATTAAACCTTCAAGAAAATTTTCACGGACTGTCTCGAAGCGCGAATCGTTCGCGCGGAAATAAGTCGTTCACTGAATGGATTGAACACGCCTCGTCTGGTACGCAAGTAGATACAGCCCTTAGGCAGCGGATGATCCCGGAGGAAACAAGATTGACAGAACAAATACAACGGCTTATCTATGACAGGCTCCGCCAGCGGCAGAGCGAGGGAGCTATTCCTGTGGTTTTCCGGAGTGAATGATGTTTGATGTCAGCCAGCATTTAGATAAATTGAATAGGAATTTTACGGATGTATTTCATCATGTAGTAGATACAAATGCTGTGCCGGAACACTGGAAGGATTATTGTAGTGATAGTCTTCCGCAGCGATTATCAGGTGTTAGAAGTGAGCTGAGAAAGATAGCATTGTATTTCCCTCAAACCGCAAAAGGGTTGGGGTTTGCTACTATCGATGTGTTCCTCGCGCAAAACAAAAGCCATGGCCTGTGCCGATTTTTTATTACCCAAACCCAAGGGGAAACTCATCTGACGTATTCCCGCCAACCCAAGTCATTTGCAGATACCATGCACGACGATGCTTGGAATCTAATGAGGGATCATGCACCTGAATCTCTAGTCTGGGTTTATAATAACGTAATGGATGGTCTGACTGATATCTATGATTTTTCAGGCTTTAAATCGTCTATATCGATGACCGTTATGGGTTCCGATACAGCGTCTTGGAGTGAGCTACCATGGTATAAAGAGTTTTCCCAGAAAATTGATGTTAGCAAAATGGTGGAGGTTCTAAGTTCAGGGGGCGGTTCCTATCTAATGTTAGATTTGTCTAAGGATTTGCGAACTATCTATGAGCCGCAGGCCCTATTGATTGATGCTAAAGATCACAGTTCGGTTCCAGAGTCTGTCGATTTTTTCCCGTATTTAGATGAATGGATGGATATTGGATTGGCTGAAACCGATCTATAGTATGAGGCTGGATTATTTTTCACCACTTTCGAGACACTACCTGAGATAACCCCACCACAAAATAAACCGGCTGGACGAGTTGATGTCGTGGAATTATAGTCCGGGGGTGTAGGCGGAGGACGCTTACAACCAAGTAGGAAGTATGAAGGTGCTTAAGGCGATATTAGTTGCAGTGCTATTTTGGGTAGTGGGTGCAGGTTATGACAAATCCCATTCCGGTGGAATCGCTGGTAATTACAGCCCGGAGGAGGTGGTTGCGAACTTCCGTGTAATCGGTCAGGCTGATCTGGGAACGGATAAATCCGGGAATGTGCCTATGATTTTTGGCACGGTAATAAATGATAACGGAGATGCGATTTTATATGAAGCTATGTTTACGATGTGCGATGCTACAGGTGAGGAATGTGGCAATATTCTTATTCGCCATATTTGGCCTGCAGAGCGCACAGATGTGTGGTGTATCATAGATCATTGGGATAATATGCCTCAATATAAAGACCGGGCGCGGGCAAGCCCTTCATCGGGTATTAGCTTGATACGAGAGCAGACGGGTTTTAACGGCTATAATAGGCCGCCTCTTTGGTTGGGGGTGCAGTTATGGAAAAAAGAAGTAATTGAATTTTATAATCTCACTTTACGTGTGCGGGAAATATGCACCTAACCAGCCGCCTCCCCCTGTCATTCATGTTTTTCAAGCATTGGCACACTGACGATACCGAGGTCGGGGTGGTCATTGCCAAGGCGCGGTTTGAACGGGCAACAGACGGCTGGTTTTATGCGACACAAACCCCACCCGAATTCCTGCTCGAGGATACCTACGAGGGGGATCCGGCTACAAGCCCGTTGATAAGCGAGCAGGACATAGCGCCGGCCAAGATCGGCACCGATCTGCTGATCAATGCCATTGCCCGCTCGCCCGAGGCAAAGCCTGCCCCCGATTGGCCGGTAAGCGTGTCCATTGCCGACAGGCTGCATTATTCCTTTCGTGTTCGCGGCCCGTCAAATTGGGAACACAGGGCAACGGGCTGGAAGCCGGGCAAACCCGAGCCTGTTACCGAGGTGCCGATCACCTATGCGCTGGCCTATGGCGGTATGGCGGCCGGCGCGGATGCAGACAACCCCGAAGTGTTTGAGTTCAACCCCTCGGGCATCGGCTTTACCACGCCACAATCCCGGGCAAACAAAGACCCGTTTCCGGCCCCGCAAATCGGCGAGCTTGCAGAGTTCATGGCAGCAGACCCGCAAACGGAAATGACGGTGCACGGGTTCGGGCCGATTGCCAAATCCTGGCTGCCGCGCCGGGCTGAAGCGGGAACTTTCGATGCGGCGTGGCAACAGACACGCCATCCGCGAATGCCTGTTGATTATGGTCTCAGGTTCTGGAATGCGGCCCCCAAGCCATTGCAAATCTCGCCGGCATTAGCGGGCAATGAAATCATCATGCTTGCTGGTGCCAGCCACACCGCGGAAACGATAGAAGTCAGATTGCCGGGCGTGGCTTTGACGCTTCGCATGGCTGGCCAAGAGAATAGCTATCAGGATATGGTGCTGGATACAGTCTTGGTGGATGTCAGTGACCAAATGATTGAAAAACACAGTCTGACGTTGCTTTGGCGGTGCCTGATCACAACGCCGGACCGTTTTGAAACAGGTGATATCCAGCAAATGCACATGGAGTAATTGAATGGAAAAATCGGCAGCGCGTGATAGCGGGAAAAATGCACAGATTGTTTGCCTGTCACCCGACGTTTGTTTGACCCCGATTGGGGGGAGCAAGGTTCCAGTTCCCTATATGATTGTTTCGAAGTTGTCCTGGTCGAAAAAAACGATCGGCCACACAAAACTGACAGGTCTGGAGGCCTTTACCATGGCCAGCCGTACCAACAAAGTAACCGGGGACGAGCCGGGCAAAAACGGCGGTGTTGTATCGGGGGTCAATAAAGGCTGGTGTCGGCCGAAATCAAACAAGACGTCGGTGTTTGTTGACGGGCACGAGCTGATCCAGAACGACAATCTGTATGAAATGAACTGCGCCGGTCCTGAAGGCCCATGCAACACCATTGGGCGGTTGGTGTATTATGAATAGGTAAACATGGTTGGTCAATACCGGTCCTTTTTGGGATGTTTTTCAAGCAATTAAAACTACACCAACCTATCCCCTGATTGCACTACTTTCAGCAGCTAATTATAAGGCTAACCCAAGAAATGAAAAATACGATTCCAAGGTCGCTAGTTAACGATTTCCAACATGGTCGGGTCTGCATCTTTGTGGGGGCTGGGCTTTCCATGTCGGCAGGCCTCCCTTCGTGGACTGAGCTGTTGGACGATTTAGAAAACAGGCTCGTTTCAGGCGCCGAGGACGACAACATGTTCCTAAGTTCATGCGGGGCTTTAGAACGAGCACAATTCTTTTATGACGCGGCGGGCAAGGCAAACGTAATAAATTCGATTCGAGATATATTCAAAAGAAGGCAATCAAAAAGCGATACATTTGAACACATGATGCTTTCTTCTTTACCTACAAATAATATAATAACAACTAATTGGGACGATCTTATCGAGCGCGCGTTCTCAAAAACTGGTGTAGATTTAAGAGTTATCTGGAAAGATAGTCAGATTTCACCCGAGGCAGTAGATACTACGCAACTCATAAAGCTGCATGGTGATCTAAACGACCCGGCCTCAATTATATTTTCTGACGATGACTACGCAGAATTTTTCAATAAGAATTCACTCATGGAGAGCTATTTAGCTACAATTCTTGCGCGATCTACAATCTTGATGGTCGGCTACAGCTTTCAAGACATAACTTTCAAGTCAATATGCAAATACGTTTCAGAGCGGCTCGGAGGCAACTCGGGAAAGATGTACATGTTAGCACTTCAGTCGAGTCAATCTCAGGTCAATTACCTTGAGAAACGTGGTCTGCATTGCATAACATTTTCTGGAAAAAATTACACTGAGGCTTCAGCAGACTTTTTCGGAAAGTTAGCCGCGGAAGTTGCTGTGGAGGCATCGAACCCGACAGATAGACTAAAAATTGTACAACGGGAAAATTCAAAAATTCTTGCAAGTGCGAAACCGCTGATTCTTAGGAATATGGCAGCGCTAGGCCCTATGGCAACTCCAATGGTAAACACCAGCGAGAAGATATTTGGTGAAAATACCGAGTTGGAGTTGATAAATGGCCAAACTTGGTTGGGGTGCTTGAGAATCCAAGGGGCCAAAGCTAAGCTCATTCTGTGCTTAGATACCCTCATGGCCAAAGATGTATTTGAACGCGACGCCTATCTGCTTCGATTGGACGCTCTTCTACATAATCTTAAGGCTCTAGCTGGAAAAGTTGAAATCGTTGACTCAGGTAGCCCGCTAATTATGAGCAACTATGACATATATGGCGATCAAGTTGCTCTTGAGAACTTGAAAACAGATATCAACACAATGGGTTATGGGCACTTGCGTGTTCATCGATCTAGGCGAGCTGTGGAGCACTCTATAAGATTATTTGACGAGATTTTCGAAAGTGTAAGGAGGCTAAATCTACGTGAAGCAAAATTTGTTTCTGAAGATCGGGAAGAAGAAGATAAACATCTGTATGATTTAGTTGTCTCTAGAGTTCAATCTCTACGGGAAGATGTGGCAGAGAATTGGTGAATATGAGGTGTTCAAACCAACTGATGGTGCCTTGGCCCGTTAAAATCGGGCTTCGCTAATGGTTGAATTCGTTTTAGGAAAATTGAGATACCTGTTCTTATTGACTTGTTTGGATCGAGGTGAGAATCATGTTCAGCAGCTTTAGACAGCTGATTGAGGATTTTTGATCGGTGCAGTCTTAAGGAATCGATCTTTACGAGGTCAAAACTACCTGTTTTTTGGATGTCTTGTGCAAGTGTCTTGATTAACTGAGCTTCGATTGTTTGAATTTGAGCGTAATATTTCATCAACAATCTTCGTGTGGAGCTATCGGACAAAGAACGAATACGTCCTTTCAACGCATACCAAAGTTCATAGTAATCTTCATGCCATGATTTTGCCATTTTAGCTATTATGCCTACACTCTCATCAGCATAGTTAATGATTGGATAATTCAAACTATTTAGATCCAATTCACCAATCAGTTGTCGTCCGTTTTTCCGTTCCCAGTTAGTACACATCACGTGAAGAGGTGTATTTTTTTGGACACGTATTTCATGCGGTAATACTGAGATTAGACCTAAAATTTCTGCATTTTTGACAAATTCAATATTCTCAATGATCTCCTCAATCGTCATAAGAGGGTCAAACAGGATAATTCCTATATCCAGCCTGATACCAAAAGTTTTTAATTTACTAATGGCTGACAAATTATCTGGTACTTTCGCGCCTTTACCAAATCTCTTCAACTGACTATTTGAACCAGATTCAACACCGATGAAGACACTACTCAAACCTGCTTCCACGAGTCGTAAAAATACTTCTCCTCTAAGATGTGCGGTTAACTCGGAATCTTTTGAGTTTATGATAGATTCAACACGGGTCGCAAAGGTAAAACTGACGTTAGATTTTTTCTCAATCAACTGTTCGGCTAAAGACAACAAAACTTCCAAAGAGTGGCTGTCGTTTCCAATGAACTCCTCGTCAGTGAATACAATATCTTGATCTGGGTTCACAAAGCGCTGGCACTGCTCTAGTTTTTCCACAATTTTTTCCGCAGCAAACCACCTTCTGTTAAGGCCCTTTTCTCGGATAGCGCAGAACGTACATTTGTCCCACGAACAGCCACGACTGGCTTCAATGTAAATCTGCCCTCCAAGTTTGGATATCCGCTGTGCGTTTGTGCGATCTGGCAAAGGCAGCTGATTTAGGTTCTTAAGCAAAAGTGTCGGGTTTTTTACGTAGTTTTTATCTGCATCAATGAAAGAGGTATTTGGCAGAAATTTTGGATGAAGTTCGCCTTCAAGTAATTGCTCAATGACCGATTTAAAGGTTTCCTCTCCTTCGCCCCGACAGACAACAACTCGAGGATCCTCGTATTGTTCTAATAATTCTTTGGGCGCCTGAGAAGGCAGCACTCCTCCAAGAAGGATTGCATTCGCAGAAAAATCTCCTGCGAAACTCATGATAGATTTTAATGATGGCAGTCCACCAATTGGTACCGAAAACCCGATGACATCGTATGGAGTTTCTATTATTTCTTTCGTTATTGTCTGAAGGTCTGAAAATTGTTGATCAATTACTTTTAGTTGAACCATTGAACCAAATTCGGACTGAACAAAGCCTGCAAGTACGGAAACCCCATAATTTTCAGCAAGCACAGTGTGTTTGGGCGATACGAGAGATATTAAGGCGATTTTCATAGCTTTTAGAGTCTACGAGAGATGAGGGTTATTCAAGCAAGAATTTTTGCTAGGGGCTACGACTGAGCATTTCTTGGATCGGATCTAGGGTAAGTCGTATCGGCGAGAGAGTGTCCGATCTTCTGTGTATGAGTAATTTGGTCCATGCCTCCAAACTGAAGGAGCATGACAACGATGACAATTTCCAAGGACGTTAGGCCTCTTAGGGGTCGGATTGTTACTTATCTTTAAGGGATATCGAGATTTTAGAACTGCGTGATCATGGCGGAATTCAGCCATTCAGGTGCGCTCCACAAACCCTCCTTTTTAGAGCTGAGGCACCCTGCCCTATTTCCCGCTGCCATAATAACTGTT
>CAZJPO010000086.1:0-8972 GCA_964547865.1 uncultured Thiosulfatimonas sp.
GCTTAGGCGTTCAGTTCAGATTTAAGTTGATTGTTTTCTCTGTTCAATAAACTCCAAAGCCATTTTGATACGAGTCATGCAACGCTCTTTACCAATCAGTTCTGCTGTGGCATCGATTGCAGGTGACTGCCCTCCTCCCGTAATGGCGACACGAAGAGGCATGCCTACTTTACCCATACCGACTTCCAGTTCTGAGACCGTATCGTTGATAGCTTGATGGATTGGTGTTGCTTGCCAGTCATCTAGTTGTTCTAGCTTACTCAGAAGCAACTGAAGAGGCTCCTCAGCGACAGGACGTAAATGTTTTTTAGCTGCCCCGGCTTCAAATTCTTCAAAATCATTATAGAAATAGACCGCACCTTCTGCCATTTCAATTAAGGTTTTTGCGCGCTCTCTTAATAGGTCGGCGACCTCATCAAGTGCAGGCCCCTGATTTAAGTCGCAACCTAATTCAGTGACAAAGTGAGATAAATGTGTTGCCAAGTGTTCTTTGGCGGCGCTCTTAATATGTTGTTCATTGATCCAAGTCAGTTTGGTCATATCAAATGCGGAAGGTGAACTGTTTACGCTATCTAGGTTGAAGTACTTGACCATCTCATCAATGGTAAAGACTTCTTGATCACCATGAGACCAACCCAGACGAACAAGGTAGTTCAACAGTGCTTCTGGCAAGAAACCCTGCTCTTTGTACTGAAGCACGCTCACCGCGCCGTGGCGTTTTGAAAGACGACTGCCATCTTCCCCCAGAACCATTGGAATATGAGCAAACTTTGGAATCTCTGCCCCAATCGCTTTATAAAGATTGATTTGTCTTGGCGTGTTATTCAGGTGGTCGTCGCCACGAATAATATGAGTCACACCCATATCCCAGTCATCAACCACGACAGTTAAATTATAAGTTGGCGTGCCATCCGAACGGGCAATAACCAAATCATCCAGCTCTTTATTGTTAATGGTGACCGTACCTTTAACCATATCTTCAATCACAACATCGCCATCGATTGGATTCTTAAAGCGGATAACAGGGTCAATACCTGCGGGTGGTTCTCCGGTAAAATCACGGTAGCGACCATCATAACGAGGCTTTTCACCCGCTGCTTTTTGCTGCTCACGCATCTCGTCCAGCTCTTCTGGTGTCGCATAGCAGTAGTAGGCAAGATTGTTATCCATTAAGGTTTGGATAATCTCTTTATAGCGATCAAAGCGGTGTGTTTGGTAGATGGGACCTTGATCGTAATCTAGACCAAGCCAACTCATTCCTTCCAGAATGGCATTGACTGACTCTTCTGTTGATCGTTCTAAATCGGTATCTTCAATGCGAAGAATAAACTCTCCGCCCTGCTTTTTAGCATATAACCAAGAATACAGCGCTGTTCTAACGCCACCGATGTGTAAATAGCCAGTAGGACTAGGTGCAAAACGAGTACGAATCACAAAAGACTCCAACGATAAATTAAGAAAGTGCACATTATAAACCGTCGTTTAAAAATGGGCAGAGTTTATTCAAGTGACACGGGCAGGATAACGCTGGTAGATAGAGTTAGATTATGAACGAGGTCTATCTTTGTTTTCCGCAGACCCATCGATGAGACATTGCTTGATTAGCCAGTTGAAGAGTAAGGTAATAACCCATAGAACTAAGACCGCTAATACGAGACTTAAAAAAGCTAAAACAGAGTTGTCAATCTTGAGCGCCATATACTGTGTTGCGAGGCCATAGGCCGCGATAGGATAAACATAGGACCACCCAGCCATACTCACCCCGCTCTCAAAAAAGTACCGCAGTTGAAGTAACCATAAGGCAAACATAACACTGGCAAAGCTATAGCTTAACCATGTAATCGTATCCAGTACTTGGGAGATGGTCTCAACTGTATTGGCACCGGCTAAGAGGATTGAGGCAATACAAGCGAGTGATGGAGGCGCCAAGAAAATAAATAGACTGGGTCTGAGTTTCTGGGTAATCGGTTTTTCAAACATTAAACGATACAGGATGGAGGTCGCGAAAGCGGCCCATAAAAACAGTCCAGAGGCATAGAAAAACCATGCAACTTCAATTAGATAAGCCGTCATCTGAAAATACGACATAAGCGCAATGGCAAGGACAAAGTTTCCTGAAATTAATATAAACCATGTCGGTTTATGGTGATTGATGAGTACATCAGACTTAAAAAACCAACCATTAATTAAGTAAAAGGTTAAGAACATGTGCAGTAAGGCAACAACGATCAGTGAATTGAGGAGCATCGCAACAGGCAGACCGATAAGAGCGTCGATTGAGAGGACGGCCAATACTGCCGTCAGGGTGGTTGACGGTAAAAACGAGCGTAAAAATGGGTTGTGCCATTCAGCAATCAGGTTGGGTCTGCTTTCTTGTTGGAATAAGGCGTAAAGATAATGAACACCTAAATAAAAGAATGCACTTAAGCCCACGATGAACAGTAAGTTAGCTAGCCAACTCAGTCCCGTGGTATCTGAAAAGTATTGATGTAGCAAGCTGCCGTCTGCCATATGAAAGACATTTATGCCAAGCCCAAGAATGCCCATTGGCAATCCAAAGTTAAGGATAGAGGCCTTAAACCGAGTTGAATATTTGGCAGTAAAGGACATGGGTTCCTAATGGCAAAATAGCATGAGATTATGAAATCGTTCTTAGTTGGCTTTAGGGAATCATCGGCAATCTAAATATCGCGACCGACCAACCTGTCCTGATATTAAACAAACAATCGTAAACTTAGTAAAGCCCTGAGTCATCTAGTGTGTAAAATAGGTCATATTAATAGGCTGTCACTGAACAATGAACATACAAAACGAAAGGTTATAGACAATGGAAGAAAACCGTCCAAGTAATCGATTGGCATTTTTCCCGATTAATATTTTTGGCGCGATTATGGGGTACAGTGGTTTTACGATTGCGCTCAAAAAAGCGCATGAAACAATTGGAATTTCTGAAATGGTGTTTGCGGTTTTCGCGATTCTCACCGCAGTATTCTTCACCATTGTAACCGCTGTTTATTTGTTGAAAGTGATCAAGCATCCGCAAGCGATGTTGAACGAGTTTAATCACCCAATTGCCCTTAATTTTTTCCCTACGATCAGTATCAGCTTGTTGTTGCTGAGCTTAATTTTTAAAGACTTTGCCTTCGATCAAGCCCGTTATATGTGGATGCTAGGTGCGGGTATTCAATTTGCCCTACTGCTCTATATCTTAAATAACTGGATCCACCATGAAAAGTGGCAAGTGATACATATGAACCCCGCTTGGTTTATCCCTGTAGTTGGAAGTATTATTGTACCCATTGGTGCAGTGCACTTTGCCAATGAACATGTGGGCTGGTTCTTCTTTAGTATTGGTATTGTGTTTTGGCTTATCTTAAATAGCATTGTCATGTATCGACTTTTCTTTCACCCTCCAATGATGAAAATTCTTGAACCTACCCTGTTTATTTTGATTGCGCCACCAGCGGTTGGCTTTATCTCCTATATGAGCCTGCAGGGGATGGCTGGGGTCAATGAGTTTGCCAGAATCCTTTACTATATTGCTTTGTTCCTAACGATTTTGCTATTTACCCAGCTACCTAGATTTATTAGAGTGCCGTTCGCTCTGTCTTGGTGGGCATACACCTTCCCGCTTGCCGCGATCACGATTGCAAGTTTTATTATGTATGAGCAACTTGAGTTCACACTGTTTAAATATATCGCTATCTTGCTGTTGGCTGTTCTATCGGCTTTGATTCTGCACTTAACCGTAAAAACCCTGCTAGCCGTTAAAGATAAAAAATTGTGTGTGCCACACCATATACCACCCCAAAAAAGTGATGTAGAACCCGCTGATCAAAAACAGTAGAACAGAAAAGAAATATGATTCGATATACTATTTATGCCTTTGATCCAAAGGCTCACCTCTTTCGTGTCAAACTAGAAATAGCGCAACCACAACAGCCGAATCAGGTTTTGCGGCTGCCAAACTGGATTCCCGGTAGCTATTTGATTCGTGACTTTGCCAAAAATATTGTCAGTATAAAGGCCTATGATGAAACAGGGACTTCTGTTGAGGTTCAAACACTAGATAAATCCAGTTGGTCTTTTTCATCGAATACCGCAACAACGCTTGAATATGAAGTTTATGCTTGGGACCTCTCCGTTCGCAGTGCTCACTTTGATGAATCTCACGCCTTTTTCAATGGCACCTCGACATTTTTGGAAGTCTTGGGTCAGTCGGATCAAGCTTGCGAGGTCGACATTCAGCTGACTGATCACGCTGCCCGAAACCAGTGGCAAGTTGCTACCGGCATGCCTGAGAAACAAGTTGATAACAATGGTTTTGGCCTTTTTCAGGCAGAGAGTTATACCGACTTGATAGACTATCCGGTTGAAATCGGTACCTTTACCGATATCCGTTTCGAGGCCAATGGCATCCCTCACCGCATGGTATTGACGGGTGTATTTGATTTAGATGAAGCGCGTTTAAAGCAAGATTTAATTAAAATCTGTGAAACAGAACTGAATCTATTTGGTGAGCCTGCCCCCGTAGAAAACTACCTGTTTCAAGTCATGGTGACGGGCAGTGATTACGGTGGTCTAGAACACAGTAATTCAACAGCATTAATTTGCAGCCGAAATGATTTGCCTTACCCGGGAATGGCGCAAGCAACGGACGGATATTTAACATTTTTAGAACTCTGTAGTCATGAGTACTTCCACACTTGGAATGTCAAAAGAATACAACCCAAGGCCTATCTAGAAAGTGACCTGCAAACGCCTGTTTATACTAATCAGCTGTGGTGGTTTGAAGGCATTACCTCCTACTATGACGCCTTGATTTTATTGCGTTCAGGGGTGATTGATGAATCAATTTATCTAAAATTACTCGCCAAACAGATGACCCGTGTTTATCGAATGCCTGGGCGTTTCAACCAGCCGGTTTCTGAATCTAGTTGGTTAACCTGGACCAAGTTTTATCAGCAGGATGAAAATGCCCCTAACGCAATTATTAGCTACTATACCAAAGGTAGTTTAATCGCCTTAGCGCTAGATTTGACAATCCGCCAGCAAACCGGGGGGAAAAGATCTTTAGACGATATCCTTTTGTATTTATGGCAGCACTTCGGTCAAACCAGAACTGGGATTGAGGATGGTGAAATTGAGGCCGTCTGTGCACAAGTTAGCGGCCTTAATTTAGATGACTTCTTTGACCAATATCTTTTTGGTACGGAAGATATCGATTTTCAGGCCCTATTCGCAGATTTTGGAGTGGATTTTATCCTCCAGACAGCAAAAGGACTTGATGATTTAGGGGGTAGTGAATTATCACCTGATGAAACTGAGATACCGACGAGCTTGGGCGCCAATCTGACTAACCTCGAATCAGGTCTCAAGGTAACTCACATCTGGAATCAGCAAGCGGCTTATCACGCCGGTATTTCTGCGGGAGATGTCATTATTGCCTTAAATAACTTGAAACTGACCTCTAAAGCCCAAGTTGATCAATTGCTTAAACGCTCACAACCTGGACATGAAATAACATGTCATTACTTCAGGCGTGATGAGTTACGTTCAACAAGCATTAAATTGATGGCTCCTCTATTGGATCGAGTGGTATTAAAATCAACGGCAACAGAACAATTAAAATACTGGTTAAACTGATAATGACAAAATCTGAACAGCAGGTCGAGCAAAGCCAATCACCTTTTAAGGTTGTGGAAAATGCAATCGATGACCTTCAAACCAATATGGCCTTTAATAGCGAAAGTATTGCAGAGTTAGAAAAGACCGCTGCACTACAACACCAGGAAATTCAATTACTTAAAAAGCAAATTGGGATACTGTCCGAGCATCTCAAAAGTCTTCGTGAAGATGTGGTTAAGGACCTTAGAGATGAAGCGCCTCCGCCTCACTATTAAGGCTAAAAATGATGAATCTCAAGATTGGCACTAAACCATGAAAAAAGCTATT
Source organism: uncultured Thiosulfatimonas sp. (assembly GCA_964547865.1). GTDB lineage: Bacteria > Pseudomonadota > Gammaproteobacteria > Thiomicrospirales > Thiomicrospiraceae > Thiomicrorhabdus. Next base: position 5,956 of record CAZJPO010000086.1, read on the forward strand.
ACTCTGGTTTTACTCTTCTTTGTCTGGCAATATTTCTATGCCTTTGATCGTTCGCCCGCTGTTGGCGTGGGAATTCTGGCTGGCTCTCCGCCTTTTACATCTTTACCGAACCGGCCAAGATTCCAGTTTGATGGCTATACTATTATTCCAAGGTTTGCAATTGAAGTTGATGGCAGAGTGCTAGATGCTGAAAAATACTATTTTGATGGAATCTCACGAGTCTCACCTGTAGATGTGGTATTGGGATGGGAAGAGCTTTCTGATGAGAGGACGATTGAGTCAGCTGATCCCTCTATTGTTAGTCGTCGTTATAGCTGGGAGACTGACAGCCCAATTGTTAACAGCCAAACCATAAAGAGTAAAACCGCACTTTACCACTTAATCCCAGCAACCCAAGCCATTGGGTCACAATTGAAACAGCTCAAAATTGGCCAAATACTCACGATTAGAGGTCACCTGGTCAATGTGAAAAGTTCAACTGGGTTAAAGTGGCAAACCGGAGCGAGTAAAGACCTAAATAGTGCTGACGAAAAACAGGGGGAACTGCTGTTTATTGATCAGATTGACATTATTGAGCCGCATGCAAGAGTTTACTTCTAGAACTCAGCATATGCTTTTTTAGAAGCCCCCTTGCTAAGCTTGTGTATTATTGACTTAAGTCATGAATGGTTAGTTTCTTTCTGCCCTGCTTTGGTCCACCGCGGCTTGGTCCTTTATCACTTCTTGGCACATTACCCCGCTGCTTTTGTGGTTTGCCACGAGGATTTTTGGCCGCATTTTTATTAGGCGATGGTTTTTGGTTTCTCAAATCTGGGCGCGCTTCTTCTGACAGACCGACCGATTTTAGGAGTTGATTGATTTGTCGCCAAGTCAGCTCTTGGGTTTTACCTTTACGCAACCCTCTAGGCAGACTAAATTCGCCATATCTAACGCGGTGTAAGCGGCTGACCTGAACACCGACCGCTTCCCAAATACGGCGTACTTCACGATAGCGGCCCTCTTTGATAATCACTCGGTACCAGTTGTTAATCGACTCTTCTTCCCCAACGGCTTGCATCTTTCGGACACGATTAAAACGAGCCTTACCGTCTTCAAGTTCAACTCCCTTTGTCACCTGTTTAATAATGTCATCACTGACTTCACCAAACACACGAACTGTGTATTCACGTTCCATTTCATAGGAGGGGTGCATCATTCTATTTGCTAGCTCACCATTATTGGTCAGAATTAACAACCCTGAGGTATTCAAATCTAAGCGCCCTATACTGATCCAGCGGCCATTAAAAATTCTTGGTAGCTGGGAGTAAATTGTATCGCGCCCTTTTTCATCCTTTCGAGTACAAACTTTACCTTCGGGTTTATTGTAGAGAATCACTTGTGTTGGCTGCTGTTCTAATCGTTGTTGTTTAACCAAATGATCATTGACTTTGATTTTATCGGACAGGGTTGCGCGGTCACCCAATTGGGCGACACGTCCATTTACTTTTACTTGACCGTCGGTAATCATTGTTTCGACTGAACGGCGCGAGCCAAAGCCAGCGCGAGCCAGAATTTTTTGTAGTTTTTCACCTGTTGGTTGATTCATGTTTTTTCTCTTTTATCCAATGCCAAACAGGCTAAAAATAAACTGTTTAAAAAAATAAAATGGCGGAAGCAGTAAGAGCTCTAGAAGCCCTAGCAGCATTAAGCCCAAAATCACAAAAAAGCCGTAAGGCTCCATGCGATTATATTGCCATCCCAAGGCCGGGGGCAAAAAAGCCGTTAATACACGACTTCCATCTAGCGGAGGAATTGGGATTAAATTCAACACCATCAAAATTAAATTAATACTCACCCCGGCGATACCGCTGTAAATCAGGAACTGACCGGCACCCGGGCCCATCGTCTCTACAATCATACCGACTTTAATAATCGCTGCCCAGCCGAATGCCATCAATAGATTGGCCGTCGGACCTGCGATTGCGACCCAAGCCATGTCTTTTTTGGGGTTTTTAAAATTGCGTGTATCAACAGGAATCGCTTTTGCCCAGCCAAAAACAAATCCACTCAGAGCAAGAAGGACTAAGGGAACGACGACAGTTCCGATGGGGTCAATATGTTTAAAAGGGTTAAGCGTTAATCTACCAAGCATTCTCGCGGTTTGATCGCCTAGCTTAGAGGCAACCCAGCCATGAGCGACCTCATGTACCGTAATGGCAAACAATACAGGAATCGTCCAAATTGCGATTTTTTGAATCAGGGTTAACTCTTCACCCATTAAATTCGCCTTGCCCTTGTCTGATTAATACCGGTTCATCTTCAGTAAAGTCTACAATGGTTGTCGGTTCAAAACCACTAAAGCCACCATCAAGTACCGCCTCCAAAGTATGCCCCAACTCTTCCTGAATCGTCCAGCCATCGGTCATTGGATGATCTTCACCCGGCAAAATCAGGCTGGCTGTAAGCAGAGGTTTGTCGAAGAAACTAAGTAACTGGTTAGTGACCTCATTGGGAGTCACACGCAAGCCAATCGTTTTTCGCTTTGGTGTCTGTAATCTTTTAGGTACTTCTCTACTTGCTGGCAAAATAAAAGTGTAAGGTCCAGGAAGGCTGTTCTTCAAATATCTAAACTGGGTATTCCCCACTTTTGCATATTCAGAAAGGTTGCTTAAATCTCGACACATCAAAGTGAGATCGTGCTTTTCATCCAATCGCCTGATTTGACGAATTTTGTCGGCTCCAATTTTGTTATCAAATAGACATCCCAGAGCATAACCCGATTCTGTCGGATAGGCGATGACCCCACCTTTACTCAAAATCTCGACAACTTGAGTAAGTAGGCGTTTTTGAGGGTTCTCAGGGTGAACACTGATATAGCTACAATCTTTTGACACGACAGTTTGATCTCTTAATTTAAAACGCGCGCCATTATACTGTGTTCGCATCTGAAAGAATATAGGTCAAAATGACAAACTTTAGCCTAAGTTTTTATTTCAGATTCAGGTATAGAGCCTTGTTTCTTAGGTTTTTAATGCTTT
>CAZJPO010000087.1:0-8949 GCA_964547865.1 uncultured Thiosulfatimonas sp.
CAGTATAGGTTCCATTCATTGACTGAATACCCAACTCTCTCATTCGCTGCAACATATCAACCACTTCCTGCATAGCGCCATCCATGGTTTGAATCAAACCAATACCATCGTTGGCGTTACGAATCGCCATATCGGTCCCTTGAATTTGAGTCGTCATTGACTCAACCACCGCGAGCCCAGCAGCATCATCGGCTGCTCGATTAATTCTTAAACCGGAAGTCAGGCGTTCCATCGCCACAGCTTGTTCTCGACTGGTGTAATCTAAAATGCGAACCGCATTTAAAGACGCCATATTTGTATTGATTACCATTGCCATGTCAGCTCTCCCTTCATGTATTTTTAAAACGCTCTTTAAAAATGAATTGAGTCCTTCTAGAACCTCTATGATTTTTATCGGCCAAACCTGAATTTCTTTAGCCTAAAAAAACAAAATAATTTCTTTATTTTTCATACCGTTAAAACAAAAAAAGCCGTAGAGAAAACTCGTACGGCTAATACACAAGGGAACTTTCAAATTACTTATCACTGGCGTTGAGAATAACCACTGATAAGCAATCTTAAGACGCTTGTTTTGGGTTGTTTACCTCTTAGAAGAAACAACCCAGGGTTTAATGATTATTGAAGGAGTGAAATCACATTTTGCGATTGTTGATTCGCTTGAGATAACATACTCATTCCGGCTTGTTGCAGAACTTGAGTTCTGGCAAGATTGGCGCTCTCTCTTGCAAAGTCTGCATCTTGAATTCGAGAGCGTGCTGCGCTGGTATTCTCGGAAACATTTTGCAAGTTAGCGACAGTTGACTCTAAGCGGTTCTGAATCGCCCCCCAGTTTGCACGATAGATATTGATATCTGAAAGATCATTATCAATCGCTGAAATAGCATCGGAAGCCAGAGCTGCTGTAGAAATACTGTCCCCCGTAATACTGAGGGCGGCCAAGTTCAAATCTTGAGCTTGCACAGTGATCTGATCAGCTGCTGCCGTTTCCCAACCCACTTGCATTTCAATAGAGTTCGCTGAACTTAACAGCGCAGTACCATTGAATTTAGTGGTGTTGGCCACACGGTCAATTTCACTTTGTAACTGTAGGAACTCCGCATCCATCTGATCACGGTTAGCGTCAGTATAAGTACCGTTCATTGACTGTACCGCTAGCTCACGCATACGCTGCATCATATTCACGATCTCATCAGAGGCGCCATCCATGGTCTGAATGAGTGAAATCCCATCATTTGCATTTCGAACTGCCTGATCAAGCCCTCTGACCTGTTTAGTCATTTCAGTGGCAACCGCTAACCCCGCTGCATTATCTGCTGCTCGGTTAATCGATTTACCTGAAGTTAACCGCTCCATTGCCACGGCTTGTTCACGACTTGTGCCATCTAAAATACGGTTGGCATTCAATGCGCCCATATTTGTGTTGATTACCATTGCCATGATTAATCTCCTTTTCACATTGTGTATGGATACTTTTAAGGTCAGTATCGGAACCTATAGTAGGCTAGGATGGTTTTTATTATGCCTAGCCTAAAAACTCACTACTGCAACAGCTGCATCACATTTTGGGACTGCTGGTTCGCCTGAGAAAGCATACTCATACCCGCTTGCTGAAGAACTTGTGTTCTCGCTAAGTTTGCACTCTCTTTGGCAAAGTCAGTATCTTGAATACGTGAGCGCGAAGCACTCATGTTTTCACTGATATTTTGTAAGTTTGAAACCGTAGATTCCAAGCGATTTTGCAAAGCACCCCAATTTGCCCGATGAATATTAATGTCAGATAAATCTGCATTGATCGTCGACACTGCAATACTGGCTAAAGCCACCGTAGAAATGGTGCGTCCATTGATACTCAAAGCCGCGACCTGGAAGTCATAGGTGTTGACACTGATAATATCTGCAGCATTGGTTTCCCAACCCACTTGCAAGTCGACACTATTGGCCGCATTCATCAACGCGATACCATTAAATTTCGTGGTGTCTGCAATACGCTCAATTTCATTTTGAAGTTGGATAAACTCAGCATCCATTTGATCGCGGTTTGCATCAGTGTAAGTACCATTCATTGACTGGATACCTAACTCACGCATACGCTGAAGCATGGTTGTCACTTCCTCTGCCGCACCATCTAAAGTCTGAATAAGGCCAATACCATCATTGGCATTGCGAACCGCCATATCCGTCCCTTTGATTTGGGTTGTCATGGATTCTGTGACCGCTAACCCTGCCGCATCATCTGCTGCTCGGTTAATTCTTAGACCGGAAGTCAGACGCTCCATCGCAACTGACTGTTCTCGACTGGTATGATCCAAAATGCGAACCGCATTTAGAGACCCCATATTTGTATTGATTACCATTGCCATGATAATTCTCCCTTGTATCTATTTTGTGTGCTTATGTGTATTTTTATGTTTTGGGGCAGTGTTTCCCGCCCTCAATAACTTTATCGGCGCTTTTCCATTTTCTTTAGAAAAAAATTAAACAAATATTTCAACAAGTTATATAAAAACCGGCCATAAAAAAAGCCGCAGAACGAATCATGCGGCTAATACACAAGGGAACTTTCAAATTACTTATCACTGATAGATTTTAAATCAACCACTGATAAGCAATCTGCAGGACTCCAATTTTGGGTTGTTTACCTAATAAGACATAAACTGAGACATAAACAACCCAAGCTTTATTACTATCTAAGCAATGTCATTACATTTTGTGACTGTTGATTTGCTTGAGACAGCATGCTCATCCCCGCTTGTTGCAGAACCTGAGTTCTTGCAAGGTTGGCGCTCTCTTTCGCAAAGTCTGCATCTTGAATTCTGGAGCGAGCCGAACTCGTATTCTCAGAAACATTTTGCAGGTTAGAAACGGTTGACTCTAAACGGTTCTGAATTGCCCCCCAGTTTGCACGGTTGGTATTTATCGTGCCTAAACCAGTATCCAAAATACCAATTGCATCCGATGCCGCAGTGGCGGTTTGAATACTTTGAGCGGTTAGGTTTAATCCGGCCGCTGAGGCACCAAGGTCATCAAAAGTTACCGTGATTTTATCGGCTCCAGCAGTTTCCCAACCCACCTGGAAAGCAACTTCAGCTGTCGAACCATCAATCAACCCTAAGCCATTGAACTTTGTAGTTTCAGAAACACGCTGGATCTCGCTCGATAGCTGAGTGAATTCAGCATTCATCTGAGTTCGGTTGGCCGCAGTGTAAGTACCATTCATTGATTGAATGGATAGCTCACGCATGCGCTGCATCATATTCACGATTTCATCTGTTGCACCATCCATTGTCTGGATCAGTGAAATCCCATCGTTTGCATTTCGAACTGCCTGATTTAAACCGGTGACTTGCTTGGTCATCTCAGTTGAAACCGCCAATCCCGCTGCATTATCTGCTGCACGGTTAATCGATTTACCAGAGGTTAATCGCTCCATTGCGACAGATTGTTCACGACTTGTTGCATCTAAAATACGGTTGGCATTGAGCGCCCCCATATTTGTATTGATTACCATTGCCATGATCTATCTCCTTTTCACATGTGTGTTGATACTTTTGAGGTCAGTATCCAACCTAACTTCAGCCAGGTATTATTTTATTTTGCCTAGCTAAAGAATCTCTTCTACTGCAGCAACTGCATCACATTTTGGGACTGCTGGTTCGCCTGAGACAGCATACTCATACCTGCTTGTTGCAGAACCTGAGTTCTGGCTAGGTTTGCACTCTCTTTGGCGAAGTCAGTATCTTGAATACGTGAACGTGAAGCATTCATGTTTTCATTGATATTTTGTAAGTTTGAAACCGTAGATTCCAAGCGATTCTGCAAGGCACCCCAACGAGATCTTGCTAGGTTCATTGACGAGATATCAGAGTTGATATTTGCAATTGCATCACTTGCTGCTGTAGTTGATGTGATATTTTGTGCCGTACTAGCATTCAAGTTTGAAGCGGTAAAATCACTCAGTACCACATTGATTTTATCTGCCGCATTAGTTTCCCAACCAACCTGAAGGTCAATTGATGTATTGGTGCCTTCAAACAGAGCGGTTCCATTAAACTTAGTGGTATCGGCGATACGCTCAATTTCATTTTGTAACTGAGAAAACTCTGCATCCATTTGCGTGCGGTTTGCAGCCGTGTAAGTTCCGTTCATTGACTGAATACCCAATTCACGCATACGCTGCATCATGCCGATGACTTCATCGATTGCCCCATCCATTGTCTGGATAAGACCGATACCATCATTCGCATTACGAACCGCCATATCGGTTCCTTTGATTTGGGTTGTCATAGATTCTGTAACGGCTAACCCTGCGGCATCGTCTGCTGCGCGGTTAATTCTTAGACCGGAAGTCAGACGCTCCATCGCAACTGACTGTTCTCGACTGGTGTGATCTAAAATGCGAACGGCATTTAAAGACCCCATATTTGTATTGATTACCATTGCCATGATAATTCTCCCTTGTATCTGTATTGTGTGCTTATGTGTATTTTTATTTTTGGAGCAGTGTTTCCCGCCCTCAAATTCTGTATCGACAGTTACACAGTTTCTTTAGGGAAAAAAGTGGTAAAAATAAAAAAACCCACTGAAGTGGATCTGAAATAACTTAACAAATTCAGAAGGTTATCGCCGTGTGGCAAATCCAGAATCGGCCAGAACAGCCTTAATAGAATTGGGCGTTTGTTGAGTAAAATGAAAGATACTTGCCGCCGCTAAAGCATCAGCACCGTGCTGCATGGCCTGTACACAATGATCGAGCGATCCAGCCCCTCCATTGATGATGACTGGAATTTTAATTTCAGAAACGACCCTGTCTAATAATTCAAGATCGTAGCCAATTTCCATCCCGTCATGCTCGATATTGGTCAACAGAAACTCGCCTGCGCCCATCGCTTCACACTCTTGCAGGTATTGTTTTAAATCTAAGCCCTCAACCGGTTCACCATGACTCATAACTTGGTAGGCGCCATCTTCAGCTTTTCTGACGTCGACTGAAACTACCGCGCACTGTGAACCATACTTTTTAGCGATCTCAGCAATAAAAGAGCGATTTCGAATGGCTTCGGTATTAATCGAGACTTTATCCGCCCCCAAATTTAAGAGCTTTCTAACCTGATCCAAAGAGTGGATCCCGCCACCAAGAGTCAGGGGCATATAGCACTCGGCAGCAATCATTTTGAATGCTTCATAATTGATTTCGACGCCCTGTTTAGAGGCGTCAATATCTAAGACAATCAGTTCATCGACATTACGTGAGTTATAGATGCGGGCGGTGACAGTCGGGTGACCGACCGTGCGAAACTCTTCAAATCGGACGCTTTTGGTCAGCTGCCAATCTTTTAGAAGCACACAAGGAATCACACGGTGTTTTAGCATGGTTCCCCCCCCCTCACAAACTCATCCCTAGTTAGGAAGTTTTGCAGTAACCGCAAGCCCGGTTTTTGGCTTTTTTCAGGGTGGAACTGCACACCGTAAACAGAGCCTTGCTGCACAGCGCAGACAAAATCATTGCCATAACCTGAGCGGGCAAGGATATTACTCTCTTGGATTTGAGGATTAACGTGATAAGAGTGCACAAAATAAAAGTCTGAAGAGACTGGCACCTCCTGAAACAGAGGGTGAGTGGCGTTTTCTGGAGTAACGTTATTCCAGCCTACATGCGGGATCTTGATGTCTAAGCTGTCATCAAAACGTTCAACCTTAAAATCGATCAGCTTAAGCCCTTCAACGCCCACTGACTCTTCACTGGAAGAACCTAATAACTGCATCCCTAAACAGATACCTAATATAGGGGTGCCGCGTCCTGCAAGCTGATGTAACACAGCACCGATACCCGATTGATTCAATGACTGCATGCCATCACCAAATCCGCCAACACCGGGAAGAATCACTCTTTCAGCGTTTAAAATTTCAGAGGGGTCTGCAGAAATAATGGTGTCTTTACGGTACAGCAATGCCGCCTTTAATACTGAGGCGAGATTGCCCATACCGTAATCGATAATAACGATCATAGTGAAGTGACTCGTTACGAAATGCGGTATTCAGGTTTTAAAACCAAAGAGCCATCAATGTCTTTTTTCAACTGCCCTCTATCATCGACTTCAAAGATTTTACGGTTGGTAAAGGCATCGATGGTCAAATCAAACTCTTCTTGTGAAATTCTTGCCCAGTCACAAAACTCTTTCACCGCTTCATGTGGATAGCGACCATCATATTTCTGCACTAGCCTCACCCCTTCTTCTCGAGTGATGTCGCCATTGCGGATATCCAAACAGGCGTGATCCGTTGCTCGTCCAAAACCATACTTAATGAATTTGAGGTAATCATGCACCGTCATGGAATGACAATCTAAGTTTTCGAAATTGGTATAGGTGGTTTCAATATGGCGCGCTGCCGTACGGAATCCATTTGCAATGACTTTTTCAGTTTGGCGACGCGTATCCCATGGGAAGTAGTAGCCGAGGAAAACGCCCGTTACGCCAACTTCTTCGACCTCTTCATCTGTAGGGTATTCATAAAGATAGAGGTCTTTTTCGGTAATACCGTCGACTCCAATCATATCTTCAACACGATAACCTAACAGCCCACCAAACTCTTCCAGCCAGCGACGATTTAGGAAGCGGTTATCTCGGCTGGTTGCTGGTCCACCGTATTCAAACTGTGAATTTTCACCCCAAACAATCAGAGGAATATTGAATTTAACGGCGAAGTGAACCGGCACAGTGAAGATACCGACGTGGTCTGGCCACTCATTATCCCCAACCACTCGCAGACCCTCTAGCACCATCTTGCGGTAGGTTTCCGGGTCTTTTTTAACCAGAATCAAATCCACCCCAAGGTTTTGCAGGTTGTCCAAGTTTTGTTTACCTAATTCGGTTGCAACCGTCGGTTCAAAACAGACACAGAGGGGTTTTAAACCCAGTTCTAGTACTTTCATGGTTTGGAAGGTAGAGTCCTTGCCCCCACTGACCGGAACCAAGCAATCATAGCCGCGATTCTTTTTATTCTGGCTGACGATTTCTAGGAACTCTTTTTCGCGCTCAATCCAATCGATGTCAGTGCGTTTTTTCTCATGAGATCGACAAGCATCACAGACACCCTCTTCATCTAAGGTCAGTTCTGGTTTGGTATCCGGCATGACACATTTAGTACAAAACTTCATACGATTTCCTTGTGTTCTTGTTTTATTTTTTTCTTTACTCTGTCTGTATCGACTATTTATTCAGAGCCTTGAGCGCGATTTCATTCTCTGGATCAATTTCCAATACTTTATTGTAGATGATTGTCGCGTCATCAGGGTGGTCGACACTCTCATACAGATGAGCCAATTTAAGCCATGCCACGACATTTTCTTTGTGCTGACCTAAGTACATAATATAAATCTCAATCGCAGCTGCAGGCTGTCCAAGAATATTCATTAAATCCCCGTACTTGGGCATATAGTGTAATGAGAAGCCACAAAGAGCCTGTAAAGCCTCCATCGCAACTTGATAGTCTTGTAGATTCATTGCAATCTTGAGTTTGCGCTGTAACACCACATAGTTCAATGAAGGTGACTCAATCTTCTTGTAGAGCTCGTAAGCCGTCTCTTCATTCCCTTGAAGCTCGGCAGTCAAGGCCTCCGCATACTTAGATAGCGTTTCAAAGACAGGGCCTTCTTTTTCACTTAACTCGGCGGCTGTGGACTGCAACATATCAAGTTTGTTTTGATCAAAAAACTGCTCCAACCGCTTGTAATAGAAGTTTGGATCTTCACTGTCGTCAATAAAACGTTGCTCTAGCGGCGTAACCACCTTCATCTGGGCTTCATAAGCTGATTTTAATTTTTCAATCAGCTCTGGATGCTGCGCTTCAATTTCACTGCGATCATCTGGGTGGAGCCTTTCTAGCCATATAAACAACCTGCCCGGAAGTTGGTTTGTTAACCAGTGCTTTGATAAAACATCTAAACCAGTTCGGGGATTCATCTCCTCAATACGCTGTTTCACAAGCTCCTGAGTATCTAAAATTTTGTCCAGATAGGTTGCGGTCGAAACATGGATCCCTTCAAAAAATCCTTCAAAGGTTTTCTGTATTTCATCGCGCGTCATATTCTCGTCATCGCGAATCGGCTCTAGAGCCTTGCGAAACTCCTTCGGTGAGTAGTGAAACAGGATATTCTCTAAACCATTTAAGGCTTTCTCAATATGCTTCTTCTCTTTGATTAAAGCTTTTGAACGCTTGCTAATCTGCTCTTCAACTTCAAATAGTTTTTTACTCTCTTTGATCCCTTTCGAAGACATCTTCTTCACTTTAGAAAACAGTTGTACCTGTTTGCTAAGCTCTTTTTTGACGTATTGGTAATAACTGGTTAACTCATCATTTTCCATGACAAGCTCAGTCTTAATACCTGAAATCAGTGCCTCAATTTTATCGGCGTTTTTAATCTCAATACTGTCATGCCCTTGATACTCAACATGCTCGATTTGGGCCGCGAGCGGACTTAAGTTAATCACCGTAAACACTTCACCATTTTTCATGTGGTTGCTAATTTGTGTTTCCATGGCCGTTCGTGCTTGGGCGTAATCCGACTGAGTACCGACTTTCTCTCCCTGGTAGTTTGTTAGCCACACATCGACTTTCATCACCGCACCGACTTTGGTCTCAAAGCTGCCCGATTCGTGAGAGATACCAGAAGAGGTAAAGCAAAAATCTACGCCAGCCAAATAAACTTGTTCACACCCAAGATAAAGCATCATATCTAAGGCGGCATTGGTCACTGTTGGCCCCGAGAACATCAACTGTTGTTTTTCATCTTTAGAGCTGCCCCAAACAAAACGAGAACGCGAATAGGCCACTAAGCCTTTCCACTGTCCACTGATAATTGGGTTAGGGTGATTTCCATACAACAGAATCGACTTTTCAGAGAGGTGGAGTAGATCTTTATGATTATCGAAACAATCCGGGAAAGGGTCT
>CAZJPO010000088.1:0-8869 GCA_964547865.1 uncultured Thiosulfatimonas sp.
TAGCCAATTTGGGGTAGGCTGCTAAATGAGTACATCATGTTGTAGCTACACCCCTGTGATTGAGCCTTTTCGGTTGTGCGTTGATACCAAGCGCACATAGGGCTTGTTATGACCGCTATCAATTTCCAGAGACGCCACTTCTATTTGCTTCACCAAACCACGGTCATACGCATCAACGGCATCCAACCGATAAGTCATATGGTGTTTATCGACATGTGTGGCAGAGTATCGCAATGTACACAGGGGGTTCATCGCCTCAAGAGCTTTTTTGCCTGCACCTTTTAGCCCGCCATCAACGCTTTGAGGCTCATCCACAATAATAATGGGGTTCGTAGCCTTGACCAGATCAATGGGCTTCTCACCGCCTGTATTCTCGTTTTCTTTATAGAGATTGTTCACATCCCTTTTATTGATTGCGCCTACAGTCGTAACCATAATCTGAATGTTAGAACTGGTGGCAAAGTTGCGTACCTGCCCCAATTTTTTTGAATCGTACAAAAAATACTCGCAGCCCTTTGCTTTCGGATATAAGCCTTCAAAATGCTCGCGAGTGATTTGCAGGGTTTTATAGGTGCCCTCCTTTATTGCCACAGAAGGAACGACAATGACAAACTTGGTAAAGCCGTAGTTTTTGTTCAACTCAAAAATGGTGCGCAAATAGACATAGGTCTTACCGGTGCCGGTTTCCATCTCTACGGTAAAATCGCCGCTGACCAGCTTTTCAGTAGGCCGCAACCCGTTTGTTAGCTGAACCTTGCGTAGGTTTTCTTCCAACTCTTCATCCACCAGTAATAGCCTGTTACCAATACCTAGCTGGCTTTCTTTCATACCCAATGAAAAATTGGGGCTTGAGGCTGGCTGAAAGGTGACAGTGAATTCAGAGCGGGATATTTCCTGCCCCTTAAACAGATCAACCACGGATTCAACGGCATCCTTCTGATAGCCCAGATCATCTTCAAAATGCAGCTTCATTCTTGCAACCCCTCTAATTGATTCAGCCATGCATCAAAGCCAGGACACTTTCCTCTCAAGCCATCCAGGCCTATCTCCACTGCTATATCAGGGCCATGCACTGTCTTGATATAATCTGCTTTTCTTAGCAACCGTTTCGACGGAGCGGTGTTCTTTGAATCGTTTATTTTTTCAGGATTACCATCAAACTCATTAACTATTCCTTGTGCCCAATCTGACAACCCTGTTTGAAGAATATTGCTTTCAATTGCTTCAGGCGATGAAAAGAGTAAACCCTCAAACTCATACATTTGTACATAAGGAATAATTCGATCTCGCAATGGCTTCGCCGCACTATCTACTATTTTCTGCTCTAAGGATTCCTTGTTTTCAGTTTCATCTTTCCCCCTAAAACCGTAGAAATCATAAAGCGTTGTTACTTTATCAAAACTCCTTGCAAGACGATTCAAATCTTTTTTAATGCGTGGCAATGAAACATCACCACCCGCTCTCCCAAGCAGTAGTGGTACAGCATAAATTTTTCTAGCTTCGAGATATGGAACCATCACCATATGCACAAAACGCTCTTCTGTAGGGCCTTCCACTGATATAGCCAGCCTTACCATGCCGGACGACCTCCAATCAGATTCTTAGCCCAGATATCGCCCATGCCATATTCTTCTAGCCAATCATCAAGTGATTCCTTCCTAAGTCGCCTGAAACGAGACACGCCATCTTCTGCATCCACAACAATAAACTCTTCAGGTGAAAACAAATTGGCAAAGGCAGCGGATTGTGTAGAGCAGATAACCTGCGTATCTTTGGCCGTTGCATGAAGAATATCTGCAAGTACATCCAGCGCTGCCGGGTGCAACCCTAGTTCCGGCTCATCGAGAATTATGGTATCCGGCCTATGAGACTCTGGCTGTAAGAAAAGAGTTGCCAGACAGATAAATCGTGCTGTTCCATCCGAAAGCACATTTGCACTAAAAGGAGCATCGTGTTTAGTGTGCGTCCAACGCAAAATAATGCTTTCATCTCCTTCCTCACCCGTTGGCTCCAAATAAAAGTCATGAAAAAAGGGCGCGACCGTCTGAATTGCAGAAACGATTTTCCGGTATGATTGTCTATCACGATCCGTCTTGCTATTTTTAAGTTGATATAAAAAGGGTGCGATATTTGTCGCGTCTTTTTCCAGATAGTGATAATTAATCAGCTTATTGGTCTTCTTGAATCGCGCCTGACCGCTGGTATCGTGGAAATGATAAACTCGGCATTTTTCCAGAAATTGCCTTGTGTATTTCTTTACATAGTCACTATCGGCAGACTCGCCAGATACAAAACCACTCTCGCCTTTTTTTGGGTAAAGATTCCATTTACTGGTTGAGGTGGTAATTGTGCAATACTCCTTATCGAATACTAAAGAATCATCATCAAGATTGGGGGAAAACTCCACATGGTAGCCATTCATTCCAACCTCTAGTTCGAACATCATACGGCTCGCGTGTTTAGTACCAAAGTGAAAAAATCGCTCTGCACCCCCCTCAGTTTCGATATAGTTCCTTAACTTTCCTTTAGACAAGTGACTCAGGAATGTGAACAACGAAATCAGATTGCTTTTACCTGATCCATTCGCACCGATTAATATGTTGATATTCGCCATTGTCAGATCAAGCTTGGCGATGGACTTAAAGCCGTCCACTTTAATGTGCTTTAGATTTTTCGATTCTTCAGTCATGCGTCCTCCTACAAACTGCGAACATGGGTTATGCCGCTCTGTTCCAGAATGGCGGCCATATTAGTTTTGGTGACATCATCCCTGAAGGCACTGTCACGGAAGAAAACATGGGTTTCGGAACTTGGCGCAAGTTCGGTGTACCACTCGATTATGGCTTGAGCGATATCCTCGACTTGCTCGCGAGTGATTGATTCATCAAGGCAGGCGAATAACACACCATAGCCAATGCTGTAGACATTCTTGCCAGCAACCTCACGGCTTTCGATGGGAACGGCAAGATCAACACCACGTTTCAGTAGCAGCTCGTAAAGCACGTCTTGTTCGCTACGGCCTTCAATCAGATGCTCCTCATGGGAAAGCAGAGTTTCTTCAAGGTCGGTACGATCTGGGTTCCAAGCATGTATGTTTGAGCTTGCGAGCTTAAACACCTTAAATCCATAATCACTTTTTTTGGCCTCCGCTGATTCCTTGATAATTTGAGATGCTCGCCGAACTCTTTCCATGCTCAGCTCACTTATCGTTTCCACACCATTTTTGAATGGTTCCGATTTTTCCGAACATTTTTCCGGCAGTTGAACCATTACGAAACGGCGTGATTCTCCGTCTTTCGCATTCAACTCCATCACAGCATGTGCTGTACTGCTTGAACCTGCAAAGAAGTCTAAAACAATATCATCAGAGTTCTTTGCCATAAATGGTATAAATGAATTCAGAAGGCGAATAGGTTTAGGGTTGTCGAAAGCCTTTTTATATTCTGGAAAAAGCGGCTTTACATCATATGAACCAAGCCTGCCATCTAATTCAAAAACGCTCGGTAGCTTTTCTTGAAACTCGTCTGCATAGACCTTTAGTTCAACTATTTTGTCGTGAGTATCTCCATATAGTATTTTTCCTTTTTCCACTAATTTATCCATAGTATCTTTTGGGAACCTATATCCCATTAGCGGCTGCTTACATGGTTCTCCCGTCTCAGGATGGATAACGTCGTAACGGTACCCTTCTTTGCCGGGGTTGTGCACACTCTGTGACCCTGTATACACGCCGCCTTGATCGATATATCTGTACCTATCGAGAGGCCACAATTGTGATTTGTTTTCCTTGTACCATTCTTGATAGGCGACCTCCAACTCACGTTGTTCTTTATATTTTGAAACGAGTTCGTTCCCCTTATTAACCAATATGTCTTTTACGTCAGATATTGCGGACTTCCATATAGGCGAGAGATCATTTCGGTTTTTGCAATATGCAATTATATATTCGTGCTCTATCGCGATATTTGTCGGGTTATTGTCTGTCGCGTTCTTCCAGACAATTCTACCAAGGAGATTTTCTTCACCAAAAATCTCGTTATAAATCAATTTTAAATTTTCAGTTTCATTTTCGTCTATCGATATAAATACAGCGCCATCACTTCTCAAGAGGTTCTTTGCCAACCGTAACCGTGGATACATCATCGAAAGCCAATTGGTATGCCTACGCCCCGTTGTTTCAGTATTTGAGCTGAACTTTGCCCCCTCGTCATCTACTTGCCCCGTATACTTCAAATATGTATCCAAGTTTTCTTGAAACTTGTCAGGATAAATAAACTCTTTTCCTGTGTTGTACGGCGGGTCGATATAGATCATCTTGACCTTGTTGGCAAAGCTCTTTTGCAAGAGCTTAAGCACTTCTAGATTGTCACCTTCAATAAACAGGTTCTTGGTAATATCCCAGTCCACGCTTTCTTCAGAACAAGGCAACAATGTACCCGTTGATGGTGTCAATGCGATCTGGCGCGCCTTCTTTTTGCCGTGCCAGTTAAGACCATATTTTTCTTCGCCTTCGTCCAGCACTTTGGCATCACCCAACAACTGCCTCAGAGTGTCAAAGTTGACACCACCCTCAGTGAATGCTTCTGGGAACAGTTCTTTCAAGTGTTCGATATTCGCCGCTACGATATCCACGCTTTGCCCATCTTCCGGTTTTACTTGCTTCATCTTGGTTCCCATTCTTTAACTCGCATCATTCTATTTAAAGCTTGCCTTTGATTCGGGCAATCTTGTCGTTAATATCTTTGACGTATGTATTCATTTCCACCTGCCTACCCATTTGTTTTTCTTTCTTGAGCTTATTGGAAACATCCGATTTTTCGGCCTCTAGTTTTTCAAGATCACGCAGCATATTCAGCCTATCGTTAGCCGTAGTTGGTTGGCTGGTATCACCTAGAGAGAATTTGCCGCTATGGCTTGCGCAGTTGATCGCAATCACGCGCTGGTTTAGAGCTTGATAAAATTGCCAGAAATTCTGGAAAGGTAAATTTCTAATCGTGAGACTTGCCAAGAACTCTGTCTCGGCGTTTGCTTGATCTGACAAATTAATCCAGTCTGTCTGGATACTATCCTCGATCACCCATTTTTCTTTGTCAGCCTGATTAATGCGCTTATCAGCAAGGCTGATTGCCAAACTAGCTTGCCTTTCAATATCACAGGTGAACAGCAACACAAGCGGATATGGAATAGAGCGGTTCATAAAATGGGCAATCCGCTTGAAGCGCTCAGGTCTGGACAGACCCACATGTATTACCGCAACTTCAGGATATTCGCGCTGGCTATCATTATATGGCGCGATGTTGATTGTGTTGGGTTTTAGCGTGTAGAGCCAACGAATTTTATCAATATCGTCTTTAAGGCATTTCTTATCTGTGGCATCCAAAGCGCCATTATCCAAGAACATTTTTTTGAATATGGGTTTGTCTAGCTTGCACGTTTCAGGAATAGCCAAACCACTCAAGAAACTATCGAAATCAGTTACTATCATGCGCGCCCCCATCGACAAGAATGAGGTACGACACGACGGCAAAATCTTCAATCCCTT
The DNA here is from genome assembly GCA_964547865.1 of uncultured Thiosulfatimonas sp. Lineage (GTDB taxonomy): Bacteria > Pseudomonadota > Gammaproteobacteria > Thiomicrospirales > Thiomicrospiraceae > Thiomicrorhabdus. The sequence goes on from CAZJPO010000088.1 coordinate 5,543, forward strand.
GGCTGCTTGTTGCCGTGAGCACTGTTCCGCCTTTGGTGAAAAGACTTTCCACTCCTTTTTCTTCACTTTTCCCAGCAATGCTGTCTACGGCTATTGCCTGTAAATGCCGGTAGTGATTCATATCACGGCCATTTTTTGTGGCAGCGTTGACCTGTTCGGTTGCAGCTTGATCAACACCTGCATGAACGAAAGCTTGGCGTTTCATAAGATCGAGCACTTTCTTGCTCTGTGTGTAATTCAGCTCAATCACAGCTTCATCAGATACATAGACAAGGAAGTATGGTGCCAGCGGGTAATTGTCATCCACCTGCACAGCTTGCTTGCCTTGGCGAATATTCTTCAGACAAAAGACCACGCCTGATTTAAGACCTTCATCTTCCAGTTCTGAATCAAGTGATACTGAAGCACATAAGCCCAGAGGTGCATGCTCTAACCTGCCGAGGTTTTGCTTCATGTAATCCGACAAGTCCATGCGAAAGTCATTAAGCGTTAAATCTGTAATAGATACACCGCCTGCAACATCTTCCAGATCAACTACCGCGTCCTTGAGCTGTTGAAGCTGTTTACGACGATATTCAAGATCGTTCATCCCAGTGGCATTCTGGTCAATGACATATTCTTCACCTGTCGCAGAGATATCCAGCAAAACCATACGCCCAGAAACTCTAGCTTCAAGATTTATGTATTCATCCAGCTCCATGTTCGGCCAGAAATTAATGAGCTGTATTTGGGTGTTCTTCGAACCAAGACGGTCTATACGCCCAAAGCGCTGGATAATCCTGACCGGATTCCAATGAATGTCGTAGTTGATAAGCGTGTCGCAGTCCTGAAGGTTCTGGCCTTCACTGATGCAGTCGGTCGCAATCAGAAGATCAATTTCTGTCGTTGCATCAGGGTCTATTTTGTCACGCTCTTTTGATACGGGAGAAAACGTTGTGAGAATGTTATTTAATTCTGAGCCTGCGCCTGTCAGCGTGGTTTTGTTGGTGCCGCCCCCTGTTACCAATGCGCTATGAATACCCAATTCCTTCTGCGCCCAACTCGCCAGATTTGAATATAGATACTGAGCGGTATCGGCAAAAGCGGTGAATATGATGACCTTCTTGTTGTTTTGGTTTAATGGGCTATTTACTTTGTTTGCAATGGCCTGCTTAACCAACTTAAGCTTGGCATCGCGCTTGGTATCCACTTGCCTGGCTGCCTGCGCCATTTCTGTCAGAATTATTCGATCTGCTTCAAGCTCTTGTTTGAAACGGATCAAGTCCATATCCTGCAAGAGCACTTTGGTTTTATTGCCGATCATGAACGGCTCTAATTCAGGAGAGTCCAAATCAAAATCATGGATATCCTCAATATTGAGCGCTTCCGTCATTTCTTCTGACAAGCGGCCACTTTCATGCTCTTCAATTTTGGCAAGCAATCCCTCAACCCGACCGGCAAGCTTGTCGGCGGTCAGGCTGAACGAATGAATTGAGCTTTCCATGCGTTTAAGCAAGTTGACCCTCATTAGGTGAATCAGGCTTTCTTCTCGGTCTATCTGCTTGAATACGCCTTTACCCGCACCAACGGCCTTATCGTAGCGACGCGCATACTCATCCTTCTTGTCATTACGAACAAACTTCAAGGGCGAATAGCCCGCCAGCGATAACCGGCGAATGGTTTTATTAAGTTCCTTAAGCGGCGGAAATTCATCAGACAGATCGATATCAGCGTAAATGTTTTCCGGCGGCAGACGCTTCGGAAACTCGCCTATATCTGCGGTGCCATAGTATTTTTCTATATGTTTGCGTGAGCGCGCAATGGTGACAACATCCAGGAGCTTGAAGTAATCAAAGCTCATGCTGTCCAGTAACGTCGCTGTAATACGGCTCTCTACTGGCTCTTTAGCCCATTGGTTGAACTGCTTCTGAGCAAGTCGCAACGTGCTATCGATATTTTTAATACCAACATCCTGAAAAGCATCCTCCCGACCTTCTGTAATAAACGCCACCTGATTTTTAAGGTCGTTCATTCGGTTATTAACGGGCGTGGCCGAAAGCATAAGAACCTTGGTTTTTACACCTGATCGGATAATATCGTCCAACAGGCGCTCGTATCGCGTTTTTCCTTCAGCCTTGTTTGGATTGTTGCGGAAGTTATGGGATTCGTCAATTACGATCAGGTCATAATTTCCCCAATTCAGCGTTTCTAAATTTATTTCACCCGATAATCCTTTCACTCTACTTAGGTCAGTATGATTTAAAACGTCATAATTGAAGCGGTCACTGGAAAGCAGGTTACGCTTGTCATTGATCGTATACACCGTCCAGTTATCTCGTAATTTTTTGGGGCAAAGAACCAGCACACGATCATTGCGTAGCTCGTAGTATTTAGTGACGGCTAATGCTTCAAAGGTCTTACCCAGACCAACGCTATCAGCAATAATGCACCCATTGTGTTTTTCAAGCTTGTCTATTGCCCCTAAAACACCATCCTTCTGGAATTTATAGAGCTTGTTCCAGACGATAGTGTCTTTAAATCCCGTTTTGGTCTTTATGATGTTTTCTTCGTCAATATCTTCAAGAAAGTCTTTGAAAATATTGTAGAGCGTCAGAAAGTAAATAAAATCGGCAGGTTGATCCGATGCAATAAAATCCAGTTTTTCTATGAGTTCCTGCTTGATATTTCGGACATTCGTTTCGTCAACCCAAATAGAGTTAAACCAGTCGAGTAACTGGTGGGTAGTTTCCGTATCTGTTATCCCTGTATTCATTTGCAGGGTATCCGATCTGACATCGCCCAAGCCCGAAGGCGTAAGCGTTGCACTGCCATGAATAGCAAAATCCGAACCCTCTTCACCGTCGCTTAGATGAAAAAGGTTTTGGCCGCTTGGCTGAATCTGTTCACTTGCCTTAACTTCAATCTTGTTGCCACCAAGCCAATTGGCACATTCCTTAGCGATGCGTTTTTGGTCAAGTTGATTGATGAGGCGTAACTCGGATTCTGAGCCAACCAAAGACTGTAGACCTTGCCCCTTCCACTCCGTCAGGAAAATGCGACCAGCCGATAACTTTGAAAGCTCCTTTTTTAACGAGGCAAATCCATAAATCGTAAACAGACTGGAAAGAACGGACAGCTTGGAGCTTTCAAACGAGAGTTTTTTCAGCTCGCTTCCTACATAACCGCTATTTTTATTATCCAGTAACACGCTGCATTTTGCCCCTTAGTCCTTCTGGCCTTTCTTGCTTTCTTCTATCCAGCTTTCAATATCCGATTCTTTGAAACACCAGCTTCCGCCGACATCTGGGAATTGCTGTCGCGCGACATGCAAGGCAAGGCCATTGTGTG
>CAZJPO010000089.1:0-8802 GCA_964547865.1 uncultured Thiosulfatimonas sp.
TCCGCTCGGCTAAGTGCGCTTCCATGGAGTCGTGATAGATGGTAAAGGTATTTTTTCCATGCTCTTTTGAACGATACATTGCAGTGTCAGCATGTCGAAGTAGCGTGTTGATGTCTGTGCCGTGTTCAGGGTAAAAAGCCAAGCCGATACTGGTCGATATTTCCAGTTCGTCTTCATTGATTTTAATGACTTTTTCAACCTTGTTGAGAATGCGGTTAGAGACTTGGGCGGCACTTTCTTCTGAAGTGTTGTCTAGCATGATGACAAACTCGTCCCCTCCAAAACGGCAGACATGAGAGGTGGCGGTGGTTTTGCGAACGGTATTTTTTATCCTTTTGGCGACGACCTTTAAGAGTTCATCACCAATTCCATGGCCCAAGGTGTCGTTTACCTGCTTAAAGCCATCTAAATCCATAAATAAGATTGTGAAAGCAGTCTCTGGGTTAGCTTTGATATGGTTTTCGACTTCTTTTTCAAAGTAAACCCTATTCTCTAATTCAGTTAAGGAGTCAAAGTAAGCCAGCTGTGTCATGGCCTTTTCAGCCTGTCTTCTGTAACTGATATCTTTAATAAATAGACTGACTTCAACCTGATTCTTAACATGCAAAATGGAAGAAGATACTTCTGCCATGATAATGCTGTCAGATTTGGTTTTCAGTGGGATTTCAGCTCTTTGTTTACGGGGCTTCAGTTTGTTGAGCGCCAGCAGGTCTTCAAAAGATTCGATCAGCTGTTGTTCGTGAAGTTTATTGGTCGCTTCCAGCCCTTTGAGGTGGTCGGGCAGATCGAAAATGAGTTGGGCGATGCAGGTACCTAGCGCCTCTTCTTTTAAGTAGTCAAAGAGTCTTTCAGCTTCTGGATTCCACTCTAGAACGTAACCCTTTTCATTCGTGATAATGACCGCATCGTGAGAGGTCTCCATGGCCTGTTTTACACGGGCTTGAGACTGTTGAATTCTTTGAGCGTAATTCGAGATAATGAGAAAGACGATGACCACAATGATATATATTGTCGTGGTAATGAATGCCGTGATCAAAAGGTATATTTTATTTAGAGTGTAGTGACCAAGGTTGTTACTCAAGTGAATGGTATGGGGTGTTTGAAGGCTGCTTGATTCAAATTGCTTCGATAGAGTAAGGCTTAAGCTTAACCAGTCAAAGTAACTTGATAACTTCTGTTCAGGCTGCTGTTCTATAACGGTTTTATCTATTGATAGGCTGGACGTTTCTGATGGGCTTGCTGCAAAAATTCGGTTGGCAGAGTCGCTAAGTTCTGCTTCGATATTTTTTATAATAAAGACCGCGTCCCTTACTCTTTCTACTCTCTGTTTAAAATTAAGGTTTTTTACACTACTGACAAACAAGGGTTTGAAAGTTAAAAGCATCTTTTGGGATGTGTTGGTGCCAGTAACTAAGATATTTGCTGCTTCGTTATCTTGAACAGCTTTGTTAAATTGTTCGAGGACACCAGAAATACTAAATAGGTTTTCTGATAAAAAGGTAGAGTTTTTTGGGGTCAGTGGTGCGATAGAGGTAATCGCCATTATTGAAGTTGAATCTTGTACCTCCTGCTCAATAAAGGTCCCGCTGTTACTGATAGAAAAGCTTTCGTAACCCCGTGCGATCTGCTGTTGTTCAAAGCTTGATTTTTCAGCGGGGGTGATCAGTTTCGCCTGACCAAAAATGAGCTGGTGGTTTTGTTTGCTAAGCCCTTTCATGAATTCGTCAAGTCTAACGGAGGGCGAGATCGGCTGGGAAACGTAGTATTCAGCCAGTGCATCGAGGAGGGTTTCAACTTTTTTCTGCTCAATACTCTGTTGGTTAAGAAACTCCTTGATTTTTATATTGAATGCTTCTTTATGAGTATCAATTTGTTGTGAAAGCTGAATAAAGGTGACTAGCAAAACCCAAATCATGCCAATCAAAACAATCTGTAACCACTTTCTGGTGGAGAGCTTTGTTGTTTTTTTGGGCGTGTGGAGTTTCATGGTTTATTTTTCTTTATAAACAATTGACTGTGAAATGATGTTGTCAGGTAGTTTATCGATAAACGGTTTAGCAATTTTATTGTTTATCCAAAATTGAAATTGTTGATTGGGCACAACAGCAATTTTGTTAGGAGGAATACCTTCTAATATCGCCCTAGCTGTCATACCTGCCCACTCTCCTTGTTCTTTGGGGACTTTTGTCATACCGAGCGCCACATAAGGCATAACTGAATGCTGGACCGCGATAGAAAGTTTTTTGTTGTGTTTTGAAATCCAGTCAAGGGTTTTTGGGTGCTCCCAGTCACTAATCGCAATATAGTTTGCAAACAGAATTAAGTGAATTGAGGGGTCTTCTTGCAGTTTTTTATAAGCCTTTAACCAGCCTTCATGATCTCCCACTTGGAAACCTGAATAAGAAATATTGAATTTTTTTGCGATTTCTTCAAATTCAGAAAAGTTTTTGTTTTCAGTCGTGCCTTTGGTGCTGAGAAACGCGACATGAGTTTTGCTTGGGTTGAGATTGAATAGAATTTTTAGAAAGGACCCGATTGGACTTTTCTCAATCATTCCACTGGTATTTGAATAGGGTAAACCGTACATTTTTCCAGACTTGTTTAAGCCGCAATAGACAAAGGGAAGGTCGCTGTCTTTATAGTAGGGCTGAAGAACAAACTGAACGGCGTGGTCATCGGAAACAATCACCACATCTGGTTGTTTTGCTTCGATATATTCCGCGGCTTTTTTTCCAATGGACTTGAGTTTTTCTTGTTGGAATACGCGTTTACTGTCCATGTAAAATGTATGGATCTGGCACTTGCCTTTGAGGGTCTCAATTAAGCTGACTTCAAGTTCATCTTGCCAGTCATACCCCGGTGCATAAGAGGCAATATAGACACAGGTCTTAACAGGTTCGTCATTTGCCAAAGCCAAGTGAGGAAATAGGGCACCGAGTAAAACACTGAATAGTGTGCTTATCTTAACAGGTGATAAATAGGCAACCCTTTTCATCAAAGTTCCTTTTTTGAGGGGCAATAATCTCATTGTTTGAGCGTTTCTGTGGCTTGTTCCGGTTAGCCGACTACTGAGCTAGATTGTGTATTAAATCTTTTTAGACCCCAGCATAACCTGTTACCAGCTTTGGCAGCGCTAAGTTTTGTCTCAAGGTGGCAATTTATAGAAAACTATCTAAAAATCTTACTATCATTGTCGCTAGAATACCAAATAAGAATAAGATGACAAATGATCTCTATGATTTCAAAGGCAAGATGATATGACACAAGCAGCTAAAACAATATTAATTTCTCAAGCAACCGTGGTAAATGAAGGGCAGCAGTTTGTCAGTGATGTGCTGATTGCGGATGGCCGAATTAAAAAGATTGCACCACAGATCTCAGATACGGCAGACACCGTGATCGATGCCAAGGGCTTGATGCTGTTACCGGGAATGATTGATGATCAGGTGCATTTTCGCGATCCAGGTTTGACGACTAAAGGGGATATCGCGACCGAATCTAAAGCGGCACTGGCGGGTGGTACGACCAGCTTTATGGAGATGCCCAATGTTAAGCCAACCACAACGACACTGGAGAACCTAGAAGCGAAGTATCAGCTGGGAGCGGAAAAGTCTTGGACCAACTACTCGTTTTACTTTGGCGCAACCAATGACAACCTAGAAGAGTTGAAGCAAGTCAATCCTCGCAATGTTTGCGGAGTTAAAGTCTTTATGGGCGCTTCTACCGGAAATATGCTGGTCGATAGAGAGCAGGCATTAAGAGATATTTTTACCTACAGCCCAACTTTAATCACGACCCACTGTGAAGACACCCCGATGATTAAAGAGCAGGAAGAAATCTATCGTGAGAAATACGGTGAAGATGTGCCGATCGAAGCGCATCCAGATATTCGCTGTCGTGAAGCCTGTTATAAGTCCTCGTCATTTGCGGTTCAGTTGGCGAAAGAGACAGGCGCTGATCTGCATGTCTTGCACCTGACGACTGCCGAAGAGATGGAGCTTTTTGAACCGGGTCCTGTAGAGGGTAAAAAGATTACGGCTGAAGCCTGTACTCACCACCTTTGGTTTTCGGATGAAGATTATGCAACGCGCGGCACTTACATTAAGTGTAATCCAGCGATTAAAAAACAATCTGATCGCGATGCGGTTCGCCAAGCGGTTCGAGAAGGTCGCATTGATATTATCGCCACCGACCACGCACCTCATACCGATGAAGAAAAGCAAAACAAATATTTCATGGCACCAGCGGGGTTACCTCAAGTACAACAGGCGATGTCTTCTCTAATGGACTTAGTGCATGAAGGTGTATTTGATATTGAAACCGTGGTTCAACAGACGGCGCATAATGTGGCAATACGTTATCAAATTGAAGATCGCGGCTTTATTCGGGAAGGTTATTGGGCAGATTTGGTCTTATTCGATATGAATAAGCCACATACAGATGATAAAGAGCATGTTCTGTATAAATGTAAGTGGTCTCCGTGGGAAGGACATACGTTTAAATCTTCCGTTGTCAGTACCATTGTCTCCGGAGAGCTGAAGTATCATCAGGGCGAATTCGCTGACTTTACCGCGGGTCATCGTTTGTTGTTTAATCGCTAAAACAGTGCCGAAAAAGCCTTGAAAATAGTGTAAAGTTTCATGGGGTCGGTTAACACTCATTAGATTATTTCTGCCGAATTCTACTTTTTGTTGTCAAGGCAGAGACAGCCTTTAACGGGGTTCTTATTGAGTGTGAATGGCCTAGGTCAATATTTGTAAATTAATGGAATTAAGGTCATGTCAGTATTTATTGGAAGAAAACCTATTTTAGATAGAGAGATGAATGTCTTTGCTTATGAGTTAGAGTTTCATCAGGGACTAAACCCCAATAAACAGACATTAGATGCGACTGCAGACTTGATCAAGAAAACTGAAAAAGAGATTGGATTTCAAGCGATTGTCGGTTCTCACAATGCCATGTTGCACTTGCCGAAAGAGCTTTTAAAAACCGAGAACTTGCCAAGTATTGACCCCGACAAGCAGCTGGTATTGGAAATTCCCAATAATGTGGTTAAAGAGGTTGAAGTCCTCAAAAATCTTAAAGAGATTAAGAGTGAGGGGGTGAGTCTTTCTCTGCACGACTTTGTCGATGATGAATCGAGCGTGAAGTTGGCCAGTATCAGTGACTACATCAAAATTGATATTGAAGCGCATTCGGAAATGAAGCTAAAGGCAATGCTGGATGAGCTGCATGAAAAGAACCTGAAGGTCATTGCTGAAAAAGTCGAAACCGAAGAGATGTTTCGCTACCTGAAAAAACTTGGATTTGATTACTTTCAGGGCTACTTTTTTACCAATCCAGTAGTGATTAACGGTAATAAGCTGTCTGGTAATAAACTGACCCTATTACAACTTTTAGCGAAGGTAAATGACCCTGGAACAGGGTTCGAGGAACTTTCAGGTATCATTAGCCAAGATGTTGCCCTAAGCCATAAGCTATTGGTTGCAATTAACAATCCCGCTTTAATGATTCCTGTCCGAGTAGAGAATATTTCGGATGGTCTGAAATATATGGGGCTGAAGCGCCTCAAGTTTTGGGTCAATATGCTGATGCTTTCAAGTTTGGAAGATATTCCTCAAGAGCTTTTGGTCACTTCTTTAATGAGAGCGAAATTCTGTGAAACACTTGCTGAAGCTGCCGGTCATATAAGCGATAAGGAAAGCTATTTCCTAGTCGGTCTTTTCTCTAACTTAGGGGCTTTCTTTAAGTCTCCGATTGAAGAGATTGTCTCTGAAATGCCATTGGCAGAAGATATTGTTGATGCCTTGATTGATAAAGAAGGTTCTATGGGCCAAGCGTTACGTGTTCTAGTTGAGATGGAAAAATCCAATAATACCTTGACTGACTTGCGTTTCGAATCGCTTGGAATCAATGAGATTGGTAATAGTTTTATGGCGGCATCTGCTTGGGCCAATCAGGTGATGACAGAATAAATTATTGACGGAATGACCTTCATTTTTCCCGCCTTATAACTCTAATTCATAACGAGGTGAGCCATGAGTATGAAATCGGTAAACCCGGCAACGGGTGAGTTTTTAGCAGAATTTGATACATGGGATTCAGAAACGGTTGATCATGTGGTGCTTCAAGCGAGCTATATGTTTGAAGACTGGTCAAAACTGACTTCAATGGAAGATCGTTGCTTAATGATGAAGCGTGTTGCAGATGTATTACGCGATGATGTTGAACCGCTTGCTGAGCTTATTACCCTAGAGATGGGGAAAACAATTACAGAAGCTCAGGCCGAGATTGAAAAATGTGCTTGGGTTTGTGACTATTACGCTGAAAACGGCCCCAAGTTTTTAGCAGATGAAGAGATAGAAACAGACGCTTCTAAAAGTTATGTGGCCTATTTGCCTTTGGGCGTGGTTCTGGCTGTTATGCCGTGGAACTTCCCATTCTGGCAGGTATTTCGTTTTGCCGCGCCTGCGCTGGTAGCGGGTAATATTGCCATTCTTAAACACGCTTCCAATGTGCCTCAATGTGCTTTGGCAATTGAAGAGGTTTTCCGCAAAGCGGGATTCCCTGATCATATTTTCTCTACTCTGATGATCGGTGCAGGTCAAGTTGAAAGTGTCATTCGACACCCCGCAGTTAAGGCGGTCACCTTGACAGGTAGTGAAGAAGCCGGTCGCAAGGTGGCGAGCATCGCAGGGGCGGAATTGAAAAAAACCGTATTAGAGCTGGGTGGTTCTGATGCCTTTATTGTGCTCGATAATGCGGATATGAAGAAGGCAGTTGAGGGGGCGGTGACTGGGCGCTTCCTAAATATGGGTCAAAGCTGTATTGCTTCAAAACGTTTTATTGTTGATCAATATATTGCCGATAAATTTATCGAGCAATTTAAACAGGCGATTGAAGACAAATTCATTGCTGGAAATCCAATGGATCCCGATACGACCTTGGCACCGATGGCTCGTCAGGACTTGCTTGATGAATTGCATGATCAAGTCATGCGCTCTGTTGAGATGGGGGCTGAGATTGTGACAGGTGGTTATCAGTTGGATAGAGAGGGCTGTTACTATGCGCCGACTATCCTTACCAATGTCACCACTAATATGCCGGCTTGGAGTGAAGAGTTCTTTGGCCCTGTGGCGATTGTATTAAAAGCCTCTGAACCTGCGCACGCCCTTGGCATTGCGAATTCGGTCGATTTTGGTTTGGGCGGCTCAATTTGGACGGATGACTTATCGACTGCCGAGACCATGGCGAGAGGAATGGAGTCAGGCGCGACCTTTATTAACAGTATCACTTTCTCTGATCCCCGTATGCCATTTGGAGGGGTTAAAAACTCTGGTTATGGCCGAGAACTCTCTTCCCAGGGAATTCGCGAGTTTACAAACGTCAAATCAATTTGGATTAAATAGCGGCTCCTTACGGGTCGATAAAACAGCCAGATTGTTTTAAGCCTTTCTGCATGGAAAGTCTTTCTTATCTCTCTTCTTATCTATAGAATCGTTTTAATTCAGATGTTTTTTAGCTCTTAGGTTTATGGCTTTATGCTTGGCTGTAATTAAAAGGAATGATTGTATGGTTTATTTACTTCTCAAAACCCTCGGTGACTTAAAAGAGCCAGCAATTCTGTGGCGCTTGTTTATTCCTTTTGCCGCCGCGATTGTTTTGGTTTCGTTAATGGGGTACGGCCTGTTTGGTATTTTTCTTGTCAGTGATTTCGTGACTCAAAATCCATTTGTACAAGATGTTGAATCATGGAAAGCAGAAGCCGAAACGACAATCGGAGCGATTCCGTTTATTGGGACGGTTTTACTTTGGGTTATTGGTGCGGTAATCGCGGTAATTGCTGGGATTTTAGGAGTCTTGCTGGGAAGTTATTTGATCCTATTGTTTGCCATGATTATTACCGGTTTTATGACGGATAGTCTAGTGAAGGCGGTTCGAGACAAGCACTACCCAAATGTCGACTATGAAGGTCACGGTTCTATTTTGGAGATGCTTGGTAAGTTGCTGTGGTTTGGGTTTTTATTGCTATTATTGGTGATTGTGACGATCCCGATGTTCTTTATCCCGTTGGTGAATATTGTTTGGTTCTGGCTACTAGGCTTTCTTTTCTTCCGTTACTCGGTGGTACTGGATGTCGGGCAGGTTATTCTGCCGGAGAAGCTGTTTAATGAAGTAAAGCACTTGGGTAACTGGTCGCCGACATTAGCGGTGGCCGCCCTGTTTATGTTGAGTACTTTCCCTCTAGTGGGACTGTTTGTACCGGTTTTAGCCGTGATTGCTCTTTCACATTACTATTTTGATTACCTCTCGACTATGCCGACCAGAGAATCAGATGAGTAATCTTTACGTCATATAGATCGTTAGATAACCCTGATGGATTTCCTGACCTTTAAAACCTTTATCAGTATCGAAGCCTTGATTGTATTTTATTATCTGGGCGCGGTACTTTTGCCTTTTGGTGCTTGGTCTCTTTCGGTTTGGTTGATTCGAAAATATGGTGCGGCAAAAGTTGTCTATCAAACAGGCAAAAGTGTTTTTTGGGATCGGTTAAATTTACCTCGAAAACTACGTCTGATTTTTCTCTTTGCGGTGGCATTCTTGTTTATGCAATTATTTTGGCGGATGCTGTTTGAGTTTTTGATCGCTTATATGCAGATTAGAGGCGCACTTTTACTTCGCTAACCGTGTCTTTTTCGTACTTTGTTGGCTGTATTTAACGCTGGCGATTTCTTTGTACGTATCTTTCTATGCCTATCAGCATGGGACACTCAAATTAGTTTATACTAACTCAAAGTTAAT
>CAZJPO010000090.1:0-8593 GCA_964547865.1 uncultured Thiosulfatimonas sp.
AAATCTCGACTACCACTGTTTTCAAACCCAGAAAGCGCGGCATGCTCCCTAAAAATATCGGCTTCAGTTTGGTAATTAAATTCGTCAGAGAATCCCATCTTTTTGGCCACCTGCGTCATAATCCACCAGTCAGGCTTGGCCAATTCTGGACCTTGCATAAACTGGCGTTGGCGGGAAACAGTTCGATCAGAGTTGGTGACCACCCCATCGGTTTCGCCCCAAGTCAAGGCAGGTAATAACACATCGCCAACATCAGTCGTATCTGTCGACTGCATGCAGTCAGACACAACGACCATTTCACAGTCTTTTAGAGCTTGTTTTACGGCATCGGCATTTGGCATAGAGACCACAGGATTGGTATTCATGATCCAGATGGCTTTGATCTTTTTAGCTGCCACTGCATCAAACATATCAATCGCTTTCAGGCCATTTTCCTGCGCCATGTTGGCAGCGTTCCAAAAGCGGCTAACACGATCAATATTTTCCGCTTTATTGAAGTCCATATGTGCCGCTAGTTGGTTGGCTAAGCCACCCACTTCACGACCACCCATTGCATTCGGCTGACCCGTAATAGAGAAAGGCCCCATGCCCTCTTTACCTAGACGACCCGTTGCTAAATGACAGTTGATAATCGCATTGGATTTATCGACACCAGAAGAAGACTGATTCACGCCTTGCGAATAAAGAGTGACCATCTTTTCTCGCTCAATCACCCAGTCAACTAGCTGTTGGATTTTCTCAATATCCACCTCGCACTGTTCAGCCACCTCTTCAATTGAAGATTGCTGTTTTTTAGCCTCATCAATGGCGGCGTCAAAGCCCTCAGTAAATTGATCTATATAGTCTTGATTAAGCGCTTTAGAATTCGCTATTTGAGCTAACAAACCGTTAAATAGAGTCGCATCCGTACCCGGTTTCAGATCAATATGTAGATCAGCAAGATCACAGGTCGCCGTGCGACGTGGGTCAACCACGACCACTTTCATATCTGGACGGCTGCGTTTTGCTGCGGCCATACGTTGATAGACAATAGGATGCGCCCAAGCAGCGTTAGAGCCGACCATAATCACCAGATCGGCGATCTCTAAATCTTCATAGGTGCAGGGAACCGTATCGGAACCAAAAGCGCGTTTATAACCGACCACAGCAGAGGCCATACACAGGCGAGAATTGGTGTCGATATTCGCAGTGCCAATAAACCCCTTAATCAGTTTATTGGCCACATAATAATCTTCAGTCAACAACTGGCCAGAGACGTAAAAAGCGACCGCATCTGAACCATGTTGTTCAACAACCTGCTGAAACTTATCTGCAACGGTTGAGATGGCTTGACCCCAACTGACTTCTTGGCCATTGACCTGAGGTGCGAGCATTCGTCCTTCAAAATCAACTGTCTCGCCAGCAGAAGAGCCTTTAACACAAAGACGTCCAAAGTTAGCAGGATGACGCGAGCTACCGATCACCTTAACCTGAATATTTTCTATCCCGGTCTTTTTAGAGGGAGAAACTTTCATACCGCAACCCACCCCGCAATATGGACAGGTGGTTTCAATTGATGCCGTATCCATAGACTAGTCCGAGACTTTTACATAAACGGTATCGTTTTCAACTTTACAAGCATAAGCTGGAATTGAAACGCCTTCGACGTCCATACAAATACCGGTTTTCAAACTGTAGTGTTGCTTTTGTAGCGGTGCAGCCACCATCAGCTCGCCCTTTAGATCTCCAATCATGCCGCGAGACATCACATTGGCTTTACCAATTGGATCAAAATTATTTAAAGCGTAGACTTCACCATTGATATAAAACAGAGCAACTTGCACATCTTCGACCAGTGCAGCTACTCCAGCATTTTTGATTAAATCGTCCGTTTTGCAGACTTGAATAAATTCACCCATGACTCTCTCCTTTCCCAATCAAGCTATCTCTTTGATTTCAACCGCAATGCCTTCAAGCTTTTCAGCTTCATTGGCAGGTCGAATCTGACCGCGCTCCATCACAAACAGTTGTGGCGCCGGTGAGTCAACATTGACAAAGGATTTAAAACGTTTAGTGAATTCAGGGTTTTCAATAGCTGTTTGCCAGTCACAACGATAGGTCTCACGAAGTGATGCCATCTGTGCTTCGAGCTCGTCTCCCATTCCCAAAGAGTCGTTAATAACCACATCTTGAAGGTAGTCCAGACCGCCCTCTAGGTTTTCCATCCAGGTCGCGGTACGCTGAAGCCTGTCCGCCGTTTTGATATAGAACATCAATAGGCGATCAACGTATTTAAAGACCTCTTCTTTAGACAGGTCTGTCGCAAAAAGATCGGCGTGGCGAGGTTTCATTCCCCCGTTTCCGCAGACATAGAGGTTCCAACCGTTCTCTGTCGAGATCAGGCCAATATCTTTAGCCTGTGCCTCGGCACACTCACGTGTACAACCAGAAACCCCCATTTTCATCTTGTGAGGGGAACGAATACCCTTATAACGGTTCTCCATATCAATCGCCATCGTCACAGAGTCATCAACCCCAAAACGACACCAGGTCGAGCCTACACAAGACTTAACCGTACGCAGCGATTTAGCATACGCTTGACCTGATTCAAATCCGGCATCAAGTAGTTCTTTCCATATCGCTGGCAGGTCATTCATTTGAGCACCAAACAGGACAATACGCTGACCACCGTTTACTTTGGTGTAGAGCTTGTACTTATTGGCGACACTCCCCAAAACAATCAGTTTATCTGGGGTAATCTCTCCACCCGGAACACGAGGGATGACCGAGTAGGTTCCATCCTTCTGCATATTTCCAAGGTAGTTATCATTGGTGTCCTGTAGAGGAATTTTGTCCTCCTCCAGAGCATAGGAGTTCCACAACGAAGCAAAAATACTTCCCGCTGCCTGCTTACAAACTTCACAACCACTGCCCTTACCGTGTTTACTGATTAAAGTATCGAAGTCTTTGATCCCTTCAATTTTGCAGATGTGATAAAGCTCTTGGCGAGTATGCCCAAAGTGTTCACAGATATCGGTATTAACCTCTACCCCGCGTTTTTCTAATTCACTATTAAGAACACTGGTTACCAGTTGAACGCAACCTCCGCAACCCGTACCGGCACTCGTGCAGGCCTTAACGTCAGACATAGTCGCACAGCCACCTTCAACCGCATTGGCAATGTCCCCTTTGGAAACATCAAAACACGAGCAGATCTGTGCAGTTTCAGGCAGGGCATCTGGACCAAACAACTCGGTAGCACCGCCATCACGGTTTGGTAGAATCAACATATCTGGGTGCTCAGGTAGCTCCATATCATTGAGCATCAGCTGCAAAAGGTTACCAAAGTCTTCGGCATCCCCAACCAACACGGCACCCAGTAGTTTTTTACCATCCGGAGTAACGACAATCTTTTTATAGACCTCTTCAGGGCCATTTTCATAAACATAAGAGAGTGCATTTTCATCATTACCATGCGGGTCACCAATAGAGGCGACATCAACCCCCATTAGCTTGAGTTTGGTACTCATATCAGCGCCCTTAAAGGCTGCAGGTTCGGCATTTAACTGATCCACAACGGCCTGAGCCATGGCATAACCCGGCGCGACCAAACCATAAATCATGCCTTCGTGAAGTGCACACTCACCAATCGCAAACACATCAGAGTCAGAGGTTTTACAAAGATCATTAATTTGAATCCCGCCTCTTGGCCCCAACTCTAAACCCGTCTGCTTCGCTAAGTCATCGCGCGGGCGGATACCGGCGGAGAACAGCACCATATCGGTTTCTAGCTCTTCGCCATCGGCAAAGACCATCTTATTGATACAACTCTCACCATCAATAATTTCAGTCGTGGCTTTAGAGGTGTGAACGGTCACACCTAAATTCTCAATCTTACGTTTTAAAAGGGCAGCCCCACCATCATCCAACTGCACCGGCATCAATCTTGGCGCGAACTCAACCACATGAGTTTCTAGGCCAAGATCAACCAGAGCTTTCGCAGCTTCTAGTCCAAGGAGTCCGCCTCCAACAACCACACCAACTTTACCTTTGGCTGCCACTTCCTTCATCGCATCCAAATCTTCAATGGTTCGATAGACCAGGCAACCTTCCCGGTCGTTACCTTTAATCGGCGGTACAAACGGATAGGAACCCGTCGCCATGATCAACTTGTCATATTCAATGCCAACACCCGCTTCAGAAGTGACCACTTTCTGATCTCGATCAATCTCAACGGCCTTGTCATTTATATAGATATTCACGCCGCTCTCTTCATAGAACCCGGGCTTGACAAGCGATAAATCTTCTGCTGTTTTTCCAGAAAAATATGACGATAGATAAACCCTGTCGTAAGCGACTCGAGGCTCTTCACAAAAGGTGTGAACCTCAAAGTTATCGTAACCTTCACTAGCGACCAGTTTTTCGATAAAGCTATGGCCGACCATGCCATTACCAATCACCACTATTTTTTGTTTCGTTGACCCTGACATCTTTTGACCCCCTTATAAGATGCTGCTTTGCGAAGGCTGAAAACCTTCACCAAATACCAAAGTATCGCGGTATGCGGACATGTCGTTCTGCTCAACTAGGTTTTCAAAAATCCAGTTAGAACCCGAGACATCTCCAAACATGACCGTGCCTTGGATTTTGTTATCTTTGAGTACGACTTTGCGATAGATATGTTTTGCGAAATCTTGATAAACCAAAGATTGTGTCTCTTCGGTTTCGTGAAAATCACCGGCTGAAAACAGATTAATCCCGGTAACTTTTAGTTTGGTTGAAACCACACTCCCTAAATAGGCAGCCGATTCATCAACCAGTGTTTTAGCCAATACATCGGCTTGTTCATAAAGAGGTGCAACTAGCCCATAAAGCTCACCTCGGTGTTCGACACACTCGCCAAGTGCATAGACATTTTCTTCTGAAGTTTTTAGTTGATCATCAACCAGAATGCCGCGACCAACCTCTAAACCCGTTCGTTTTGCCAAACCAACATTTGGACGGATTCCAACTGCCATCACAACCAAATCGGCTTCAATGAATTTGCCCGATTCAAGCTCGACGCCAGTCACAAACTCTTCGCCCAAGATGCGAACCGTATTGGCCTGCATTTCAAAGTAAATACCAGAATCTTCAAGAGATTCTTTAAGGAGATCACCGGCAACCGCATCCATCTGTACATTCATGAGAACATCACATCGGTGCAATACAGTGACTTTCATTCCAAGCTTAGACAGACCACTTGCAGCCTCTAAACCTAAAAGACCACCACCAATCACTACGGCACTTTTTTGAGTTTTACTCGCGGAAATCATTCGATTTACGTCGCGAATATCTCGAAATGTGACCACACCTGGTAGTTGACTACCTTCTATTGGTAGGATGAAAGGCTTTGAACCGGTAGCAAGTATTAGCTTATCGTAGGGATGTTTATCGCCTGAACCGGTTTTTACAAGTTGATTATAGGTATCAATCTGTGCAATTTCAGTACCCGTGTGTAGCTTTACAGAACGCGACTTAAACCAGTCTTGATCATGTGTCATGATTTCAGGAATTGATTTTTCACCAGACAGCACTGGGGAAAGCATGATGCGGTTATAACCCCCGGTCGGCTCTTTATTGAACACGCGGACATCATAACGCTGAGGTGCTTCGGCTAAGACACGTTCAATCAAACGTGAGCCGACCATACCGGAACCAATGACGATTAGTTTTTGCTGCATTGCAAACCTTAAAAATTTTATAAGGCCCGGAATGAGATAGACAATTGCCGGACACAGTTAATCAGTGCGACCCAACAACAGATCAAATTAAATTAATTCAATACCTATTAGCAATCAAGATGCCAAAAACAATAAAAACCTGCAATAACTTTATTTTTCAACAAGTTAAATAAACGCAACATATACCTTTTCAATAAACACAATACTAGCACAATACTTTTTGCACCACATTGGAACATTACCAACCGAGATCGATCAAAAAAACCTTCCTATCTATCCTCCAGCACAGTATTCACCATTAAATGTCAAAAAAATTCAACAAACAACAAAAGCTAACAACCCTATAAACAGGCCATAAAAGCCATTTTTACGCCCCATAAAAATATAACCCTACCCTATGGCGCAGTATGTGCTGTTTCAATAATATCTCTATATTATTAAATCTATTGAGGGCAGTATGGAACAGAAAATTTACGTCACCGAAGCTAGAATAATGATGTCTAAGGTTTACGCCATTTCAACCTGGACTTACCTCTTCATTCCCTTCGCTATCATGGACAAAGAAGGCTTGCGCTTTACTGATGCCTGGCCAATGATTGCTCTATTGTTAGCATTTATCCTCTTCACCAACTACTGGTTTATAAAAGTGGCTCAGCAACAAAAAACGATCCCCTTCCTCGTTTTACGAAATGATGAAATGGAAATAAAACATCCAATGCATAAAGCCAAAACCATTAAATACAACGAAATTCAAAGCATTGAAATGACAGGGGTAAACAAAATCAAATTAAAGGCCGCCAATAAACAAACCCACAAACTTCATAGAATGCTCATCGGCAGTGACGCTTTTGATGAAGTATGGGATTTGTTGAATAGCAAAACAACACCTCTTTCCTACTCATAAAAGCACCGCTTTAGTCTTGATTATTTAAGAGGTATCAATCGTGCAGAGCTTTCATATCGCACAATTATTAGCCGCCTCACTGGGAGGTTTTTTCGGGGCAGGGGCTCGTTTTATCGTCTCTAATCAAGTTTATGACTGGATGGGAAGAGACTTTGCATGGGGCACTCTAACGGTTAATGTAATTGGTTCCTTTATCATCGGCTTTTTAGCAATGTTATTTATTGATAAAGTCCACCTCAGTGTTGAGATGCGAACCTTTATTATTGTCGGATTTTTAGGCTCATTTACCACCTTCTCTACCTTTTCCCATGAAACCTTCCTGTTTTTACAGTCAGGTGAATACCTGAAAGCATTTCTCAATATTACGGTGAGTGTGATTACTGGCTTGATTGCCGTAGCCTTAGGAATTTGGGCAGGAAAAAGCTTTCTAGCAACTTAAACTTTAACAAGTGAGGGATTTGAACCCTCAGACCAGATACAGCCTGAGAGATATTGGTTAAATACAGGCCTGCTCTACCAAGATTTATAAGGTAAAAACTTTCCATTCATCGTAATGACAACCCGATCCCCTGCTGGATTCTTCTCTTTATCGACATGCATTGAAAAATCAATTGCGCTCATAATGCCGTCGCCAAACTTTTCCTGAATGACCTCTTTCAATGTCTCGCCATAAACCCCTACAATCTCATAAAAACGGTATGGAAGTGGATCAGTCGGTACTGTTTGATCAAATATTTTGGTTGGAAAACTTTTAAGGGCTTCAGTTACTTCTGCGTCCAACCCTAAAAACTCAACCAATTTTTCAGCCGGTTCAGCATCCATGTGGTTCATTCCTAAACAGGCCGATGTGGCGTAAACTTCACCTAAACCACAAACCTCAGCAATTTCTACCCAGCTTACACCTTTCTCAGTTTTTGCAAGGATAATGGTTTCTGTCATTTCAGTTTTTGTCATCATAGTTTTTCTCCAGTATTGAATAAAAAAGAGGATAAACCCAAACCCAATCAGGCGGGATTGAGCACAAGTTTGACTAGTCAGCGCTGACTAAAGAGGTCACACAAAAATGAGACTCTATTTTGCGTGAATTATCGGGTTGCGATTAAAGCGACCACCATGATAAATAGCACCAGGCTGGTAAGTTTCCAAAACAACAGCGGGTTTTCTTCCATCATTGGCGGTTTAGTTTTATTTAAGAACTCTGTACTGGGATGCCTTAGATCATGAGTAAATTCCGATAGCTCTGCATAGCGTTTGCGGGGATCAGGAGCAAGGGCTTTCTTCAAGGCGAAATCAACCCAAGCAGGAATCTCACGGTCATCATTGAGTACGGTTTGGTAACTCAGTTTGTTTTGCGCATTTTTAGTCCTGGCTTGCGCAACCTGGTTACCGTATGGCAGCTTGCCAGTTAACATTTGATAGGTGATAACAGCCAAAGAGAAGAGATCAGACCTGAAAAAACCACCCTGTCCCAAGAAGTACTCTGGTGCGGTAAACGCTGCGGTTCCCAATATTTCAGAACGCCCACTATCGTCAGATATCCCTCTGACATAAGTCGAACCAAAGTCGATAATTTTGGCGGTACCCTGTTCATCAATCATCACATTATTGGGGCGTAAATCCTGGTGAATCATCTCCTGACGGTGAAAAGCTAACAAGCCTTTAGCGATCTGTTCAGTGATATCTCTCACGGTATCTAGATCTGGATCAGGGTTATCACGCATCCACTGATCTAAATTTTTACCCTTGATATACTCGAGCGCGATATATTGATAATGACGCTTTCTATCAGGAGCATAAGCCTTTAAAACATGGGAGCTATCGATACGCCGAGCAATCCACTCCTCCATTAGAAAGCGTCCCATATAGCCTTTTTCTTCTCGCCCTTCCATGGAGGGAAACTTTAGTATAACTTCTTTAGAACTCTCTAAATCCAGCGCCAGATAAACATAACTTCGGCTGCTTATATAGACTTCTCTAATTATTTTGT
>CAZJPO010000091.1:0-8587 GCA_964547865.1 uncultured Thiosulfatimonas sp.
GATTCCGGTAAGTTTGATTGGGCAGCGCATAAAGAGCGCTTCCCGATGTTAAATGAACCCGATCCTTCCTATCATGGTGTGGTTTATACAGAGGCGCTTGGGCCTGCGGCATTTATTGGGCGTTGCCGAGTCGTGCCACTGCGTAACACGGGGGCTGCGCTGTCAGCACAGAGTGCTTTCTTGATTTTACAAGGTCTAGAAACACTGGGACTGCGTATGGAACGCCACTGTGAAAACTCAGAAAAAGTAGCGTCCTACCTGCAAAATCATCCAAAGGTTTCTTGGGTGAACTATGCGGCGCTAGAGGGCGATAAATACCATGACGTTTGTCAGAAAACCTGTGGTGGCCAAGCATCGGGTATTTTGAGTTTTGGTGTCAAAGGTGGCCGTGAAGGCGGGGCGCAATTTATTGATGCGCTGCAAATGATTCTGCGCCTTGTGAATATTGGAGATGCTAAATCCCTGGCTTGCCACCCTGCAACCACGACACACAGGCAGTTAAGCCCGGAAGAGCTTGCTAAGGCAGGTGTCTCTGAAGACTTAGTGCGTCTCTCAATTGGTATTGAGCATGTCGATGACATTATTGCCGATATTGAGCAGGCGTTAGAAGCGGTTTCTGTATAATTAATCTATCGTTAGCCACCAACGCGGGTGGCATTGGCTAAAGCGTGATGATCGTACATATCGTATTGATTCTTACCATGATTACTAGTGGCCTTCTGTGCCACTATTTAGCCAAATACAAGAGGCGATCTCCTGTATTTTGGGGAACAATGGGGTCAGTTTTTGGCCCTTTCGCCCTAATCTATTTACTCTTTTTAAGTTCAAATCCTAAGTCTGAGGAAAAATAATGAGATTACTACACACCATGTTGCGTGTTGGCAATTTGGAAAAATCGATTGAGTTTTATACAAAAGTGATGGGCATGCAGCTATTGCGTCAAAAGGACTACCCAAAGGGAGAATTCACGCTGGCTTTTTTAGGCTATGGCAGTGAAGAAGAAAATACCGTTCTTGAGTTGACCTATAACTGGGGAGTTGATCACTACGATATCGGCGGTGGTTATGGACATATTGCTGTAGAAGTGCCTGATGTTTACAAGGCAGCGGATGCGGTAAAAGATAGTGGCGGTAAAATTATTCGTGAAGCGGGGCCGATGAATGCCGGTAAAACTATTATTGCTTTTGCTGAAGATCCGGATGGTTACCAAATTGAGTTTATTGGCGAAGACCACGTCAGAAAATAGAGTGTTTTAATATGTTTTTTCCGGTTGAAGATACGGCTGTTGATATGGTTTCTCATTTGATACAGCTCTCTGTTGCGCCAGTGTTTTTAATTGCTGGGGTCGGTGCCATCCTCGGTGTGCTGTCAGGGAGGCTGGCGAGAATCACTGATCGAATTGAACGTTTGAACATTAAAATCACTGAGGCAAACCAAGCTCCCTCAGAAAAACAACGACGGGCTTCAGACGTGTCGATGGATACTCTCAATGCATTGAAGTTGCAAAGGGGGTATTTGAGGATACGTGCCAAAAACATGAATTTGGCCATTCTGTTCTGTATCTTGACTGGATTGTTGGTCGCCTCGGTCATTATGATTCTATTTATGAGTTCTTTTTTTGCCTTTAATGGTGGCTGGTTGATTGCCTCTCTATTTATTACAGGAATGGCTGCCTTTATGCTGTCCTTGAGCCTGTTTATTAGAGAAATCTTTATGGCGACGTACTTTATGCAAAGAACCCAAGAGAAAATCGGTGTAGAATAGCGCGCAATTATTGCGTTGTTTTATAAAGGGAATAATATGTCTAAATTTGATAATGTCACCGTTCTAAAAGAAGCTTCTGTCTATTTCGATGGAAAAGTAACCAGTCGCACGGTTTTATTTGCAGATGGGTCTAAAAAGACGCTGGGTATTATGATGCCAGGTGAGTATGAGTTTGGCACTGAGTTAGCTGAAAACATGGAAATGATGTCGGGCGACGTTGAGGTTTTACTTCCGGGTGAAACGGAGTGGCAGGCGATTGCAAATGGTTCAAGTTTTGATGTGCCTGCAAACTCTAAGTTTGGCATTAAGGTAAACAATATTGCCGACTACTGCTGTTCATATATTGCTGAATAATTGGAGGCCGGACAGGTCTTCTAAAATTAAGAGCCGTTTTTTTAAACGGCTTTTTTTATTTGTTTTATTCTTTTTCTTCTGGTTTTTGCTCAGCTTCTCTTTTCTTTCTTCTTCTGTATTTCATATAAAAACTCGAACCAAAGTGACCCACTAATAGAAAGATCATAATGCCCATGGCAATTTCACCGATGTGATGAATCCACATGTTTTTTCCTTTTTTATCTTTAAGTTATCAAGGGGATTAATCCCATTAGTCAGAAATTGTACTGGGTTTTTGTTAGAATTTGCACCACTTAAAATTTAAACTGAATCCTCGCTTAGGGATTTCGCATATAGCGCCATCTCTTTTGCCCTATAGCCATGCTAAAAATTCTCGTCGAACTCATTACGAAGATTGGCGCGACTAAGGTTTTTACCAAAGCTCTAGAACAAAAGCAATAACACTCTATATCCAAGCCCTTAGTGAAGATTCGGCTTCGAGGAATATCTATGAGCAATCCAAGCCAGCCATTTGATTGGCATGTTTATAAAAATGATACCCTTTCGGGCATCACCGTTGCATTGGCACTGGTGCCTGAAGCGGTTGCATTTGCCTTTGTGGCTGGAGTTCACCCTCTGGTCGGTTTGTATGCTGCAATTATTGTTGGAATTATTACCTCTCTGTTTGGTGGAAGACCGGGGATGGTTACAGCGGCGGCGGGCTCTTTGGCTGTTGTTATGATGCATTTGGTGATGGAACACGGCGCTTCTTATTTGTTCTTAGCTGTCATTATGATGGGGGTGTTCCAAATTGTTATTGGGGTAATGAAGTGGGGGCGGTTTATCCGCATGGTGCCCAGCTCGGTCATGCTCGGTTTTGTAAATGGTTTAGCTTTGATTATCTTGGTGGCTCAATTTACCCAGTTTAAAGACGCTGATGGTGCTTGGTTAACTGGCGCGAGTTTAAATATCATGTTGATGATTATTGCTGCAACCTTGGCGATTATTTACTTACTGCCAAAGATTACTACGGCAGTGCCCTCTGCATTGGCAGCGATTGTTTTAGTCTCGGTAGCGGTGATTTTCTTTGATATTAATGCGGTAACTGTGGGCGATCGCGCAGCGGTTTCCGGTACTTTAGAGTCGCTGGTCTATGGTGATGGTATTGAGGGTGGTTTCCAAGGGTTGAGCTGGTTTACGACCCTACCGGCAACGTTCTGGTCATTAGAAACGCTTTGGATCGTTTTGCCTTATGCAATCATTTTGACGATTATCGGTTCTGTTGAGTCATTGTTAACGATGACGCTGATTGATGATATTACTGAAACGCGCGGTAAAGCAAACAAAGAGTGTATCGCACTCGGTGCGGCAAACTGTACTGCAGGTAGCTTTGGAACCATGGGGGGCTGTGCTCTGATTGGTCAATCAATGATTAACGTGAAATCAGGTGGTACAGGTCGTTTGTCTGGTTTTACTGCGGCAATGGGGTTATTGGTGATTGTTTTGGTTGCCTCTTCATGGATTGAAATGGTACCGATTGGCGCGTTGGTGGGGTTGATGTTCTTTGTGGTGATTGCAACCTTTAACTGGTCTAGCTGGAATATTATGCGTGGTATGACTAAGACGGATGCGTTTGTGATGGTCTTGGTGACCGCATTGACAGTAATCTTTGACTTAGCGGTAGCGGTTATTGCTGGGATTATTGTTTCTGCACTTGTATTTGCGTGGCAGCACGCTCAACGTATTATGTTGGAACAATCAGTAGAAGAAATTGAGGGTAAACAGGTAAAAACCTATAAGGTTCAAGGGCCTCTGTTCTTTGCTTCGGCTAAAAACTTTATTGATATGTTTGATCCTAAGAATGACCCTGAATGCGTTAAGATTGATTTCATGCATTCTCGTGTCTATGATCATACAGGGATTGAAGCGATAGATAACTTAACGAAAAAGTATCAAGCAACGGGTAAAAAACTTGTCTTGCAACATTTGAGCCCAGAGTGCCAGATCTTGCTAAAAGGTGCGAATGACCTTGTTGAGGTCAATGTCTCTGAAGACCCCCATTACCATGTTTCGATTAGTGGTCGCGAGAAATAGCGACCCGATTAAATGAAGCATTGAAAGCACCTTTAGTAGGTGCTTTTTTGTTTTAGGTGGGAATTTATTGTGTTCAAGGTTTTCTAGATTTGGTATTGTTTTAAGTTATTCTTTTTTGATGAAAATTTCGGGGGAGCTCTTGAAAAGACTGCAGTTATCCATTCAGCTATTGTCAATGGCGCCTGTTTTATTCATTCCGGTTATTATTTTCGTATTATTTAATTTAATTATTGAGACGGAAGAAGATACTCACCGCCAAGCTATTCAGCAGCTTGAGCAGGACTACATCGAGTCTGAAAAGTCTAGAATCCGAGCCAAAGTAAACAATTTGGTTGATTTGTCCCACTACAATAAATCAATTATTGACGATTCTTTGTTAAACCGGGTTCGTGGGAGGGTGAATGATGCCCAGCAGGTTGCGATTGGAATTTACGAAGAGAATAAAGGCAAACTCTCCGAAAAAGAGATAAAAAAACAAATTGTAGAGGCCTTGAGAGGACTCTCTTGGAACGGCGGTGAAAGTTATATTTGGATTGTTGATTTTGAAGGGTATTTAAGGCTCGGTCCGGAGTATCTAAAGGCGATGGCGTCTAAGTCGATCATCGATTTTAAAGATTTAAGTGGTCGAAAGGTTATTCAAGAAGAGATTAAGCTGACTCAAGATGGTGGAGAAGGTTTTTTATGGGATACTTTTACTAAGCCTGGAGCACCCAATGGCAAACAGTTCAAACAACTGGCATTTGTAAAAGGGCTCGGTGTTTACGATTGGTATTTAGGCTCGGCCGAGTTTCTTGATACGGCGACCAAGATTTCAAATTCAATTTTGTTAGAGACAATAAATCAGCTGGGGAAAGGCGGTTCTGATTATGTCTTTGTTATTGATTCTAAAGGTGATTTGCTTTTAAATTACGCTCGCCCAGATATTGTTGGCCGAAATATGTCTGAAACAAAAGATTCAGATCTACATAAGCTTTTTAACCTGCTGGTAAAAGCAGCCAAAACCCCTGCTGAAGAGTTCGTTTCATATCGATGGCTCAACCCTAAAACGGGTTTTATAGATGATAAATTAACCTATGTAAAAAACGTACCAAACTCCACCTGGGTTCTTGGAAGTGGTTTTTACCCCAGTGTCTTAGAAAGAGGTTACGAATTTCAAAAGCATAAGTTAATTAATCAGCATTCTTTGAAAATAAAATATATGAACCGTCTGTTATGGTTGGTCTCGTCAGTGGCTGTATTTGTCTCGATACTGTTAACATTTTTTTTGTATAGAGCCATTGCTAGATATCGAAACGATTTTAATGATCAGAACGAAAACCTTAAGAGACAAAATATAGAGCTGGAAGAAGAGTTGATCAGAACTAAGCGTAATCTAAATCAGGGGCTTGGAGTAAATTAAGATGGGCTGTTTTAGCTTTAAGTTATTGTTGGTTTTATGAGTGAAGAAAAGAGAGTATTTTTTCGGTTTGATGTTGAGGTTGCTTATTACCTTGAATCTCAAGATGAGAACAGGCATTGTCTGCATATCCAAAAGGAAGAGCTATTTGATTATAGTGACCAGCAAAAAGTTGAAAAAATTAACCGATTGCTTCAAGCGCTTTTGTCTCAGACGAAGTATGTTGAAAATGGTGGGGCAACCCTGTTTACTCAGTTAAATGATAAGTTAGAGGTGATGATTTGGTTATTGGAACAAATCATGCAAGGTGGAGATGTTTTTGAACACTCTGACTATCAGCATAAGCTTCAAACCAACCGTTTACTTCATTTACCGGATACCGATCGTTCGTCAAAGATATTTCCTCTTTTGGAAGGTTACTTCAACCGGGTTGAACAGTATGTTTTTGAATTGGTTGACGTGGTTGAAAAAAGTGTTAAAGGGAAGGTCTTTATGTATGAGAAACCTTCCCCCAATCCCTTTGCTCACGATAGCTATATCAATGGCTTGGATCGAGCGGCCAAGGAGGGTAACTGGCTGGCAAAAGTGATTGTATTGTTGGTCGAAAAACTTAATCTATATGAATCTATTCTTGAAGGGCTGAAGCGATCCTATGAAGCTCTGTCTCACCATGAGCAGTGGCCAAGAGATCAAGTCAATCTTGCTGCGGGTGGTTTTTCGGTTTCTCAAGAAAAAGTTTATCGACCCGGTGATAAGATTTGTAGCCTTTTTAAGTTGGATGATGAGTTTGTTTTTGCCAGAGCCACCTGTGTTTATCAAAAACAAGGAGGGGTTGCTTTACCCAAAAGAACAGCATTTCAGTTTGAGGAGATCGACGCTGAGGATGAGGCGCATATAGTCCGATATTTATCCTCAAAAGAGCTTGAAAGTCGTGATGCAATGTAGCGTGTTTAGTTTATTGAAAACAATTTAAAAATGAATGAGATGAAACCTTCAGATTTGCCACGTGAACTGGTAAAGAATTTAGACCGAAACCTTTGTGTTTGCTATGACGTCCCTAAGCAGGAGGTCATTAATGCTTATCATGATGGCTTTGTGACATTTGAAGAAATTACTGCAAAAACCTATGCTTGCCAGGGCAGCGGGTGCTGTGAGCATCAACTTATTCGATTGATTGAGCTGTTGGATGAAAATTATGCAAATAGCTGAAAATCGTTCATTGATGGAAAAGCTTTCTGTTCAAGGCGAGAACCCATTGGGGATTGAGCTCGTGGTTTCAGACCTTGACGGCACCTTGTTGAATCCCGAGCATGTACTGTCAACCAAGACCATTCAGACGGTACGTCTCTTGGTGGAAGGCGGTTGCCAGTTTATGTTGGCGACTGGTCGACACTATCAGGATGTCTATTTGCTTGCTAGGCAGATTGGCGTCGATATGTGCCTTATCACTTCGAATGGTGGGCGTGTTCATAATCAAGCAGGCGAGTTACTCTATGAAAATCATATGCCAGCTGAGTTGGTTAAAAGAGTTTTGGAACTCTCTGATGACTTTCAAGTGCACCGTAACCTCTATCAGCAAGATCTCTGGTTGGTGGAAGAGCCTCACGAGCAGCTTCTTGCTATTCATCACTCCTCCGGTTTTGAGTATCAATTTAGAAACTTTTCAGAGATGAGCCTTGAGCATATTGATAAGATCTATTTTACGGCTGACCATGAAGTTCTGGTGGCGTTGGAAACCGTTCTGAAGCAGAACCTTGATGGGCTGTTAAATATCACATTTACCTCGCCAGAATATCTAGAAGTCATGAATTTGGGGGTATCAAAGGGTCAAGCCATGCAAATGATTATGCAGCAGCTAGGCTTGCATCCCGATCAAGTTGTGGCTCTGGGGGATGGAATGAATGATAGAGAGATGCTTTCAGTTGTGGGTCATGGTGTGGTGATGGAAAATGCCAGTACTGAGTTGAAAAAGGTTCTGCCGGATTTGAATCGAGCAAAATCTAATTCCGAAGATGGCGTGGCAGATTATCTGCAGCAGTTAAAACTGGTTTAATCAATTCCTAGAAGCTTATGTGTCTGTAAGCTTAAAATCCACTTTGGATTTGTTAAGCAGTAATTGACTGCTTGTTGTATGTTCTGTTTAGAAATTTTTGGATCAGGGTCATCCATTGGCTGTAGATAGAAAAACTCAAAGTCTAGGCTGGAAACCTTTTCAGGCATCAGGTCATCTTGAGGATAAACCAGTTTCAATTCACTACCTTCAGTCAACAGAATTG
The DNA here is from genome assembly GCA_964547865.1 of uncultured Thiosulfatimonas sp. Lineage (GTDB taxonomy): Bacteria > Pseudomonadota > Gammaproteobacteria > Thiomicrospirales > Thiomicrospiraceae > Thiomicrorhabdus. The sequence goes on from CAZJPO010000091.1 coordinate 7,864, forward strand.
GGGCATTGGCTTTTGGGCTCATGCAGATCCAATCGATCCCCTGTGGCGGCTGTTTGGTGCCGTTGGTTTCAATGGCGATCTCGAAATTATGTTTATGTAACTGGTCGACAAGTGTTTGGTCAACTTGAAGAAGCGGCTCACCACCAGTCAGAACAACAAAAGGGTGGCTAGAAGCGTTTTCCGGCCAGAATTTCAACAAGTGCTGACACAAGGCTTCTGCGTCCGTAAAGCGCCCGCCATTTTGGCCGTCTGTGCCAATAAAGTCTGTATCACAGAACTGACAAACGGCCTCATCTCTATCTTGTTCGCGCCCAGTCCATAGGTTGCATTTACTCAAGCGACAAAAGATTGATGGGCGACCACTGTGAAACCCTTCCCCTTGTAGTGAGTAGAAAACCTCTTTAACTGAATAAGCCATTGATTAGAAATCCATTTATATTTGAAAAGTGCCGTGCCAATAACTGACTGATTTTTTATCTATTTTTTAATCTGTAAAGCGCGTATTTTACTATGTCTGTCGGTGTTTGAAGTGATATAATTTCTGATTGTTTTTAAAAATACAAAAAGTAATAAAAGATATATTTTAGGGTTGGTTGAATGGCAGGAAAAACTTTATACGATAAATTGTGGGACGACCATGTGGTTCGTCAGGAAGAAGATGGTACGGCATTGATCTATATTGATCGTCAGCTGCTGCATGAAGTGACTTCACCACAGGCGTTTG
>CAZJPO010000092.1:0-8469 GCA_964547865.1 uncultured Thiosulfatimonas sp.
GTCTTGCTGTAAAGACTCTTCAAATAATTCAGCGAAAGATAATTCACTCATGGATGTAAATACCAAAATTTTATAAACCGTCTCTTTGCGTCAAATGGGGCTTTTAGCAAACAACCGGGTCAATTAATAAAATCGACGTCCCAAAGGTCGATAGAAAAACAAATCCCCGATCTTCAAAAAAGACCAGGGACTCATAAAAACTTTTAATTTCAATCAGTTAAGATCTACTTATAACTTTAAGACCTATTTCATCAAACCTCTGTCCCATAAAATAGATTCCGCTTTTTGACAGACTTCTTGGATGTTTAAATCCGAAGTATCAATGATGATTGCATCATCCGCAGGCTTCAAAGGCGCCGTCTTTCGATTGGCATCGCGATCATCACGCTCTTTGATGTCTTGAGTTGTCCGCGCAATATTAGCATCAACCCCTTGATTTTTCAACTGTTTAACACGTCTTTCTGCACGAACTTCAGCAGAAGCGGTTAAATACAACTTTACAGGGGCGTTTGGAAAGACAACCGTCCCCATATCGCGGCCGTCTGCAATCAAGCCCGGCGACTCTGCAAACGCCTTTTGACGCATCATCAAAGCCGCTCTCACTTCAGGAATGGCCGCCACCGTCGAAGCCACCGCAGCCACCTCTTCCGTACGTACTTTAGAGGTTACATCCACCCCGTCATAGATAATACTGGTTGCCTTAAACTCAACGGGCAAATGAGTCGCCAGCGCCGTTAAAGCAGTGACATCATCCAAGGCTAATTGATTGGCAACCGCACCATAGGCCAGTGCTCGATAGATTGCTCCGCTATCCAACAGGTAAAACCCTGTTTTACAGGTCAAATACTGAGCCAAGGTACCTTTGCCAACGCCACTCGGGCCGTCAATTGCTACAACGGGAATATCACTCATTTTTTAAGCTCCGGTCTTTTCGACGGCTTCAACTTTCATACCGACTTGATTAATCAAATCCAAGAAGACAGGGAAAGAAGTGTTTACATTGGCACAGTCATCAATCACGATTTCTGCAGCGGCATTAATCCCCGCTACCGTCATCGCCATTGAGATACGGTGATCGTGATGACTTTGAACCTCAGCGTTTTGTGGTGTTTGACAACCAGCATTAATAATCATGCCATCCGGCGTCGGTTGAGCGTCAATACCGACGGCTAGCAGACCATCCGCCATCACCTGAATTCGATCAGACTCTTTCACACGCAACTCTTCAGCCCCTGTCAAAACAGTCTGCCCTTCAGCTGCTGCGGCTGCAACAAATAACACCGGGAATTCATCAATTGCCAAGGCAACTAATTCTTCTGGGATATGAATGCCTTTAAGCGGCGCATATTTAATGTGAACATCCGCAACCGGCTCTCCACCGACTTCATGGAAGTTTTCAAGTTGAATATCAGCCCCCATTAATTTAAGAATATCGATAATCCCTGTACGTGTTGGGTTCATTCCGACATGTTCGACAACCAAGTCAGAGTCTTTAGAAACCGCTGCAGCCACCATAAAGAAAGCTGCAGAAGAGATATCAGAAGGCACATCGATATGGCGACCTGTCAGCTTGCCACCACCTTTTAGGCAAGCCTTCATTCGCTGTTCATCAAGCTTTTCAGAATTCACCTCATAACCAAAACCGTTCAGCATACGTTCAGTATGGTCACGGGTTGGCGCAGGTTCTAGCGCACATGTTTGCCCCTCAGCAAAAAGGCCCGCTAAAAGAACACAGGACTTAACCTGAGCACTCGCCATTGGCAGAGTGTAATCGATTGCTTTAAGTGACCCACCCTTTCCTTTGATTGTCATCGGTAGCGTGCCGCCTTCAGAGGTAATCAACTCAGCTCCCATCAATGCCAACGGATCCGTTACACGCTTCATAGGGCGCTTAGAAAGGGAAGCATCACCCACTAACTCACATTCAAAATCTTGCCCAGCCAAAATACCTGCCAATAGACGCGTTGAAGTTCCAGAATTCCCCATGTCCATGGGTTTGCTTGGCTTCTTCAGCCCCCTTAGCCCCACACCTTGGATAGTGACATTACCGTTCTCTGGGCCTTCGATCTCAACCCCCATGTCGCGAAACGCCTGAAGGGTTGCTAATGCATCTGCACCCTCTAGAAAGCCAGTTACTGTAGTCGTGCCTTCTGCAAGCGCGCCCATCATAATGCTGCGGTGAGAAATTGATTTATCTCCTGGAACTCGGATTCGACCCTTAATGGTGCCACCAGGTTGGACTTTAAACTGTATATTTGCCATAGCTATAATTTCTTTCTCAAATTTATTTGTTCTAACTGTCTGTTTTTACGATGTGACGGTCTCGAGCCTGCTTTGCTTCAGTAAACTTTTGATATAAGGCATCGCCATCTTTTGCTTCAACTATTTGGGTTAAGTCCTGAATCGCCGTTGCGTAGTTTTTCAACCATTTTGCAATCGCATCGGAGTTATAAATTGCGATATCTCGCCACATCTCTACATCACTCGAAGCGATCCGGGTAAAGTCTCTAAAACCACCTGCTGTGTACTGAAACACATCGCCGAGCTCAGGGTGTTCATTTAACAGCTCAACCAAACCAAATGCCAAAATATGTGGAAGATGGCTAGTGGCAGCAAAAATTTCATCATGTTGCTGAGGGCTCATTTGCTCGACATTCGCCCCAAGTGCTTTCCAAACCTCAACAACCGTATTCAAAGCACTCTGATTCGTTGATTTCGTCGGCGTTAGAATGACACGGTGATCGACATAAAGCTTATCATCTGCAGCCACGACACCGCTCTGTTCTTTACCTGCAATGGGGTGTCCCGGTACAAAGTTTTCTGGAAGCTTACCAAATACATTTTGGGCAGATAAAATCACACTGCTTTTAGAGCTACCACCGTCGGTAATAATGGTTTTCTCAGACAAGTGCGGCTTCATAAGCTCCATCGAGCCTTGCATCGCACCCAGTGGCACCGCTAAAAACACCAGATCACTATCAGCAACCGCATCAGCCATATCATCGGTATAACGATCGATTACCCCAAGCTCAACGGCTTTATCTAGGTTAGACTGGTTGCGACCAAACCCGACTACCTCTTCAACAACCCCTGCTTTCTTCAAACCTTTTGCAAAAGATCCGCCAATCAGACCGACGCCAATTATGGTTATTTTATTTAGCTTATTCAATTCACTTGCTCTTCAATCTCTGATAGTTTCTAGCTTAGTAAGCTTTTTAGGGCGTCGAGAAAATGATCATTTTCTATTTGAGTACCAATTGACACCCTTAAATAACCACTCATTCCGTAGTTTGCAACCGGTCTAACAATCACCCCTAATTCAAGCAGGCGCTGATTATACTCGATTGCTTTGTCTTGCAAATCAATACAGACAAAATTTCCTACAGAAGGAATATAACCAATGCCCAGCAGATCCAGTGCATCTGTTATCTGACGCATACCGACTTTATTGACCTTAACAGCCTGATCGACAAAGTCCTGGTCCTGAATGGCGGCAATCGCAGCTTCTTGAGCGAAGTGATTCACATTAAAGGGTTCTCTCACCTGATTGATATAACCAATGATTTCAGTGCAACCCACCATATAGCCCACTCTTAAAGAGGCCAAACCGTAAGCTTTTGAAAAGGTTCTCGATACCAACAAGTTAGGGTATTCAGTTAAATAATCCACGCCATTGAAAAACCCTGATTCTACAAAAGACTCACTGTATTCTAGATACGCCTCATCGAGCACAACGACAACATTCTGCGGGACTTTCGAGATAAACGCTTCCCACTCGCCTTTCTTGAAATAGGTACCTGTTGGATTATTTGGATTGGCTATATAGATCAGTTTGGTTTTATCCGTAATTGCCGCCAACATTGCATGAAGGTCGTGACCCCAGCTTACAGCGGGCACCTCAACCCCGGTTGCGCCAACCACTTGGGTTGAAATAGGATACACCGCAAAGCCATACTGAGAATAAATCACCTCATCGCCATGCCCTGCAAATACACGAGCAGCCAGTTCCAGTAGTTCATTAGAACCATTACCAATGGCAATCTGCTCGACGTCAACCTTAGTAAAATCAGCCAGTGTCTTCTTTAATTCGTAGGCACCACCATCAGGGTATCTTGCGATATCGACGAGCTGACTTTGAATCGCTTCCAACACCTTCGGGCTCGCCCCCAAAGGGTTTTCATTTGAAGCTAACTTAGTAACTGAATCTAGACCCAGCTCACGTTGTAATTCACTGATCGGCTTCCCCGGAATATAGGGATGGATATCATTGATTTGTGGTTGAATCTGATCACAAAATAGCTGAGCCATTGATCTACCTTCTTAAAGTGGAGAAACGGGGAATGAACCCAATAACTTATAAAAAGCCGACTTTGACTCAACTTCTTGTAGAGCTTGCTTCATATTGTCTTCGTCTTTATGGCCCAGCACATCGATGAAGAACACATAATCCCACTTCTTATCAGTAGATGGTCTTGAGATAATTCGAGTCATATTGATACCACGTTCGCTAAAACAGCTTAGGATATCCAGCAAAGCACCGGCCTTATTATGAATCGATACAATTAGAGCTGTTTTATCATCCCCGCTCGGCTGCGTCTCTTCACGACCCAACACCCAAAACTTGGTGGTATTATCTTTAAAGTCCTCGATATGACTTTCAAGGATGTTCAACTGATAAAGTTGAGCGGCTTGCTCAGAAGCGATTGCGGCAAGACTATTGTCATCACGAGCCAATTTAGCCGCCAAAGCATTTGAATCGACTGGCTCAACTTCAACCCAAGGCAGGTTGTTCTTTAACCACGCTTCACACTGCCCAAGTGCTTGGGGATGCGCCACGACTTTTTTAAGCTGTTCGGCATCCGTCGTTTTTGATAATAGGCAATGGTGAATTGCCATATCTACCTCACCTGAAACCTTGAGGCCGCTGTTGATCAACTCATTCTGAGTCTGCTTAACCACCCCTTCAGAAGAGTTTTCTAAAGGCACAATACCGTAGTTTGCTTCACCTTTTTCAACCGCGGCAAAGACATCTTCAATGGTTGATACGGCATAAGGATGAGCCGAAGAGCCAAACTGTTTAACCATACTAGCGTGAGAATAACTCCCCTCAGGGCCAAGAAATGCCACTGACAAAGGCTCTTCAAGTGCAAGACATGCGGACATAATTTCACGGAACAGTTTTGCCATCTCGACATCAGGGAGCAGGCTTTCATTGCGCTCTTTCACTGCTCTTAAAACTTGTGCTTCACGCTCCGGACGATAGAAAACCGCATTGACGTTACCGCCCTGAGTTTTGATATCTGCAACTTTTTGTGCACACTCGGCACGCTGACCAATCAGATTCTGTATCTGCTTATCTAGCGTATCGATCTGATTTCTAATCTCTGTTAACTGTTGTTGTTCTGTAGCCATCTAAATACTCATCTCTGGGTTAAGAGTGCTGTTGTTCGAATTTTTTCATGAAGTCGATAAGCGCATCGATACCGGCTTCAGGCATGGCATTGTAGATACTGGCACGCATACCACCAAAAGCGCGGTGACCTTTCAAGCTCAACAGTCCAGAAGTCTTAGAATTCTCAAGAAACTCCGCATCTAACTCGCTGTTTTTTAAGCTAAAGGTGACATTCATCCACGAACGTTCATTGGTTTTAATTCGATTGTTATAGAATGCCGAAGCATCGATAAAGTCATAGAGTTTTTGTGCTTTTCGTTGGTTGATTTCAGCAATCGCTTTAACGCCGCCAGACTCTTTAATCCACTCAAAAACTAAGCCCGCCAAGTACCAGGCATAAGTCGCCGGCGTATTAAACATCGACTCATTATTGGCATAGGTTTCCCAATTCAACAGTGTCGGCGTCGAGCTGCGCGCCTTCCCTAAAAGCTCTTCGCGAACGATAACCACAGCCAGACCTGATGGCCCGATATTCTTCTGTGCGCCCGCATAAATCATTGCGTACTGACTAACATCGATTTCACGACACATAATATTAGAAGACATATCTGCAATCACTGGCTTACCTTGCGAAAAAACCGCCTCTAACTGGTCTTCTTGAAACTCAAGTCCCGTAATTGTTTCATTCGAACACAGATGGATATATTTTGCGTCAGAAGAAAACTTCCACTCAGATTGATTGGGAATCTCAGTTGGATTAGCGTCATTACCACCCGCAACCACATTCACATTCGCAAAACGAGAGGCCTCTTTAATGGCCTTCGCAGACCATACGCCGGTATCAAAATAGTCAACCGTATCACCCTGCTCCGCTAAATTAAGAGGGATCGCACCAAACTGCATCGAAGCCCCACCGTGAATAAACAGGACTTTATAATCATCAGGAATCACCATCACTTCACGCAAATCGGCTTCCATCTGAGTTGCCACTGCCATGTACTCTTTACTGCGGTGGCTCATTTCCATCACCGACATGCCGGTGCCATTCCAATCAAGGAACTCTGCAGAGGCCTTTGTCATTACCGCTTCTGGAAGCATTGCCGGACCGGCACTAAAATTAAATGCTCTTGCCATTTTTATTTCTTCAATCCTATATAAAACTTTTTTTCAATTAGATAAAACCGATTACTTGAAACAACAAAAGACTGACTCTCAAAAGAGTCAGTCTTTGCTGCCAAGACTTAACATGGGTTTTAAGAGTGGTTACTCAGCTGAACTCTCATTCTCAGGAGTCTCGGCAGCAGAGTCCGTTGCCGTTTCCGCGCCGTCTACTACTGAAGTTGAAGCATCTTCTTCGATCTCTTCATCATCTTCAATATCGACCACGGCTAAGCCAACAACTTGTTCGTTTTTGCCGACATTGATGAGTTTAACGCCTTGCGTGTTACGGCCAACTACTGAAATCTCAGCCACACGTGTTCTCACCAGAGTGCCCTTATTGGTAATCAAAACAATCTCTTGCTCAGGTGTGACCGATACCGCAGAGACAACATCACCGTTTCTGTCGGTGGTTTTGATCGAAATCACCCCTTGACCACCACGGTTAATCGTTGAGTAATCATCAACCGGCGTACACTTACCGAACCCGTTTTCAGTTGCGGTTAGAATTAGCGCCTCTTGCTTGGCAACCTGCATGCTGATGACTTTAACGCCGTCTTGCAGCTTCATACCGCGAACACCGCGAGCCGTTCGACCCATGACACGCACATCAGACTCTTTGAAGCGGATCGCTTTACCGATATTACTGAACAACATAATTTCTTGTTCGCCATCCGTCAGCGCGGTACCCACGAGTTCATCGTCGTCCAACAGATCCACAGCGATAATACCGTTTGCACGAGGACGAGAGAAATCTTTCAGCGCGACACGCTTAACCACTGAGTTACGGGTTGCCATAAAGACGACGCGTTCATCAAATTCGTTTACAGGCAGCACTGAAGTAATGTGTTCACCATCTTCTAATGGCAGCACATTAACGATTGGTTTGCCTCGGCTACCACGACTTGCCAGCGGTAACTGCCAAGTTTTTTGCCAGTACAGCTTACCGCGGTTAGAGAAGCACAGCAGCATGTCGTGGGTACTCGCCACAAATAGTTGACCGACTTCATCCTGTTCTTTCATCGCTGTGGCCGATTTGCCGCGACCACCGCGTTTTTGTGCTCTGTAATCACTTAGAGGTTGAGTTTTAATATAGCCATCTTGCGACAGCGTTACAATTCTGTCCTCTACTGCAATCAAGTCTTCGGCATCCAGATCTTGGTAGCTGTAATCAATTTCTGTACGGCGAACATCACCAAAGTTTTCAACCACTTCAAACAACTCTTCCTTAACCACTTCAGTCAAACGATCTGGGTTGCGAAGAATCTCAAGGAATTCAGCAATTTTTTGAATCAGCTCTTTATACTCTTCGATAATCTTGTCTTGTTCCAGACCAGTAAGACGATGTAGGCGCATCTCTAAAATAGCTTGTGCTTGAACAGGTGAAAGTTTGTAAATCGCAGCCTCTGCACCAAACCCTTCAGGCAGGTCTTCTGGACGAACGTCTTTCATCTCTACACGCTCAAGCATATCGACGACAGAACCAATTGCCCACTCTCTTTCCAGCATGCGCTCTTTTGCTACAGCTGGGCTTGGAGATGCTTTGATTAACTCAATCATTTCATCGATGTTAGTCAGAGCAACGGCTAGACCTTCTAAGATATGCGCCTTTTCACGTGCTTTTCTCAAGTCGTAAATTGTACGGCGGGTCACCACTTCACGTCGGTGCTTAACAAAGGCTTCAATAATCTCTTTCAGATTAAGCAGTTTTGGCTGGCCGTCAATCAGGGCAACCATGTTGACACCAAATACGGTCTGCATTGACGTCTGCTTATAGAGATTATTGATAATAACCTCTGGCACTTCACCACGGCGAACTTCAATCACAATACGCATACCGTCTTTGTCTGACTCATCGCGCAGAGCAGTAATCCCTTCAATCTTCTTCTCTTTCACCAGCTCAGCGATTCTTTCAATCA
>CAZJPO010000093.1:0-8404 GCA_964547865.1 uncultured Thiosulfatimonas sp.
TTATGTACATGCTAGTTGGTTACAACATTATGTATCCTGGTGAAGCAGTCTCTAGCTTCTTCCCTGGTGTTAGCTTCCTACTAGGTGGTGACAATGCAGTTGCAGATGTTATTGCTGGTGGTGATGACGCACCTTACTACTCAGGTATGTCTGATTTCTTCTTCCAAGTTGTATTCGTAGCGACAGCAATGTCTGTTGTTTCTGGTGCAGTTGCTGAGCGCATGAAGTTAATGGCATTCTTTGCTTTCGCGATCGTTTTCACATCTTTCATCTACCCGATGCAAGGTTTCTGGAAATGGGGTGGTGGTTTCCTAGATGAACTAGGTTTCCTAGACTTCGCCGGTTCTGGTGTTGTTCACATGGCTGGTGCAGCTGCTGCTCTTGCTGGTGTTCTTCTACTAGGTGCTCGTAAAGGTAAATATGGTCCAAATGGTGAATCACGCGCAATCCCTGGTGCAAACATGCCTCTAGCTACTTTAGGTACGTTCATCCTATGGTTAGGTTGGTTTGGTTTCAACGGTGGTTCTGAGCTTAAAATCTCGAACGTTGAGGAAGCTAACGCAGTTGCAATGATCTTCGTTAACACTCTAATGGCTGCTGCCGGTGGTGTAATTGGTGCCCTACTGATGTCTAAGATCAAATTCGGTAAAGCTGATTTAACGATGATGCTTAACGGTGCACTAGCGGGTCTAGTTGCGATCACTGCTGAACCTCTAACTCCTTCAGCACTAGAAGCAACTCTAATCGGTCTTGTTGGTGGTGTAATCGTTGTACTAGCAATCCTTATTCTGGATAGCAAGTTGAAAATCGATGATCCTGTAGGTGCTATCTCTGTTCACGGTGTGGTAGGTATCTTCGGTCTAATCGCTGTAACATTTACAAACTCTGATGCAACAATCGTTGCACAGCTAACAGGTATCGCCGTAATCTTTGCTTGGGTATTCGTAACAAGCTTGATTGTATGGGGTATTCTGAAAGCTGTAATGGGCATCCGCGTCTCTGAAGAAGAAGAGTACGAAGGTGTTGACCAATCAGAATGTGGTATGGAAGCTTACCCAGAATTCACAAAATAACTTCCATCAAAACAGAGCTCCTCGCAACGTTTTACCCCGCTTCGGCGGGGTTTTTATTGTCTAGAAAAGCCTCATTCCTATCAGATTCCAATCAATATCAATTTAAAACTGTTTTTTTGATCCGGCTTAGAATATGCTTAAGCTATCTTTGGAATAATGTATAAAGAGTGAAAGAGGCTCCCATGAATAAAAACTTACTGAAAACGGTTTCCACACTGTTTTTAACACTTCTTTTAGGCCTTGGCACAGGTATGCAAACAGCCTATGCAGCTGATGAGGAGGAAGCACCACTAAGCTACTCTCCAAAATATAAACAATTTGAACCGCCTGCAGAACGCGTTCCTAAATACTTTGCGATGATGAAAAACGTGGTGAACTTTAAAGGAGAAGGCAAGGCGAAATTCTTAGCCGTAGACTTTAAATTCATGTCTTACTATCCCCAGCTGGTCGAAGTTGAGATGGAGCATTTACGCCCTATTCTAAAAAATGACATGGATAGATTACTGAGAAACCAAACCTACAGTAAACTCAAAACACCTGATGGGCCTGACAAGCTACGTGAAGAAGTTTTAAAGGTTGCAAGAGATATTTTAGAAAAACACCGTCTCTACCCTGATCTACTCGAAGACGTCTACCTTGAACGCTTTGTGATGCAGTAAAAAACGGTGACTCAAATAAAGCCCCAATCGGGGCTTTTCTTTTTTAGAGGTTTCGAATCTTATAGAGCCACTTTAAAAAGATCATTTTCAGGCTCGGCTTAACCTCAATAGGATGGTTATACTTAAGAAGTACCGCCGGCTCATTTGGCGCATATAAAGGATTATTTTTCCAGTCCATCAAGTCTTCATAAGAGAATCCGCTATCAAAGGCGATAATCTGCCACGGAAAATCTCTCTGCTGTTCAGAAAACACCGCCTTCGGCCCCTCATCAGAAATCTCTAAAGGAATTTTCTCTTCTATAAAAACAGCCTTGGTTTTACCGTTCTCCATCCAGATACGAACCGTCTCCCCCTGTTCCAACAAAGTACCATAGGGTAAGAACTGATACTCAGCACTCAAACTAGTGACGGAATAATCAACTATGGGCGGGCCATCTGGAAACTTAAAATTACAGTACCCCTTTGAACAACAAGACATTTTCCCTTCCTTTCACCAATTAAAAAGCGTAAACTAAAATAATAAAAGTTTAGTTTGACGGAGATTTTATCATGGCGATTCAAAACAACTTCTCAATTTCTTCATTGAACTACAGTCCTGAGCTAAATCGAGTTAATCAAAGCTTAACCAGTGGACTAGCCATAAACCAGTCGTCTGACAATCCTGCAGGCCAAGCCGTTGTTGCCGCCCTAACGTCACAGATCAATACCCAGGATATAGCCACCAGAAATGCAAACGATGGAATTTCGTTACTGCAAACCGCCGATGGCGCAAGCGAGTCGATTACCGCCAACTTGCAGCGACTGAATGAGCTCGCTATCCAAGCCCAAAACGGTACTTTAAATGATAGCCAAAGAGCGATTATCAACCAAGAATTTCAGCAAAACCTTGAATCCATTAATCAAACCGTTTCTGGTACTCAGTTTAATGGCCAAAACCTACTGGATGGCAGCAACCCCAACATCAATATTGCGTTAGGCGAGACGACTGCGGGACTCGCCCTACCCGATCAAAGCACGGCGGGACTGGCTCTAAATGGTTTAGATGTGCTCAACCCCGTCAATGCCGCAACCGCCTTAAATGGAATTGCTGGCGCCATCGAGCAAATTGGATTACAGCGCGCCGAATTTGGGGCACAACAAAATGGCTTAACCAGTGCTGTCGATAACTTGCAATCCCAAAACATCAACAGCCAAGCATCCAGAAGTCAAATTTTGGATACCAACTACGCCCAAGCAGTCGCTGAGCAGGTTCGATTAAATATTTTGCAAGACGCTTCTATTGCTATGCAATCGCAAACCAATCAATCTAGGGGCTCAGTACTCCAACTGCTGAACAGCTAAGTTAACAGCAGTAATTTACTGGCTCCAGCCAACTGACCGAATACCGATTTCACCATCAATATTCGGTCAAATAATTTTAAGGCCCTCAAACCTTTTTCAACCTGTCAATCCCTCACCCCTTTCTCACTAATTTTCTAAGACATTAAGGTGTCTGATTGCTATAATCACGCGATTATTATTCAAAAAATTTTACGAGCAGAATTAAGAGTTTTATGGAAAAGCATTTCGACCCCAATACTATCGAAACCAAATGGTACCAAACCTGGGAAAAACAAGGTTATTTCAAACCGCAAAACCCAGAAGCAGATCCTTACACCATTATGATCCCTCCACCGAATGTCACGGGTAGTTTGCATATGGGGCACGCTTTCCAAGACACCATTATGGATACGTTGATTCGCTACAACCGAATGCAGGGCAAAGATACCCTTTGGCAACCGGGAACGGATCACGCTGGTATTGCCACGCAAATGGTGGTTGAACGTCAACTGGCAGCACAAGGCTTATCAAGGCATGACCTAGGGCGCGACAAGTTTATTGATAAAATTTGGGAATGGAAAGAGGAATCCGGCGGCACGATTACCAAACAGCTTCGCCGCATGGGCGCTTCTCCAGACTGGAGTCGCGAACGCTTTACCATGGATGACGGCCTATCCAATGCGGTTAAAGAAGTCTTTGTTCAGCTGTATGAAGAAGGCTTAATCTACCGAGGAAAGCGACTGGTTAACTGGGACCCAATTCTGCACACTGCAGTGTCTGACCTAGAAGTTATCTCTGAAGAAGAGCAAGGCAACTTATGGCACATGCGCTACCCGCTGACAGATGGAAGCGGTCATCTTGTTGTTGCGACGACTCGTCCAGAAACCATGCTCGGTGACCAAGCGGTCGCGGTTCACCCTGATGATGAGCGTTATCAAGATTTAATCGGTAAAACCATCACCCTACCTCTTGTTGGGCGTGAGATTCCTATTATCGCCGACGATTATGTCGACCTAGAGTTTGGAACCGGTTGTGTAAAAATCACCCCTGCTCACGATTTCAATGACTATGAGATGGGTAAACGCCACAACCTACCGATGCTGAACATCTTCACGATTGATGCTGCGATTAATGAAGAAGCGCCTGAAAAATATCAGGGCCTTGATCGCTATGAAGCGCGTAAGAAAATTATTGCTGATCTAGAAGCACTAGACCTTATGGAGGACATCAAGCCGCACACCTTGATGGTGCCTCGCGGAGATCGATCTCACGCGGTTATTGAACCCTTCCTAACCGACCAGTGGTATGTTGCCGTTGAGTCATTGGCGAAACCGGCGATTGATGCGGTTAAAAATGGTGATATCGAATTTGTACCTAAAAACTGGGAAAACACCTACTTTGAATGGATGAATAACATTCAAGACTGGTGTATCTCTCGTCAAATCTGGTGGGGACACCGAATCCCGGCATGGTATGACGACCAAGGCAATGTCTATGTTGGCCGCACAGAACAGGAAGTTAGAGAAAAGAATAACCTTGCTGCGGATATCGCACTTAATCAAGATGACGATGTTCTAGACACTTGGTTCAGCTCTGCGCTTTGGACCTTCTCAACCTTGGGCTGGCCTGAAAAAACACCTGAACTCGAAAAATTCCACCCGACTTCTGTGCTGGTAACAGGGTTTGACATCATCTTCTTCTGGGTCGCACGCATGATTATGATGGGCTTGAAGTTCACGGGTGAAGTACCTTTCAAACAGATCTATGTTCACGGCTTGGTCCGCGACGGCGAAGGTCAAAAGATGTCTAAATCCAAAGGGAATGTTCTAGACCCAATCGATTTGATTGACGGCATCGAACTCGAAGACCTAGTGAAAAAACGCACCTACGGCATGATGCAGCCAGAGAAAGCAGCCAAAATTGACAAGGCAACCCGTAAGCAATTTGCCGACGGTATTCCTGCATTCGGTACCGATGCCATTCGCTTTACTTTTGCCTCTCTAGCCTCAACAGGTCGCGATATTCGTTTTGACCTGAACCGGGCTGAGGGTTACCGCAACTTCTGTAACAAACTATGGAACGCGACGCGTTATGTTCTGATGAATACTGAAGGTTACGATACAGGTGTCGATGAATCTCAAGAAGTTGAACTTTCAATCGCCGACAAATGGATTATCTCGCGCCTACAGCAAGTTGAAGATGAAGTTGCTAAACACTTCGAAAGCTACCGTTTTGACTTGGCTGCCAACACACTCTACGAGTTTACCTGGAACGAGTACTGTGACTGGTATCTAGAATTGGCGAAACCAATTCTAAACACGGATCTCTCTGATGCAGCAAAACGCGGTACCCGAAAAACCTTGGTAAGAGTACTAGAAGCCCTACTGAAATTATTGCACCCAATTGTGCCTTTCATCACAGAAGAAGCTTGGCAAGCAGTGGCCCCTCTTGCAGGGAAACAAGGTGACACGATCATGCTAGAAGCATACCCGCAAGCAGATCAAAGCAAAATTGATATCGACGCCATGGCAGAACTTGATTGGGTAAAACAATTTATCATCGGGGTACGTAAAATCCGTTCTGAAATGGATATTGCCCCTAGCAAAGGACTCCCCGTGCTTCTAGCTGGCCTAAATGATAAAGACAAGACTTGGTTGAAAAACAACTACGTTTATCTGCAATCGCTTGCCAAACTAGACAGTATCGCTGAACTGGAAAATGAAGCCGATGCTCCAGAATCTGCTGTTGCCCTAGTCGGTGAAATGAAAGTTCTAATCCCAATGGCAGGTTTGATCGATAAGGAAGCTGAAATTGCTCGTCTATCAAAAGAGATGAGTAAACTTCAGGGTGAGATTAAACGCCTAAGTGGCAAACTAAGCAATGAAGGGTTTGTCGCCAAAGCTCCTGAAGCCGTTGTGGCTAAAGAGCGTCAAAAGCTTTCTGACTACGAAACAGCATTAAACAACCTTGAGGCACAGTATGCAAAAATCGAAAAAATGTAACGCCCAACAAACCTTGTTAGGTGCTTCATTTGCTATTGCAATGAGCGCTATTGTTTTCGTGTCCCCAGCAACGGTATCGGCAGCAGCAAGCTATACCAACTATGTCAGCGATTCTTTGGAAGTGCCTGTAAGACGTGGAGCTGGCTATGAGTACAGGATCAGCCGTATGCTTAAAACCGGCCACCCCGTCAAAATTCTTGAAGTGAATGATAACGGCTGGGCCAAGGTTGAATACCAAAGAAAAGGCAAAAAGAGTACCGGTTGGATGCCATCTATCCTTTTACAAAATCAACCTGTGGCAAAAGACCGCCTTGCTGCTCAAATTCAAAAAACGTCTGATATTGAAGAAAAGTATAACGGCCTTCAAACCGAACTCGACACCCTTAAAGTTAGGTTTGACGAAACCGACAGCGCGCTTGCCAGTATCAAACAAGATAAATTCGAATTAACAAAAGAATTAAAAAGGCTGAAAAACATTTCAAGTAACGCTGTTCTTCTGGATGAAGAAAATACCCAAATGAAGATGCGTTTATCTCAGCTTGAAAGTCAAAATGCCATTATGAAAGAGCAAATTGACCAATCAGATGACTCTGTTAAACGCCAGTGGTTTCTGACCGGTGGCGGCGTTTTATTACTCGGCCTTTTACTTGGTAGGTTCTTTAGGCCACCGAGCAGAAGGAAGAAGTGGGGCGAGTTATAATCCAACTGCCCATACGAAAAAAGCCGGTTTAAAAACCGGCTTTTTTATTCTTTCAGTTCGTTCAGAAACATTAATGCTCTCGAGTCGCGACAAACTGCAAGTCGGGCCAGCGTTCTTCGATTAAGCTTAAATTGACACGCGTAGGTGCAATGTAAACTAACTGATCAGCCGCATCATAAGCGACATTCTCAGTAACCTTCTTCTTAAACTTATCAACCTCTGCTTGGTCCCCAATAACCCAACGTGCCGTATTGACATTCACTGGCTCAAATAGGCAAGTCACGTTGTATTCGTCTTTTAAGCGCTGAGCAACCACTTCAAACTGAAGGATCCCCACTGCACCTAGAATCAAGTCATTATTATTAACCGGTCTAAACAGCTGAGTCGCACCTTCTTCAGAAAGCTGGGTTAACCCCTTCTGCAGGGCTTTCATCTTCATCGGATCTTTTAACTGAGCTCGTCTAAACAGCTCTGGTGCAAAGTTTGGAATCCCAGTAAACTTCAGGTCTTCACCTTGAGTGAAAGTATCTCCAATCTTGATCGTACCATGATTATGCAAGCCAATAATATCTCCAGGATAAGCCTCTTCAGCCTGCTCTCGTTTATTGGCGAGGAAAGTAATCGCCTTAGCGATTTTAACGCTCTTACCAATGCGTACATGCTTTAGATTCATCCCCTTGTCGTACTTACCGGAAACGATACGCATAAAGGCTACACGGTCACGGTGCTTAGGATCCATATTAGCTTGAATCTTAAACACAAATCCCGTTAATTTAGTCTCGGTTGGCTCAACTGAACGGCTCTCTGTCTCACGTACCTTTGGTGTCGGCGCATAGTCGGCGAAACCATCTAGCAACTCCTGCAAGCCAAAGTTGTTGACTGCCGAACCAAAGAAAACAGGTGTTAACTTACCGGCCAGGAAAGCTTCTAAATCAAACTCGTGACTCGCCCCCTGAACCAGCTCAACTTCCTCACGCAACTCTTCTGCTTGATCCCCCAGGATTTCATCCAGTCTTGGATTATCCAAACCTTTGATCAACTCCCCTTCCGCAGCGTTTTGACCATCAGCTTGTGCGAACAAGCGAACCGTATCGTTATAAAGGTGATAAATCCCCTTAAAACGTTTTCCCATTCCAATCGGCCAAGTCATTGGCGCACAATCAATTTTAAGAACACTTTCAACTTCGTCCATCAAATCGATCGGGTCGCGACCTTCTCGGTCTAACTTGTTAATAAACGTCAGAATTGGCGTCGTTCTAAGGCGACAAACATCCATCAATTTAATGGTGCGGTCCTCAACCCCTTTTGCCACATCAATGACCATCAAGGCTGAGTCTACCGCCGTCAGTGTACGGTATGTATCTTCAGAGAAATCTTCATGTCCAGGGGTATCCAGAAGATTCATCATGACATCTTTGTAGGGAAACTGCATCACTGAGGAAGCAACCGAAATCCCACGCTCCTGCTCCATCTTCATCCAGTCTGAAGTCGCAGCACGATCCGTTTTTCGGCTCTTCACTGCCCCCGCCAA
Organism: uncultured Thiosulfatimonas sp.; assembly: GCA_964547865.1. Classification (GTDB taxonomy): domain Bacteria; phylum Pseudomonadota; class Gammaproteobacteria; order Thiomicrospirales; family Thiomicrospiraceae; genus Thiomicrorhabdus. The sequence continues at coordinate 8,286 of CAZJPO010000093.1, forward strand.
CTGAATGGCACCACCGTATAAAAGTAGCTTTTCAGTAACGGTTGTTTTACCCGCATCCGGGTGAGAAATAATCGCAAAGGTGCGACGTTTATTGGATTCTAATTGTAGAGACATATTTA
>CAZJPO010000094.1:0-8364 GCA_964547865.1 uncultured Thiosulfatimonas sp.
ACAATATCCATGGTCTCAGTGTCCGTCACACGCATACCCTGAATAAACTCAGACTCTTTACCCACTCGTTCAAGCAAGCTACCAATCTGCGGCCCGCCGCCGTGAACCACCACAGGGTTCATACCCACTAGTTTCATCAACACAATGTCACGCGCAAACCCTCTTTTCAAGGCCTCATCGGTCATGGCATTACCACCGTACTTCACCACAATCGTCTTACCTGCAAAACGCTGGATATACGGCAGAGCCTCGGATAAAACCGAAGCGATGTTCTGAGCTTGTTCTTTATTCAAATTCATAGTGTCTTGTACTTTCATCTTAATCTCTAAAATTATTAAACTGCAGCGGCATATCCAAATCTTCCATGCCCTTCAGCATCTGCATAACCTGTTGAAGGTCATCGCGTTTTTTACCAGTTACACGCACACTGTCACCTTGGTTAGCAGTCTGAACTTTCATTTTTGAGTCTTTGATAGCTTTAATAATTTTTTTCGCTAGAGGTGCTTCAATGCCCTCTCTCATTTCGACAACTTGCTTCGCACTTTTCAATTGAATATCAGGGTCTTTGGGGTCCATACACTTCACATCAATACCGCGTCGGTTAGCTTTTTGCAGCAACATGTCATACATTTGATTCAACTGAAAATCAGATTCCGTCTTTAGAGTGACCGTTGAATCTTTAAGTTCAAAAGAAGAGTCTGTACCCTTAAAATCGTAGCGAGTCGTTACTTCTTTATTCGCTTGATCCACTGCGTTTTGCAGTTCGTGTTTATCGATTTCAGAGACAATATCAAATGATGGCATCTTAACCCCTTGTTTTAAATTTAAAAAATATCCAGATATTCTACCACTTGACTCAACTAAACGCCCAGTCAAAGCGAAGTTAAAGCTATCTTTATCAGACGTTTTAAACTTATAATTCATCACTAAACCGATAAAAAGACCAAGCCTTCTATATAACCATGAATCGCCCACATAGCTTTACCTCTTTTACACACCCAATCTCCAAAGCCGCTTCCGCAATTGAACCCTTTCATGTCATGAAAATTCTCGGTGAAGCCAAACTGCTTGAAGCACAGGGTAAAGAGGTGATTCACCTTGAAATTGGTGAGCCAGATTTCCCATCACTAGACTGTATCAATCAGGCCGCTAATCAAGCTGCAAAACAAGGCTTAACCCACTACACGCCAACCATGGGCCTGCCAAAATTAAGACAAAAGCTTGCCCAGTTTTATACCGACTTTTACCAGGCAGAAGTCGCGGCCCAAAACATTATGATCTGCCCTGGATCATCAAGTGCTCTGCAATTAGTTTTGACCGCTGTGCTCGACCCTGAAGACAGGGTTATGCTGGCCGATCCTAGTTACCCTTGTAACAGACAATTTGTTAACCTCCTTCAAGGAGAGATTGTTGCCGTTCCCGTCACTTCAGAAAGTCATTACCAACTCAACCTTGAGCTAATTAAACAGAATTGGATCGAAGGCATTAAAGTTGTGATGGTGGCTTCGCCTGCCAATCCAACCGGTACAATCATTGAACAACCCGAATTAGTTAAGATTGCCAATTTCTTAGCCGCAAAGAACTGTTACTTAATTGTTGACGAAATCTACCAGGGCTTAATATACCAACGCCAAGCTGAATCCATATTGGCTAACCAAGAACTGACAGATAATGTTATTGTCATAAACTCTTTCTCAAAATTCTTTGGAATGACGGGGTGGCGGTTAGGCTGGGCGGTCGCACCAGATCATCTTATTCCCGTGTTAGACCGTCTTGGACAAAACCTGTTTTTAGCCGCTCCAACCCCCTCACAATACGGAGCCTTAAGAGTGCTTGATCAAGATGCACTCCGTGCACTTGAAGAACGACGCGCCACTTTTGAGAAAAGAAGAGATACCCTGATTACAGCTATGAAAAAGGCTGGCTTTAAAATAAAGGTGATACCACAAGGGGCATTTTATCTTTACTGGGATGTATCTGACTTTACGAGTGATAGCCAAACATTCTGCTCTGAATTGCTCAAAGAAACAGGCGTGGCGATTACCCCCGGTATTGATTTTGGTAACTATCTGGCTAACAGCCATGTTCGCATTGCTTATACCAGCGACGAACAACAATTGAAGTTAGCTGTTAGCAAAATTTCAAGGTTCTGTAGAAGCCTCTAACCAAAACCTTATTTGGTTCCGGTTGAGCCAAAACCGCCTTGACCGCGTTCGGTTTCATCGCCAAACTCTTCTACCTCGGTAAAGACGGGCTGTAAAACCGGCACAATCACCATCTGGGCAATTCGCTCCCCCACTTCAACAGTGAAAGGCGTATCCCCACGATTCCAACATGAGACCATTAAAGGCCCCTGATAATCAGAATCGATTAACCCGACTAGATTTCCGAGAACAATGCCGTGTTTATGACCCAAGCCGGAACGCGGTAGAATCATCGCAGCTAAGCTTGGATCATCCAGATGGATTGCCATTCCCGTCGGAATTAAAACAGTTTGACCGGGTTCAATGGTTAAGCTCTCATCCATGCAAGCTCTTAAATCAAGTCCTGCCGAGCCCTTGGTACCATAGTGAGGCATATCAATCTCTTTCCCCAAACGCTCATCCAAAATTTTGTACTCGACTTGAATTGTCATGTCCTTTCCTTCATAAAATTGTTTTTTGTTATTCTACACACCCCGTGTGTTTTTTTGTTGTAATAGGCAAGGACAATTTATGTAAGGCACCATTGACATGCTTGACCTAACTCTTTACATGGCCGCTCTAAATTCAACTCGCGACGGTCTGATCATCACTGAAAACCGTGGCAGTGAAAACCCAATCATTTACGCTAATCCAGCGTTTTTAGCTCTGAGTGGATACTCTTCGGAAGAGGTTTTAGGAAAAGACTGCCGATTCCTACAGGGGGCACAGATTGATCAGGATGTGATTGACCAAATTAGACAGGCCATAAAAGCAGAAACAAGTACCCTCGTCACTCTCAGAAACTATCGCAAGGATGGCTCTCTGTTTTGGAATGAACTGAGTATCTCTCCAATCAAAGACTCAGCTGGCAACACCCCCCATTTCGTCGGTATTCAAAAGGATGTAACTGAACAGGTTGAACTAAGGCAGAAGCTAGAACAAAAGAATAAAAAACTCCACGAACTCAACAATTACCATAAAGAACAGAGCAAAATAGATTCGTTAACACAGCTTTACAATCGCAAAATATTGGATGATAAAGTCTCTCTGTTATGGAACACCGCGCAACGCAGTCGCTCAAGATTTAATATTTTCTTTATTGATATTGATCACTTTAAAAGTATCAACGACACCTATGGTCACCAAACCGGAGATATCTGCCTGCAAGCGCTTTCTTCGGTTTTAAAAGATCACTTTAAAAGACCGACTGATGTCCTGATTCGTTATGGTGGTGAAGAATTTATGGTGGTCACTTTCGCACTCGAAAAAATAGAGTCTGAAGCGATTGCCAACCATATAAAACAAGAGATAGAAGCCTTAGCGATCCAAACCCCAATCAATCAAGAGATAAAAATTACCGCCAGTATTGGCGTCTACTGCTTTGTCCCTGAAATACATCAGACTCTTGATAATGCAATACATCAAGCCGATCAAGCAATGTACCAAGCAAAAATTCGTGGCCGCAACCAAGTCTATATCCAGTGCGAATGCTCCACTGAGCCTAACTGTAAAAAGCGCAAGTCTTAACGCCTGCACTAATTGACAGATAGAACAGTTTTTCTCGACAAGTTACGGATAAGTCGTTAACTTATATTCAAAAAAGATAATGGCGAATGAGGTACTCATGGAATCAATCAATTCAATTCTATCTACAGCAAGTAGCTGGGCTTGGGGGCCTGTTATGCTTACCCTATTGTTGGGGACAGGGGTTTACTTAACCATAAGGCTCAAATTTCTTCCCCTTAGAAACCTCGGTTATGCCTTCTCTCTACTCTGGAAAAGCCGCCAGTCCAAAGAGGAAGGGGATATTCCGCCTTTCAGTGCATTAATGACCGCCATGGCCGCAACCGTTGGAACAGGCAATATCGCTGGAGTGGCCGCTGCACTATTTATAGGAGGCCCTGGGGCAATCTTCTGGATGTGGATCACCGCCTTAGTCGGCATGGCAACTAAATACAGCGAGGCCGTGTTAGCGGTCAAATACCGAGAAGTCGATGAAGAAGGTCGCCATGTTGGTGGGCCGATGTACTACATCAAAAATGGGCTGGGTGAAAAATGGAAACCTCTCGCTTTTGCCTTTGCTTTATTTGGAACGATTGCCGCGTTTGGCATTGGCAACATGGTACAAGCCAATGCGGTTGCCGGTGCGATGGAAGAGGCGTTTGACATAGACAACACCACAACGGGAATCGTACTGATGGTTCTGGTTGGCCTAGTGCTATTTGGCGGCATAAAACGTATTGCGCACACCGCCACGACTTTGGTTCCTCTCATGGCGATTCTCTACATTGCCTTTTCTTTGTTTATCCTAATCAGTCACGCCGATGCTTTACCATCTGCCCTCGCTACGATTGTTGAAAGTGCCTTCACTGGCCATGCTGCCGCTGGTGGCTTTGCAGGGGCATCTATTATCTTAGCCATCCAGTTTGGTGTCGCCCGTGGCGTTTTCTCTAATGAGGCGGGCTTGGGAACAGCCCCAATTGCTCATGCTGCCGCCAAAACCAATGACCCTGTAAAACAGGGGCATATTGCGATGCTGGGCACCTTTATCGATACCATTATTATTTGCACCATGACAGCCTTAGTCATTATGGTAACAGGCGTATGGAACAGTGGAGAGACCGGATCCCCTTTGACTGCGCTCGCCTTTAGCACGGGACTCGGTTCTAATTTAGGCGCCATGGTCGTTGCGGTTGGTTTAGCCATCTTTGCTTTCACGACTCTGGTCGGTTGGAGTTACTACGGTGAACGTTGTGCAGAGTATGTTACGGGTACAACCAGTATCATTACCGGTTACCGTATACTTTGGGTCATCGCAGTTTTTGCCGGCGCCGCATTGTCCGATTACTTCAATACCGTTCTAATTTTAGCGGATGTCCTCAACGCATTGATGGCCATTCCCAACTTGATCGCCCTGCTACTTCTGGCTCCCGTTGTGATTAAACTCAGTAAGAATGACTAGTCACAGCTCTCTTTAACCCCTCAGCTTTTTTGCCAGATGTCGCCGACATGTGGCAAAAAGTCACAAAGCCGTCGTCTTACAAACCTAAGCTAAAAAACTTAATATTTCAGACAAAGTTTTTGTACAGCTTTTATAAATGTTATAACATATCATTTTTATGTCAACGAGACAGGAAGCACCATGGCTAACATTACCTTTAAAGACCTAGAGAGTTTTTCAAAGGGAGATTCGATTTCAATGGAAGAAATCCAGAATCAAATCAAATTCAATGAGGATGGTTTAATTCCTGCAATTGCTCAACAATACGACTCCAAAGAAGTCTTGATGATGGCTTGGATGAATGTGAAATCACTCGAGGAAACCCTAACGACAGATCGGGTTTGCTACTGGTCTCGTTCACGTCAAAACTATTGGCGCAAAGGCGAGGAATCTGGACAAATTCAAGAACTGAAATCTTTAATCTTTGACTGTGATGGAGACACCATTCTTCTGCAGGTTGATCAGACCGGTCCCGCTTGCCATACTGGCCGTAGAAGCTGTTTCTACTGTGAAGTTGAAGACGACAAAATTGTGATTAATTCAGAGCCGATGATCAACCCAGAAGAGCTCTACCAAACCAAATAAAAATAATAGAACTGAATGTTCAGTTTTTCAGGATAAACAGACATGACCGCTAAAAAGACCGGCCAAACACAACAAACCAAAGTCACCATTATTGGCGCAGGGCCGGCCGGACTTGGCTGCGCAGCACTTCTAAAGCAGATGGGTATCAAACAGAGTGACATGATGGTTTTAGAAGCGAAAACCGTCGGCAATAGCTTTAAAAACTGGCCACAGCAAATGCGGTTGATCACCCCCTCTTTCCCAAGTAATGGCTACCACCAAACTGATTTAAATGCGATAACCCCAGATACCTCTCCTGCATTTAGTTCGGGAAAAGAACACCTGAGTGGTGAAGAGTATGCTGAATACCTGCAAATGGTGGTCAATCATTATCAAATAGAGGTGCTAGAGAATACAGCACTGATCAAGGTTCTTCCTGAAGGCAATGACGGTTTTATTCTTCAGACTAACACTGGCAAAGAAATTCTCACCGAATACTTAATCTGGGCAGGAGGAGAATACAGCACCCCTCGTCTAAGTAGTTTTGAAGGCAGCGATCTGTGCTTACACAACAGTCAAATCAACTCTTGGGATGACTGCCAGGATGAACACTACACCGTTATTGGTGGTTATGAGAGCGGGGTCGATGCCGCCTATAACTTGGCCATACGTGGCAAAAAAGTCACTTTGATTGATAATGAACTCGGTCAACAAGACACCTACGATCCCAGCCGGGTATTAAGCCCATATACCGGTGAGCGCCTAGAGTCGATGGCCAATTCAGACCTAGTCGAATTAAAACCGAATTTTGAGGTTGAGCGAGTACTAAAGTCTGAAGCGGGTTATCAGCTAATTTCAACCAGCGGAGAAACCCTAGAGAGCATTGGCACGCCGATTAACTGTACGGGATTCGAAACTAATTTAGGCCCTGTGCATAACCTTTTTGAGTACACAGAAGAAGGCATGCCGCTGGTTGATCGATATGACGAATCAACAATTCACAGAAACCTGTTCCTATCCGGCCCGAAACTGGTTCACGGTTCAATCCTGCTGTGCTTTATCTATAAGTTCCGCGGCCGCTTCGCTGTCCCTTGCAGCATTATCGGTGCAGAGATGGATTTAGATACCTCGATCCTTAAGCACTATCAACAGGCTGGCATGTTACTGAATGATCTTTCATGCTGTGAAGAACAAGAGTGTTTTTTCTAACCCCCCCATTTAACGGTTTTCCCCATGATTAAACAAACATTTTCTCAAGTCTTTAACTTATTTAACAATATGACCACGGGGCTATTGTTGGCAATATTGATTGGCTCTCTGGTTGGATTTTCCAATCCAGAATTGGGCGACTCGGCAGGGAGTTATATTGATCCAATTATTCTAGTACTGGTTTTCTTGCTGCTATTTGAAGTCCCCGTAAAAGGTATCTTAAAAGGCCTGACTCAATGGCGTTTTTTAAGTCTTGCCTGCTGGGTGGTTAACTTTGTTGTAATTCCAACGATTGGTTTTGTAGTCGCCTCGCTTTTACTTTCCGGTGAAGCCCTGTTCTTTACAGGCCTAATTATCTACTTTATGGCACCCTGTACCGACTGGTTTTTGGGGTTCACTCGCCTTGCGAAAGGCAATGTTGAATTAGGTGCAGCCCTCATTCCGATCAATATGGCAACCCAAATCATTCTTTTCCCAGTTTATTTATGGCTCTTTGGGATTGTCGTTGACTATGAAATCAATCTAAGCTCGATGATTGAATGGTTTTTACAACCTCTTTTAGCGGCTATCTTTTTGCGAATTGTTTTACACCGTTTTATGGATAAAGCTTTACCGGTTACCCAGTTGGCAATTCCCTTGGCCCTCTCTTTATTGGTTGGATTAATCTTCTCGGCAAACATCAACCAACTGCTTGAACATGTTTCGGTTGTGCCACTATTGCTCTCCGCGATTTTTGCCTTCTTCTTGCTGACTTACTTTGTCGGCGAAGGCGTTGCCAAGGTCGCCAAATTAGATTACCCAGAACACACTTTGCTGACCTTCACTACCTCAGCCAGAAATGCCCCTTTAATGCTCGGGTTAACAACGATTGCCCTACCAGATCAACCGTTAGTTTACGCCACTATCACCATCTGAATGCTGATTGAGTTCCCTCACTTAACCGCTCTAAGGCACCTGATGTTAAGACGCCGTAAAAACGGAACCCATAATCTAGAATCCTATCAAAGTATAGAGAAACAAACGCCATAAATGCTTTGCATTAAATGTCGCGAAGAAAGAAAAATAGGTACCGCTCGTTAGACGCGGAAATGATGCTAATAGCAAGCTAGTAGCAAGTTTTTCAATCACAAATAACTCGACGCCCGATAGGGTAAATCGAGAAAAAGCAGGCTATTTTTACGCGACTGTCCCCTCTAGCAAACTAATTAAAATAATAAATAATCTTTTAGGGGCTACCACACAGGTCAAAACACCGGAAAACCCAGGGAGGGGACCCAATGAAAAGACTACCCGTTACCGTTCTGTCAGGCTTTCTTGGCGCCGGTAAAACTACCCTTTTGAATCATATCCTCAATAACCGAGAAGACTTAAGAGTCGCAGTTATTGTCAATGACATGAGCGAAATCA
>CAZJPO010000095.1:0-4701 GCA_964547865.1 uncultured Thiosulfatimonas sp.
AATAAACTTTTAACTTTAACCTCTTTTCAGCGCAATTTTTTTTGGGCATACTGACAGCACATATCAGGAGGTTTTATGTCAAAAATACTCATTGCCGGATGTGGCGGAATTGGATGTGCTCTAGGTCAAAAGCTTGCCATTGAAGGACACGAAGTTTTTGGTATTCGAAGGGATATTTCTAAAGTGCCTGCAAGCATCACCCCAATTCAAGCCGACCTTGCCACGCCGACAGATAAACTTCCCGATAACATTGACTATGTTTTTTATACTGCTTCTGCTGGCAAATATAAGGACAGCGCTTACTACCAAGCCTATGTCTCAGGCGTCAAGCAACTCCTTAAAAATCTATCTGATCAAAAAATCAAACGCTTCTTCTACGTCTCCAGTACAGCTGTTTTTGGACAGAATGAAGGCGAAATGGTAGATGAAACCAGCCCTACTTCCGATTCAAACTTTTCAACAAAACGCCTACTTGAAGGAGAGGAATTGGCTCTAAGCTGTGATTATGACGCGACTATAATTCGATTTGGCGGCATCTACGGCCCTGGGCGAACCCACTTACTCGACCTTGTTCAAGAAGGCAAAGCTCATTGTATGGATGGTATTTGGAGCAATAGAATCCACTCGGAAGACTGCGTTGGTATTTTAGCTCACCTAGTCGGTGTGGCTGAGAAAGACGCTAAGAAGGTAAAACAGCTTTATATTGGCGTGGACAGCCAACCAACTCTGCTTTGCGATGTGTATGACTGGCTGGCGGAGCAGCTCTGCGTTCCAGATGTCGAGCACATGGAACCCAAAGAATCATCAAGACAAATGCGCAGTAATAAACGTATTTCCAACCAAAAAATACTCGATGCGGGATATGAATTTATCTACCCCGACTATCAAGCGGGCTATAAGGAACTGTTAAAAGAGTAACGAAGCCCTATTCAAAAGTAGCTAATCTTTTTTATCTGATTCAATCTTGTTGGGTTCAACCGCTCCTTTCTCTTCCCACTCACCTTCAAAAACCTGCTCACCTCGCTGAGAGCGATAATGGGTCTGAGTCCTCATACCTTTCATTGATTGAGAAATCAAAAACCGCCTCACAAAGGGGATTAGAAAGACAAGACCTAAAAAGTCAGAAATTAACCCCGGGAAAAACAGCAACACGCCCCCCAAGAAAATAAACACACCTTCAAACATGGTGGCTTGGGGTGCTTGTCCAGAGTTCATTTCCACTTGTGCTTTCTGAATAGTGGCAACCCCCTGACTTCTCATTAAAGCCACACCAAAGACTGCTGTCGCGATCGTTAACAACACAGTCGGCAAAGCGCCAATCATACCTCCAACTTGGATCAAAAAATAAAGCTCAACAATCGGCACTAAAAAGATTAAAAGTAATAAAATTCGCACTATACGGTCTCATTTATTAATCATCATAAAAGATTATAATGATGGAACTGAATGACTTGCAGACAATATCGCGTATTGACTCGCCCATCACTATTTTAGATGATACCGTTACCATATAGGTACGAAGGCTTAGCGTTTCAAGCAACAAAAGAGAATAATATGAAAACAGTTTGTTCGAACACTCATAATAAATACTGGCTTACCCTCTCAACCTTATTGACGATCCTAGTGACATGGGCCAGTTTATTTCAAGCTGCCCATGCAAGCGACGAATTGCTGGAAGTTGATCAAGCTTTTGAGCTGCAAGCGCCAACAATACAAGACAATAAAATTATTGTTGAATGGAAAATTGCAGATGACTACAAGCTCTATAAAGACAAAATGGAGTTCACAGCCAGCCAGGTAACCCTAGATCCACCAGAATTCTCAAAAGCTAAATTAGTTGATGACGTCCTATTTGGAAAAACAGAGGTTTTTGAAGGCAAAGCGACTGCAACAATCCCCTACTCTGGTGCCGCTGACACCGCAGAGCTAAGTGTAAAATACCAAGGGTGTGCAACCAAAATCGGCGTTTGCTACCCGCCCCAGACTCGTAAATTCAATTTATCACTCCCTGAAGCCTCTCAAACAACAACCGCATCGACAAGCTCGTTTGGCTCACTATCCGCTTTAAACAGTTTTTTAAACCAAGGCAATACCCAGCCTGAGCTATTAGAAGCAGATGATGCCTTTGCGTTCCAACACTCTATTAATAAAGACGGCATACTGGAAGTCCAGTGGACAATTGCTGAGGACTATCACCTCTACCATGACAAAATTAAAACCTCCATCGTCAACGGAGATGCATCACTCGCAAAAATAATCCTTCCCCAACCAGTAGAGATTGATGATCCACTATTTGGTAAAACCACCGTTTTTCATGGCGAAGTCCTTGGCCAGCTCCCTTTTAACAAAATCAACAGTGACACCACGGTAGAAATTGAATATCAGGGCTGTTCGGCAGCCTCTGGCGTTTGCTATCCGCCTATTAAAAAACAGATCACGGTGAAAGCCTCGCAGATTACAACAGGTACACCAAGTGATACCCCAGCTAACATAGCGACGGCAACCGTCAGCAGTCCATCGGATCTCTCTGAAAGTGACCTAATCGCAGACACTATTAAAAATAGTAATGTTTGGATTGTTATCCTGACATTCTTCGTGTTTGGACTGCTACTGGCATTTACGCCTTGCATATTCCCAATGATTCCAATTCTATCGAGCATCATTGTTGGCCAAGGAGAACAACTGACAACCCGCCGTGCATTTATGATGTCTTTAGTTTATGTCTTAGCCATGTCTGTCACCTATACGGTAGCAGGTGTTCTCGCAGGAATCTTTGGAGAAAACCTCCAAGCTGCCTTCCAAAACCCATGGATTATTGGTAGCTTCAGTATCGTCTTTATCTTGCTGGCGCTATCCATGTTTGGTTTCTACGAACTACAACTGCCCGCAAGCTTACAATCCAGAATTTCTAGCATGTCCAACAAACAAAACAGCGGATCCTATACCGGTGTTGCCATTATGGGCTTTCTATCGGCTCTAATTGTTGGCCCTTGCGTCGCTCCTCCACTAGCAGGAGCTCTGATCTATATTGGTCAAACCGGTGATGCCATTCTGGGGGGGGTTGCCTTATTTGCCATGAGTATAGGAATGGGGCTTCCACTCCTACTTCTAGGGGCTTCTGCTGGGAAACTGCTGCCAAAAGCAGGAGTTTGGATGGACAACGTCAAAGCGGTGTTTGGTGTTCTATTGATCGCTGTCGCCATCTGGATGGCAGAGCGCATTATTCCTGCCCAGGCAGCCATGGCCGCCTGGGCGATGCTATTGATTATTTCAGCTGTCTATATGGGGGCTTTCGAGTCAACTCAAGACAAATCAGGCTGGATGAAATTGGTTAAAGGTCTTGCTCTGACTCTATTCATCTATGGCTCGATAATTATGATTGGCCTGCTAGGTGGGAGCACTCAAGTCTTTCAACCCTTAAAAATATTCCAAGGTGGCGGCCAAGGTCAAGTTGCTTCTGAGAAGCTAGAGTTCAAAACCATTAAATCTTACGAGGACTTACAAGGTGAGTTAGCAAAAGGCCAACCGGTCATGCTCGACTTCTATGCCGACTGGTGTGTGAGCTGTAAAGAGATGGAGGTTTTGACTTTTACCGACAGTGAAGTTCATACCGCCCTTAAAGGCGTAACTCTTATTAAGGCAGATGTCACACCCAATGATGACATTGATAAAGCGCTAATGAAACAGTTTGGCATTATTGGACCACCAGCCATTTTATTCTTCACACCTGACGGCCAAGAACAAAAGGCACAACGCGTCGTTGGCTTCAAAAATGCTGAAGACTTTGTCAGCGTGATACAGAAGGCCTATCAAAACGATAGGCAGCTATAAAGCTGGTTATAAACCGTAAGCTAACCCTATTTAGCTTATGGTTCTCATCTCGACTTTCAATTCACTTTCAAATAATTTCAAAACAGAACGCCTCATTTAGCGCAAAAACGTTCAATTTTCATGCCGTTTTAAATGGAGTTGATTACACTCTTACGTTATAATTCAGACACAACTTCCCCAAAACCCACACTTTAAAGGGTGTTTATGGCCTCGATACTTGTCATTAATGGACCAAATCTAAACATGTTAGGTAGACGTGAACCTGATATTTACGGTTACGAAACGCTTAACGATGTCATCAGCGGTCTTGTGGAAATTGCCGACAGACATAATGTTCGCCTTTTAGACTTTCAAAGCAATGCCGAACATGAAATAGTCGATCGCATTCACCAAACAATGGATGATGACACTTACTACATCATCATCAATCCCGCGGCATTTACCCACACCAGTGTCGCCATCAGGGATGCACTTGCCACGGTTCAAATTCCGTTCATTGAAGTGCACCTATCCAACATTCACAAGCGTGAAGCATTTAGGTCCCACTCCTACTTTTCCGATATTGCAGAAGGCGTTATTGCAGGATTAGGAACCAAAGGCTACCAGCTTGCTTTAGAAACCGCATTAGAAAAAATAGAAGAACAACTATAAAGGACAAGACATGGATATTCGCTCAATTCGTAAGCTAATCGAAATTGTAGAACAGTCAGATATTGCAGAAATCGAAATTAAAGAGGGTGAACACAACATCCGCATTACTCGCAGCAAAGAGCCTGTGATTATGCAAGCTCCCGCTGCCGCTCCTGTCCAAGTCGCCGCACCCGCTGCCGCGCCGGCAACTGCCGCTCCTGTAGCCGCACCTGCTGAATC
>CAZJPO010000095.1:4801-8293 GCA_964547865.1 uncultured Thiosulfatimonas sp.
GCACCTGCTGAATCCGCAGAAGCAAACGGTCACAAGGTCACTTCTCCAATGGTTGGAACTTTCTACTCTGCACCATCACCTGATGCCGGTCCATTCGTTAAGGTCGGTGACAAGGTTGCTGAGGGTGACACCCTATGTATTATCGAAGCCATGAAGATCATGAACCCTATCGAGTCTGATAAAGCAGGAACAATCAAACAAATTGTTGGTGTAAATGGTGAGCCAGTCGAGTTTGGTCAAACACTATTCGTGATCGAATAAGGAAAGCCAAAATGATTGAAAAAATCCTAATTGCCAACCGAGGCGAAATTGCGCTTCGAGTCTTAAGAGCTTGTAAAGAACTCGGCATCAAAACCGTCGCCGTTCACTCTACTGCTGACGCCAATCTAAAACACGTTCTTCTTGCTGATGAAACGGTCTGTATTGGTCCGCCTCAGTCAGCTAACAGCTACTTAGATATGACCGCTTTAATTGCAGCTGCAGAAGTCACCGATGCGGAAGCAATTCACCCTGGATACGGTTTTCTAGCTGAAAATGCCGACTTTGCTGAACGCGTTGAAATGAGTGGCTTTACCTTTATCGGCCCAAAAGCAGACACTATTCGCCTAATGGGTGACAAGGTTTCTGCAATTAAAGCCATGACCGCCGCAGGCGTACCAACCGTTCCTGGTTCTGGTGGCCCACTGGGTGAAAATGACAAAGAAAACTTTGCTATCGCTCAAAAGATTGGCTACCCAGTTATTATCAAAGCCGCTGGCGGTGGTGGTGGACGCGGAATGCGCGTGGTTCACACCGAAGCCAACCTAATTAAGTCGATTCAACTGACAAAATCTGAAGCGGGTAGCTTCTTTGGCAACCCTGAAGTTTACATGGAGAAATTCCTTGAGAACCCTCGCCATGTTGAGATTCAAGTTCTAGCCGACGGTCAGGGTAATGCAGTTCACCTGGGTGAACGTGACTGTTCTATGCAGCGCCGCCACCAAAAAGTCGTTGAAGAAGCGCCAGCCCCAGGCATCACGCCTGAGCAACGAGAAAAGATTGGTGCTTCTTGTGTTAAAGCCTGTATCGATATTGGCTACCGCGGAGCGGGAACTTTTGAATTCCTATACGAAAATGGCGAATTCTACTTTATCGAAATGAACACTCGCCTACAGGTTGAACACAGTGTGACTGAAATGGTCACTGGTGTTGATCTAGTTAGAGCACAAATTGAAGTGGCTCGTGGCATTCCACTGAGTATTACGCAAGAAGATATTAAACTCAACGGTCATGCTATTGAGTGTCGTATTAACGCAGAAAATCCTGCTAGAGACTTTATGCCTTCTCCAGGCACTCTAGAGCGCCTTCACCTTCCAGGAGGACTAGGGGTTCGTTGGGATTCTCACATTTACACGGGTTACTCAATCCCTCCACACTATGACTCAATGATTGGTAAATTGATCTGTCACAGCGGAGACCGTGACACAACAATTGCACGTATGAGCAATGCGCTGAGCGAGATGGTGATTCAAGGCATTGATACCAATATTCACCTGCAAAGAGAGATTATGAATGACGGCGGTTTCTGCGAAGGTGGCCAAAATATTCACTATCTGGAACACCGTTTAGAACATCTCGTTTAGTCATTGAAACGACAGATGAGAGCCCGACTCTCATTGCACCATAGCCTCTAATGATCTTCCGTCATTAGAGGTTTTTTGTTTATTAAATTAGAGAAGAGTTATGGCCTGGATACAAATCAACACCATCGTCGAAGAAGCTTTAGCTGAGAGGCTATCCGATGCTTTTATTGAAGCGAATGCGGCATCGGTTACCTTTGAAGATGCAAAAGACCAGCCCATTCTTGAACCCGACATTGGCACTACGCCGATCTGGGATTACACCAAAGTTATTGGCTTATTTGATGCTGAGGCTGACAGCCATGCCATTATTGACCTATTAAAAAGCCAAGTGCCCGAGCTCAAAGAGACTCAATTTAAAATCGAACAACTTGAGGACAAAGACTGGGTTCGCGCTTGGATGGATCAGTTTAAGCCGATGAAATTCGGTAAGCGTCTGTGGATTGTGCCGAGTTGGAGTGAACCACCTCACCCTGAAGATATTAATCTCATGCTCGACCCAGGTATGGCCTTTGGGACAGGCACCCACCCAACCACTTCGCTGTGTTTAACGTGGCTGGACAGTTATAAACTCGACGGATGCACAGTTATTGATTACGGCTGCGGTTCTGGCATATTAGGACTGGCAGCGCAAAAACTGGGGGCAGGGTCTGTTCAAGGAACAGACATTGATCCACAAGCGATCACAGCTAGCCTGCAAAATGCTGAACGCAACAAAGAAACCATCCCTTTCAGCCTAGTAAAAGACTTTAATTCTGAACCCGTCGATCTTTTAATTGCCAATATTCTTGCCGGCCCTTTAAAGGAACTTGCCACGGAGTTTGACCGTCTGTTAAAACCGGGCGGAACTTTGGTGCTATCGGGACTACTGGCTGTGCAGGCAGAAGGCCTTAAATCTCACTATCAAACTTTAGGCATTGAGCTTAACCAGTTTGAAACCCTAGATGAATGGGGTCTACTGGCTGGAATCAAAAAGTAACTGTTGTAACCATGTTAAAAATCGGTCCCTACGACTTTGAACACAATATCGTCCTCGCTCCTATGGCGGGAATTACTGATGCAGTTTTCCGTGAGATCTGCCGTCAAAACGGTGCCTGCTTCACGCTTGCCGAGATGGTCGCCTCTAAAAAAGAACTCTGGCAATCTAAAAAATCCTCGACCCGTCATGTTGATTTAAATGACCCTGAACCGAGAGCAGTACAACTCATTGGTACCGATGCCAATGAACTTGCTGAAGCCGCTGCATGGCAAGTCTCTCAAGGCGCTCAAATAATTGACCTAAACCTGGGGTGCCCTGCTAAAAAAGTCTGTTCTGTAGCAGCGGGCTCAGCCCTAATGGCGGAACCTGAAAAAGTCGCACAGATTTTCAGAGCCGTAGTGGGTGCCGTTGAGGTCCCCGTCACGGTAAAGACCAGAACGGGTAGCGACCAAGACAGTCGAAACGCAATACAAATCGCTGAAATCGCCGAAACCGAAGGCATTCAAGCGATCACCATTCACGGCAGAACTCGCGCTGACAAATTTGCCGGCCAAGCTGAATACAGCACTATCAAAAAGGTCAAACAACAGATCGGTATTCCTGTGATTGCAAATGGTGACATTCTCACCCCCGAACAGGCTAAATTTGTATTAGAATATACGGCTGCTGACGGCATTATGATTGGTCGCGCTGCGCAGGGTTACCCGTGGATATTTCGTGAAATAAATCATTACCTTAGCACCGGTCAAAAACACTCCCCTCCTACGCTGGAAGAATACAAAAACACCGTTATGTCGCATGTTGATGGGCTACATCAGTTATATGGCGACACTCTGGGGGTGCGTATAGCAAGAAAACACCTAGGCTGGTATGCTCAAAAATTGTCTGGCGGGG
>CAZJPO010000096.1:0-8186 GCA_964547865.1 uncultured Thiosulfatimonas sp.
ACTGAATGATGGTTACCCACTCCATTTGGGGAAGAGCCGAAGAAATCTCTGACCTGTTTATATTCAATGAGGCCTTGGTGGTCAGTGATGGGGTGAATGCACGAGTTGGTTCTTTAACGGCCAATAAAGAGCGTTTTTTGCCTTGGCGAACAATTTCTCATGAAGATGATAAGCCGTTATTTGAATTCCGTTTAGAAACCTTGGTTAAGGGCTTTTTTAGGCCTGATCTGTTTTTGGATTATATTCATCACTTTGTGCTATTTGAACAAGATGGCGATAATACGATTAAAAAGATTGCGGGTTACCATCAATTTCATGCAGTGCGCGAGGCTGTAAAAGCGACAATTATGGCGTCACAAAGAGATTCTTTGGGTGTTGAAGAAAGACGTGCACCTTATGGTGATAAGGTGGAAGCAGGTTCGGGCAAGGCAGGTGTGGTGTGGCATACTCAGGGGTCGGGTAAGTCGATTTCGATGGTGTGTTATGCCGGTAAGCTATTGGCTCAGCCAGAAATGAATAATCCAACAATCTTGGTGGTGACGGATCGCAATGATTTGGATGGCCAATTGTTTAATACTTTTAAAGGCTCGAAAGACACCTTAAAACAAACCCCAGTTCAAGCAGGAAATCGTGATGATTTACGTGACATATTAGAATCACGACCATCTGGCGGAATTATCTTTACCACCATTCAGAAGTTCGCTCTGTTAAAAGATGAACTGACACACCCTGTTTTAAACACTCGCCACAATACTGTGGTGGTGAGTGATGAAGCGCACCGAAGCCAGTATGGCGATAAGGCGAAGTTAGTTGATGTTAAAGATGAGCATGGGAATGTCATCGACAAAAAGTTTACTTTTGGTTATTCCAAACACCTAAGAGATGCCTTGCCGAATGCGACTTTTATTGGTTTTACGGGTACGCCAATTTCTGCGGAAGATAAAGATACGCGTGCGGTATTTGGGGATTATGTTTCCATCTACGATATCCAAGATGCGGTGGATGATGGGGCGACCGTGCCGATCTATTATGAATCGCGTTTGGCGAAGCTAGATATTAACCAAGCTCAACTAGAAGAACTCAACGATGAAGTTGAATATGCGCTGGATGAGTATGTTGGTGAAGATGACGAACAGTTAGCGGAACGAGAGAAAACCAAATCACACTGGGCGGCCTTAGAAAAACTGGTGGGCAGTGAACCGCGGATTGATCAAGTCGCTAAAGACCTTGTGGCGCACTTTGAAAACCGAACGGAATCTATGCCGGGCAAGGGCATGATTGTCTCCATGAGTCGTGAGATTTGTGTCGATATGTATGATGCAATTATCGCCATAAAACCAGAGTGGCATGATCCTGACCCAATGAAAGGGTCAATCAAAATTGTGATGACGGGTTCGGCTTCGGATAAAGAAAAGCTGCAACCGCATATCTACGATAAGAAAACCAAGCAAAACTTTGAAAAGCGGTTTAAGGATGTTGAAGATCCGCTGCAATTAGTGATTGTTAGGGATATGTGGTTAACCGGGTTTGATGCGCCGAACTGTCACACCATGTATATCGACAAACCAATGAAAGGCCATAACCTAATGCAGGCGATTGCTAGGGTAAACCGTGTGTTTAAAGACAAGCCGGGCGGTTTGGTGGTGGATTACATTGGTATTGCCAATGAGCTAAAGCAGGCTTTAAAAACCTATACCGATTCTCAAGGTAAGGGAACGCCAACATTAGATACCAGAGAAGCCTATGCCATTTTGTTAGAAAAAATGGATGTGGTGCGCGGTATGTTGCATGGGTTTGATTACAGCGACTATGAAGCAAAGGCTCTGCAACTGCTACCTGGTGCAATGAATCATATTCTTGGTTTAGAAGACGGCAAGCGTCGATTCTTGGATGCAATGGCAGCCATTAATAAAGCCTTTACCTTAAGTGGTACGATGGATGAAGCCGAAGAGCTGAAAAAAGAGATCGCCTTTTTATCTGCAGTGAAAGCCGCAATTACCAAGTTTACAACGGTGGATAAGAAACGCACGGAAGAGGATAAGAACTCAGCTCTAAAACAGATTATTGATAATGCGATTGTTGCCGATGGGGTAGCAGATGTATTTGATATGGTCGGTTTGGAAAAGCCGAATATTGGTTTGTTGTCGGATGAGTTTTTGGAAGACGTTAAAAACATGCCGCAGCGAAACTTGGCAATGGAGCTGTTGGAAAAGCTATTGAGAGATGAAATTAAGGCACGTATGAAAACCGATGTGGTCTCGGAAAAGAAATACTCAGACCGCATTATGGAAACGCTGAGAAAGTATCATAACCGAGCGATTGAAACAGCACAAGTCATTGAAGAGATGATTGAGTTGGCGAAAGAGATGGAGGCTGACCTCGAGGCCGGCGAAAAGCTCGGCATGAACTCCGATGAGATTGCCTTCTACAGAGCACTGATTCAAAACGAATCAGCGGTAAAAGAGTTGGGCGATAACAACCTTCGAGATTTAGCCAAATACGTGACTGAACAGCTACGCAAAAGCACAACGGTTGACTGGCAAGTAAGAGACAGTGTTCGCGCTAAATTGAGGAACTTGGTGAGAAGGGCGCTAAGACGTTGGAAATATCCACCAGATGGTGCGGATGAAGCAATAGAGCTTTGCTTAAAGCAAGCAGAAGCCTTATCTAATAGTTGGTCAAGCTTGTGATTGGTTGGAGTTGGTGGATTACCAACATTGCTAGCCTAAGCTAATTGTTAAGAACGAATGAAATTGTTTAACTAATTGTCTGAGGGTTTATGTTGGTATGAGTATTCCTGATTTTCAAAGTGTAATGCTACCGGTAATGAATTGTTTAACTTCTGGTGAGCAAAGCAGATGTGATTAACCAGGTTAGTGATGAGTTTGAATTAACAGAAGAGCAAAGGGCTGAGCTTTTGCCATCTGGTAAACAAACTATTATTAAAAACCGTATTGGATGGGCGATTACTTATCTTAATAAAGCAGGCCTGCTTAAATCACCCAAACGTGCGCATATTCAAATCACCGAATTGGGTCAGTCCCTAAAATTTATATTCATGGCCGATCTGTCTCCCAAGATTCCATTAAAAAATATCAGGATGGTAAGTCACTATTTAAGGCTTACAGCTTTGAAGAGGGAGGAAGTCTACCTTTACATGGTTCTATGTGGCATACGGAAGATCTGACAATCAATCCAGAAGCCTATATAGAGTGTGTGGCTGAAGGAGTGAACGGTAAAATTTGGGCTTTAGATCTTTGGTTATCTTTGGAATCTGATGGTTATATGGATGCAGGGTTTAATAAAACCTATCCCAATGTACGAGAAAATTTTGAAAAGGCCTTGAGTGATTTATCTAATGGCAAACCTGTTAAGTCATTAATATCTATTGGTAACTAATCTATCTTGTCAGTAACAATAAAGTGGTTTGAATTAAGAAAGTTGGTTCTTGTTGTTTTTTATTTTTTACCGTTCGGTAATAAACCCTTTCTTTTCTGACCTCTCTAAGCTATTATTCCCGAAGGGGAATAAATGTTGGTTGTTGTTATGTCTAATACAAAAAATAACCCGTTCGGGAATAATATTTCTTTAAATGATATTGGTCAGTTGGGTTTTGTTGTTCGCGGTAAACGTAAACAGGACGGTTTAACACAGCAGGACTTAGCGGCGATTGCTAATGTTGGTGTTCGTTTTGTTTCAGATTTAGAAAATGGTAAGCCTACTGTGCAACTTGATTCTGTGATGTTAGTTCTACAAGCACTGGGTTTACAGTTGTCTTTAGCGACTAAGTCATAGGGTCGTGAAATAGGGTAGTTAATATGCAAATGCTTTATGTTTTTTATCGAGATAAGTTGGTTGGTAGGCTTGAGAAGCTGTCTGCAAAGCAGGTGCAGTTTACTTATGATATGACCTGGTTGGATGGTCCTGATGCCTTTGCGTTATCTATAAGTTTGCCACTTAGTACAGATAAGTTTGACCACGCTGAAACCTTTTTTGCAAATATTTTGCCAGAGGGTGAAGTAAGGTCGGCCTTATGTAAAAAACTGGGCCTGTCTGAAAAAAATGATTTTGGTTTGTTGGCCGAAATTGGGGGGGAGGTAGCTGGGGCGATTTCTATTTTTGAGTCTGACGAATTACCTCATTACCCAACTCAGCAAATTGAATTGAACCAATCAAAGCTGGAAGAGTTATTACAGGCTTTAGAGAAAACACCCTTTAAAGCATTGGATGGTGAAATTCGCGTGTCGCTGGCTGGCGCACAGAATAAGTTGCCTGTGATTAAGACTGGTAATCCAGAAATTCCTTTTGCACTACCAGCTTCACCAGATCTAGCAACCACGCATATTATTAAGTTACATAATTCCCATTTCAGTGATTTGGTGTTTAATGAGTGGACTTGCATGGGCTTGGCTAGGGCGGTGGGTTTAAATGTGCCGAATGTTGATATTCTGACGACTGGTGACAAGACGCACTTTATTGTTGAACGCTATGATCGAAAAAGCGGTGAGCGGCTCCACCAGGAAGATTTTTGTCAGGCCTTGACGGTTGATGCAGATAATAAATATGAAGCTGAAGGTGGTCCAAGTTTGAAAGACTGTGCGGAATTGATTCGTGAACACAGTCACAAACCGGCAGCTGATATTTTGCAGTTTATTCGCTGGGTGTTATTCAATATTTTGATTGGCAATCGCGATGCTCACGGCAAAAATATCGCCTTTTTGTATGAGCCAAAATGTGAGTTAGCGCCGTTTTATGATTTGTTGTCCACCCAGTGTTATGACGAACTAAGCGACAAGTTCAGCATGAAAGTTGGTGGTGAAAATCGTTTGGATTGGTTGCAAAAACGCCACTTTGAAAGATTTGCTAATGATATCGGTGTTAAGTACTCGCTGGTGTTAAAAGAGTTTAATAAGTTAGTGAGTTCAATCAATAAGAATCAAGCTTTGTTAGAAGACTACCCACCTTTGAAAGAGGTGGTGCAAAGTAATATTAAACGCTTGAAAACAAGGTTGGAAAACTAATTTATCAGGCCTGTGTAGTAAGCATGTAAAATGCTTGAATCTAATTTGAGGAATTAATCCATGTCAATGTTATCCATCTTAGTTAAAGATACTAAAGGTGATTGTATTCCGGTCCTTACTGAACAGTCTTTGGATGACATTGTTATGAGTCTCTATAAGCAAAAAGGCTGGAACATTATTGAAGTGACCAATAACTCCGGTAGTTTCAATTATGAAGTGAAAAATGGCGTGATTTTAAAGCCATCAGATGAAGCCTAAACTCGTCCGAGATGCATTTTCAACTAACGAGTAACTACCTCGCTTTTTCAAGCTGCCACAATCTCTGTAAAAGCCTCTTATAATAGGTCGATCACAATTAAAGAATCGACTGATCTAATGAATGAAAAACTAAACCACTCCCTTATTGACCAGGCCATTGTTTTTCGCAAAGAGCTTCATCAATACCCTGAAATCACTTGGCAAGAATTTGAAACCGCCAAACAGATTAGAACCAAACTGGATGAGCTGGGTATCCCGTGGAGAGCCTGTACTGAAACTGGAACGGTTGCGGTTATTGCACCTGATGCCAAAGCCAAAAACAACTCCAAAAATATCGCTTTGCGCGGTGACATTGATGCTTTGCCAATTACAGAGGTGGTTGAGTCCGATTATAAGTCAAAAAATGAAGGGGTCATGCATGCCTGTGGTCATGATGGTCATACTGCAACCTTATGGGCTGTCGCGGCTTTTCTAAAGCAACAAGAAGCAGAGTTAACCAATACGGTAACCCTGCTGTTTCAACCGGCGGAAGAGGGCGGACACGGCGCGCAGAAAATGGTTGATGATGGCGCTTTAGAGAATGTTGATTATGTCTTTGGTTGGCATAACTGGCCAAACATGCCTTTTGGAACGGCAGTCTGTCCGGATCACACGGTTATGGCGGGTAATGGACGGGTTAGAATCAAAGTGATTGGTAAAGGCGGACATGCCAGTCAACCTGAACAGTGTCACGATCCAATTTTGGCGGCATCAGCGATAACCTTAAACCTTCAGCAAATTGTCAGTCGCCGTTTGCCACCCCAGAATGGCGCGGTTTTATCGATTACTTCAATTGATGGTAAAAGTGCTTTTAATGTAACTCGTGATTACGTCAATATTGGGGGCGGTATTCGTTTTACTGAACCGGAAGATTTTGATGCGATGATTGAGTTGATTCCACAGATTGCGGCCGATACGGCTAAAAGCTATGGCTGTACCGCAGAGTGTGAAGTTGGTCCAATCTATCCCGCTACGATTAATGATGCTAAGGCCGCGCATCTCTATCGTAATGGCCTAAGAGATGTGCTAGGCGAAGACTGGCAAGATGAAACGACTCGAATGCCTGTTATGGGGTCGGAGGATTTTAGCTATTTCCTGCAAGAGAGGCCTGGCGCTTACGCCTTGATTGGGGCAACTGATGGTGAACAATTTAAACACAGTTTACACAACCCAAAATACCAGTTTAACGATGCTTTAATCCCCAAGGTGATTGAGTTGTTTAGCCTATTGGCGAAACACGATTACGATTAGGCTTAATCATAAGAGCATAGGGTGATATTGTTTGAGTTATATCCCTAATTGTGTTTTTATAACTTGCAACATAATACGCAATGTATAATGGCGCTTAAAGTCTTGTCCCTAGAGAATTTAAGGCTTTTAAAAGTTGTCAAAATGAATCAATAAAGTTTGGAATTTGTATGTCAGCACGTATTTTTTCGATTGCGAATCAAAAGGGTGGTACAGGTAAGACCACATTGAGTATGAACTTTGCTGCAGGCCTAGCCAATAAAGGTAGGGTTTTGATTATTGATGCTGACCCTCAAGGTTCTGCAGGTCAATGGTGTAGCCTTTCTTCAGATAAGAAACCTTTTCCGGTTTCTGTCATTGCGGTAGGTGGCAATCTTGCACGTGAAGTGGAGCGTTTTAGCAAGGATTATGATTTTGTTGTTATTGATTGCCCTCCAACCTTAGAAACTGATACTATGTCCTTAGCCCTCAAGGTTTCAGAAGCAATTTTGATCCCTGTTCTGCCTTCTCCGGTGGATCTCTGGGCAAGTATCCGTCTGGCCGATGCGATAGAGCATGCGAAGATTCGTAACCGTAAGCTAAAGTCTTTTATTGTGGTTAACCAGTTGGAGCCTAGAAGTGCTCTATCTAATGCGATGAAAGAGGCCTTAGACGAATTTGATATTCCGGCTCTAAAAGGTGGCGTACGCCGCCGAGCAATATACCGCACGGCAGCTGTTGAAGGCGCTAGTGTATACTGTATGGGAAAACGCGGCCAAGCTGCGGCGCAAGAAATTGATGACATAATTGAGGAAGTATTATGAGCAATACAAAAACAGGTTCTAAACTAACAGATAGCCTTCGCCGCGCGAAAGATCAACAGTCCGGAGAAGAGGCTAAATCAGCCGCTAAGCCAGCCCCTAAAGCCGCGGCGGCTAAACCAGCTCCGAAAACGACGGCAGCTAAAAAGCCAGCAGCCAAAGCAGCACCTGCTAAGAAGCCTGCGCCTAAAACAACGGCAGCCAAAGCAGCACCCGCTAAAAAGCCAGCGGCGAAGAAACCTGCTGCTAAGAAGCCTGCTGCTCGTAAAGCGCCAGCGAGAAAACCAGCAGCTAAGAAAGCAATTACGGCTGAATCAACCAATTCGTTCCAGCGTTCTAACCGAGTTTGGCCTGACTAAACTTAGTTTTCGTTAATCTATAGATAAGCCAGATAGCTTGCTTTATTAAGCAGTGTCTGGCTTTTTAGTTTGTATGAACCCTTATCAACTTATCGAATTAGAAACGGTTGACTCCACTAACCGCTTTCTCAAAGATTATTGTGCTGACCACCTTCCTAAAGAGCCAGTCTTTTGCATTACGGAACTGCAAACCGATGGTTATGGTCAACAAAAACGCTCCTGGTTGAGCAACGACCAATCTGCGGTGTTCTCACTTGCCTACCCGATTGAAAAAAACACTATAGTAGAGGGCTTGGTCAGCTTGAATATTGCCGCTCAGGTTCATCGGGTTTTAACCGAACTTCAAGAGACTGAGCTGTTTTTAAAATGGCCGAATGACTTGGTCGCTGAGCAAGGTAAGGTCGCCGGCATCTTGATTGAGCAGGTCATGCAAAAAGACTATCGAGCATTGATTATTGGGG
>CAZJPO010000097.1:0-8159 GCA_964547865.1 uncultured Thiosulfatimonas sp.
AGCATGTGCGGTTGCTAAACCTGTAAAGTTGAGTGCATTATGATGATAGGCATACTCTTTACATCGCCTATTCACGATTACTTAATCATTACGAGTTAGATCTGAGTTGATAAAGTTCAATATTGGATAGGTAAAATCCAACACTTTAAAAACAGATTGTTTATTTGCACAAGGCGCGTTATTGAATTTTAATCATTTTAGGACTTGTGAAGTTATGTAAGCGAGCAGAACCGGGTCCAATGGTTGTCCAATCATCTGGCATGATCAGATGAGCTAGAGCACAGGTCGGAAAAAGTAGGGGGGCTTGATTTTCTTCTTGGTGAACGAGGTATTTCAAGAGGTTTTCTAACCCCGGGTTGTGGCCGATAATCATTACTCGTTCGGCTTGGGGGGAATCAGACAGGATATTGAGTAAGTCATCGATTTCGGCAAGGTAAAGGTTTTCAATCGTGACCGAAGAGGCAGAGCACTCGTTGCAGATTCTTTTTAAGGTTTGTTGGGCACGAACGGCAGGCGACACCAAAATTAGATCGGGTTGAATCTGCTGGCTATTCAACCATTTGGCCATTTTTAGAGCATTCTTTTTGCCACGGCTTGAAAGAGGGCGCTCAATATCGACAAGACTGTCATCTTGCCAGTCTGATTTGGCGTGCCTCAGAAGCATTAGTTCGCGGAGTTTACCGGGCATTATGATTCCTTAACTCCGCAAATTTTGACTTGATAATATGTCGGTTTATGAAATGCCATACTCTTGTCGATAAGTTTTCATCGCCTCTAAATACTGCTTACTTTCAGCGGTAGACGATTCTTCAAGGTAGTTAATGATATCGTTTAGGTCGATAATACTAACCACTGGAATACCATACTCTTTCTCAACTTCCTGGATGGCTGACAGTTCGGATTGTCCTTTTTCCATTCGGTCTAAGGCAATCACGACCCCCGCAGGCTCAGCGCCTTGAGTGGTGATAATGTCAATGGCTTCACGAATGGCCGTTCCAGCCGTAATCACATCGTCAATAATCAGAACTTTTCCTGTAAGGGCGTGACCGACGATACTTCCGCCTTCGCCATGATCTTTGGCCTCTTTACGGTTAAATGCATAGGGCTTGTCTTTTGCAAAGTCACTTGCCAAAGCGACACTGGTGGTTGCCGCGAGCGGGATGCCTTTATAAGCTGGGCCAAATAGCACGTCAAACTCAACGTTAGATTCAGCAATAGCGCTGGCATAGCCTTGTGCTAAGGTTGCAAGTTGAGCACCGGTGTTAAATAGACCAGCATTAAAGAAATAAGGGCTTTTACGACCTGATTTAAGGGTGAACTCGCCTAGTTTTAACACGCCTGTGTCCATGACGAATTCAATAAATTGATTTTTATTCATTGAAGTAATTTTATTGTGAAGTTAAAGGATTATATTACTGTATTCAAATTGTTCGGTTCAATCAGAATATTTTATGGCGCCTATTATAACTCAGACGCTACTCCTTATCGTGCCCAGTCTTTGAGCTGTTGAATTTCTGCCGGCCAAAGCGCGGTGTCAATGGTTTCAAGTGTCATTGGGATATTGTCGATGCGCTGATCTTGCATCAGTTTTTTAAACGGTTCCCAGCCCATTTCACCTGCCCCCAAACAATGATGACGGTCTTTTCTGGAACCCAGCGTGACCTTGGAGTCGTTGATGTGCATCGCCTTTAAGTACCCAAACCCAACCACTTCTGAAAAATCATTCATAACCGCTTCGTAGTCATTTTTTAGGTCGTAGCCTGCAGCATAGGCATGGCAGGTATCGATACAAACGCCGACACGAGACTTGTCTTCTACCTGATCGATAATATAGGCCAGTTGTTCATGCTTGTGTCCAAGATTCGATCCTTGTCCAGCGGTGTTTTCTAGCACGGCTGTGACACCGTTGGTTTGATCTAGAGCGGTATTAATGGACTCCGCAATATAGTCCATACAGCGGTCTTCCGATATTTCACGGAGATGACTGCCCGGGTGAAAATTTAGACGGTCAATACCAAGCTGTTCGCAGCGTTGCAGTTCATCGATAAAGGCATCAAGTGACTTTTGTCGTTTCTCTGGGTCGGGGTGGCCGAGGTTAATTAAGTAGCTGTCGTGCGGAATAATTTGTCCCGGTCCATAACCATATTTTTCACAGTTCTCTTTAAATTGGTCAATGCTGGATGCTGTCAAAGGTTTTGCCACCCATTGACGCTGGTTTTTGGTAAATAGGGCAAAAGCCGTTGCGCCGATTTCATGGGCACGAAGTGGGGCATTTTCAACACCACCAGCGGCGGAAACATGGGCTCCAATATATTTCATTCTAGGCTCTTTCTATAAAAAATGGTTGGGGTGCGCGTTTTGGCACGTTTTCTGCATGAATTCAGTGAAAAACTATTATACAGATTAGAACGACATAAAAATGACAGCACAGGGATAAACTATGGCAATCGACTTACGCGAAGTGGAACCTTTAGGTTCAAAAAGTGTATTGCTTGAACAGGCGATGCGCCGCCAAAGAGGTCAAAAAAATAATGGCTACGACGATGTCGATATGTCAGATATGATCGAACCGGACTTTGATTGGCTGAAGGAAGATAAGACCGCTGTTGAGGCGCTTGTTAAGCAGATGGATGCTTCGATTGGCAGTTTGGCACGCCAACTACGCGATGTAGAAGACCAGAGTTCAAAGTCACGTCTTAAAATTGAAAGAGAGCAGCAATTGCTTTTCAAACAGATTAAAACCTTAAATGCCTTGTTGAAAAAACAGATTGATATTTTTTCGTCCGTCGAAAAACAGATGTCTGACATTGAGATGAAGCATAACAATCTGATTCCACAAATTGGAATTGGTTTGATTTCGGGGTTGATGTCTGCAGTTGCGATTCTGGCGACTGCCCCTTGGCTAACCGTGTTGATGGAACAGATTCGTTAAACAGAGTAAGCCTTCACGATAGAACAAAAAAGCCGGCACCCAGTTATTTCTGGTGGCCGGCTTTTTTATGCCTAAATAAAGGTGATTCTTTAGTCTAGATTGAGTTTAAAGCCAATTTTTTCTAAACGAGCGGCTTCGGTTTCAAGGTCTAATTTGGTAAGAGGGTGGTCTTTTAACCAACTTTCTTCAAACTCTAAAAACATGGTATTGTCTTCTGAAATTCTTAAAAAAGGTTCGACTGACTCTAAATCTCGACCTCGATGAATTCGAACAGCCAGACGAAGCAGGACGGTGAGGTACGGCAGAGTTTCCTGGATCATCGGATCGATATTGTCGTAGATCTCTGTATTGTATTTACCGCCTTGATTGTAGACTAAAGCGCTGAGGATGGTTTTTTCCTGTTGGTTAAAACCAGCTAGATCTGAGTTGGCAATTAAGTAAGCACCGTGGTGACGCGCACGCTTATAGCTAACGGAAATACCAGTTTCATGAAGCAGGCTTGCCCACTTTAGCAGGCGTCTAAAGTCGTAACTGTCAGAGTGAAGGCGCCATGTATTATGGCTTTGGCGGTATAGAGAGTCTGCGGTTTTAGCAACAGCTTTGGCCTGATCTTTATCGACTTTCATCCATTTCTGCATGGCCTTAACTGAGGTTTCTCGAACGTCCTCATCATTGAGTCGTCCCAGAGTGTCTAAGACCAACCCTTCCCTCAAGGCATTTTGCGAGACTTGCATGTGTTCAATATTGAGCTCGATAAAGGTGGCGATTAAAATAGCCAAGCCACCAATCAATACTGGACGCCGCTCATCTTTTAGGCCCGCCAACTTAATCTCTTTGGCTGAACCGGATTTGATTAGGGCGCGACTCAATTCGATCATGCCTTGCAATGTAATTCCCGATTCTGACCAGCTATTGATCTCTAAAATTTGTCCTATGGACTTAATCGTTCCCGAAGCGCCGAAGGCAATATCCCACCCTTTTTTAATCAGAATACGGCGGTGTGGACTTAAAATTTGGCGACAACGAGCGGTTGCTTCATTGAAGTTCTTTTCGGTGATTTCTCCTTTTGGAAAAAAGGCTTCCGAGATACTGACACAGCCCATTTCGGTACTGGTCAAATGGCTGTTATTGAACCCTTGTCCAATGATGTATTCTGTACTGCCTCCACCGATATCCATCACCAAGCGTTTTTCATCTGTACTTGGAAGGCCATGCGCCACGCCAAGGTAAATAAGTCGCGCCTCTTCTTGTCCTGCGATGATCTGAATACTGTGTCCGAGAACTTCTTGGGCTTGTTGCAAAAACGCTAAACTGTTTTTAGCGTTACGCAAGGTATTGGTACCCACCGCACGAACATTATTGGCGGGAATGTCTTTGATTCGCTGGCCAAATCGCTCTAGGCAGGAGATGCCTGTTTCAAAGGCTTTTTTGGAAAGTTTACCTTTCTTGTCGAGCCCGGAACGTAAGCGAACCATCTCTTTGTGTTTATCAATGACTTGCATTTGCCCGTGAACGTCGCGAACAATAATCATGTGAAAGCTGTTGGATCCGAGGTCTATAGCAGCGTATAGGTCGTTATGAGAAGTGTCTTTTTTCATAGGTGTTATAACCACAGGCAATCATCATAGTTGCCCTTATTTTGTTTTGTCTTTTGAATGGAGTTAGTTTAACGTTTTTGAAAATAAATGCATGACTTTTACTGAGGATATCTCGGCATGGCGCCCAAAAAAAAATCAGGGCGAATATAAGTTAAATTGAGCGGCTCAAGACTGAGCCTTTTTAAGCTTTTAACTACTGTATTTTTCAATTAAAGCTTGTTGTGCGTTAAAGGCCGGCTGTCCGTCTGGTGTTAGGGCCTGATAGCGGCCATCTGGCTGGAGGTGCCAAGCTCCGGTGTTATCTTCAAGATAAACGGCGAGCCCCTCGGTGTAGACTTGCTGGAAACAGTCAGGATCTAAAACTGGGAAGCAGGTTTCCACACGCGCTAGTAAATTGCGTCGCATCCAGTCGGCACTTGAACAGAACAGCTCTGGTTGATCGCCGTCGTTTTCAAAATAGTAGATGCGATGGTGCTCCAGAAAACGACCGATAATAGAGGTAACGGTAATGTTTTCAGAGAGTCCTTCAACGCCAGGTCGAAGACTACAAATCCCGCGGACAATCAAGTCAATTTTGACACCCGCTTGCGAGGCTTCATAGAGTGCATCTATGATCTCTTTTTCTTCCAACCCGTTCATTTTGGCAATGATTCGACTTGGACGCCCCTGACGCGCGTGCTCTGCCTCACGCTGAATGCGTTCGATCATTCCAGTCTGTAGAGTGAAGGGGGACTGCAATAAAACATCCAGGTCTTTGGTATCTCCAAGGCTGGTCAGCTGTTGGAAGATTTTAGAAGCGTCTCGACCAATTTCAGGGTTGGCTGTCATCATGCCGAAGTCAGAGTAAAAACGTGTGGTGATGTGGTGGTAATTCCCCGTACCCATATGAGTGTAGTGTCGAATTTTGTCGCCTTCTCGACGCACCACCAAAATCATCTTGGCGTGTGTTTTATAACCAACGACGCCATAGACTACATGGGCACCGGCATCCTGTAATCGGGTGGCTTGGATGATGTTGTTGTCTTCATCAAAACGCGCTCTCAGCTCGACCACAGCCGTGACCTCTTTGCCATTTTGTGCAGCCTTTTCTAATGCCTTGATGATTTGAGAATGCTCTCCTGTACGGTAGAGCGTCATACGGATTGCCAGTACATCAGGGTCCTTGGCCGCTTCTTTTAAGAACTGAATCACCGGATTAAAGGAATCGTACGGGTGATGTAACAAAATATCTTTTTGTTTGATTTTGTCGAAGAGACTATCCGGTTCTTTATGGCGCGTGAATAGTTTGAAAGCGTGTTTAGGTGGTCGTTTTTTGATCGTAACCGAACGCTGTGAATAGGGACCGAATAGCAAGTCGGGTCTATCAGCCATGCCGGGAACGGCATCTAAACGGTGTAGGTTCACTGGACCATTTACTTTGTAAAGTGAATCCGTATCTAAATTAAATCGATCTAAAAGATAGTCAATTAAATGTTGTGGGCAGTTATCGGCCACCTCTAATCGGATTTCGCCGCCATAATGACGCCCAGTTAATTCGCCACGAAGGGCGCTTAATAGGTCATCGACCTCTTCTTCATCTATGAATAGGTTGGTATTGCGAGTGACTCGAAACTGGTAGCAGCCTGTTACCGTCATGCCCGGGAAAAGCAGAGAGACATTGGCATGAAGAATTGAGGAGAGGAAGATAAAATCATTTTCGCCGTCCGTCGCTTCTGGCGGTAGCTTAATCAAGCGGGGCAGAGAACGTGGAACAGGAACGATAGCCAGCCCATTGGAACGCCCAAAAGCATCTTGTCCTTCAAGCGAAACAATAAAGTTCAAACTTTTATTTAGTACCTTGGGAAAGGGGTGAGAGGGGTCTAGTCCAACGGCACTTAAAACAGGTTGCAGTGATTCCGTGAAATAATTACGAATCCACTCTTTCAATGGATCAGACCAATGGTTGCGGCGCAAGAAGCGAATATTCTCTTTCTGTAGCGCGGGAATCAGAACATTATTGAGTGTGTGATATTGCTCTTCGACGATTTCATGAGCGGTTTCAGAAAGTGTTTTGACAACCTGACAAGGTTTTTGCCCATCCGGCTTGGTGATTGCGGCTGGATCGTCTGCGAGTTCTAAAAGACTCGCTAAACGAACTTCAAAAAATTCATCCATATTGCTGCTGGAAATACAGAGATACTTCAGTCTTTCCAGTAGGGGAATATCTTCTTTTTGTGCTTGAGCCAGAACTCGACGATTGAACTCCAGCAGACTTCGTTCTTTATTTATATACAGCGGGTAGTCTGCAGATGCATTGATTTCTGTTAGCTCCGCATTGAGTTCAGGCGTTTGTTCTGACATGGTCTATTGATCCAGTTGAAAATCTAGAATATTAATCTACCTATTCTAGCGCTTTTAAGTAATAAAACTAAACCAGATATTAAGAAATAAATATGACAAGAATTATTTGGGTGGCGAGAGGTGTTGAGTCAATAATTTAATCGGAATGTTTTGGTTTTTCTGGCGCGCTTTCTGAGGCACGATCTTTGCAATCACACGAACATGAACAGGCTGGAGGAACTGGATCGACGCCGCCTGGATTCCCAGGATGACAGCGAGAAATTCGCTTAATGGCCAGCCAACTGCCTTTAAAAGGGCCATGAACTTGAAGAGCTTCAATGGTGTAGCTTGAACACGTTGGATAGAACCGGCATCTTGGCCCTAGCAAGGGACTAATAAAGAGTTGGTAAAAACGAACCAGTTTTATCAAAATCCAAGTGATGGGGAAAAGAATAGATTTCATGGTTGTAATTTTACTCGCTAACAAAGCGAAGTTGATTAGTTTTTAACCATTGCTCTAATTCATAAATTGGAAGGGGGCGACTAATATGATAACCCTGAGCATAGTTACATCCCAGCTGGTTTAGGAAGTCTAGCTGATCTTTGGTTTCGACACCTTCTGCAACCACCTTGATATTGAGACTGTGAGCAAGCGTGAGTATCGCTGTTGAAATACTGACATCTTCCTCTTCATTCGGAATACCATCGACAAAGGATTTATCAATTTTGAGTACGCTCAATGGGAATTTTTTTAGATAGCTTAAAGAGGAATATCCTGTGCCAAAATCATCTACTGATAACCCATAACCTCTGGCTCGAATTTCATTAAAACGCGTGATGTTTTCTTCAATGTTACTCATTAAAGTTCGTTCAGTCATCTCTAATTCCAGCAGCTGGTTTTCTAAATGGGCAGCGTGCATTTTTTGACTAATGGCATTGAAAAATTCGGGGTATTCAAATTGTTCACTACTGACATTCATTGCAATGTGAAGAGATTGGAAAGGGGTCTCTTTCCATGACTTAAGTTGGTTAATACAAGCATCTGTTACCCAGTCTCCAATATTCAGAATTAACGGGCTCTCTTCAGCGATAGGAATAAATTTATCGGGGGGAATCGTACCCAAGATAGGGTTGTGCCATCTGAGTAAGGCTTCGACACCAACCGCTTGCCCCGTAGACAGGTTTATCTGTGGTTGATAGACAAGCTGAAATTCATTGTTTTTAACGGCGCTGCGAAGGTGTTTTTGAATTTGTGTCCGCTCGGCTAAGTGCGCTTCCATGGAGTCGTGATAGATGGTAAAGGTATTTTT
>CAZJPO010000098.1:0-8062 GCA_964547865.1 uncultured Thiosulfatimonas sp.
CGCTTTTTAGAACCACCACGGGCTAAACGAATAACAACCATTTTAATTTCCTTATTTAATCAGGCGATGCGGGGAAATCCCCGACAACAAATTCTTCTTATTAATCTGTGAGAAACACAGAGACGCGGGATTATACATAACCCGACCCATGATTTCAACCGCATTTCGCAAGTTTTAATTATCGTTAAGTTGTTCTTTTCAAAAATAAAAAAGCCTCTGGTTTTCAGAGGCTTTTTTACTAAATGGGAAATCCTTATTCGCCAAGCTAGTGTATTAGCGCATTCCCGGAGGCAAGCCACCCATTCCGCCCATTCCTGGCGGCAGTTTGCCAGCAAGGCCACGCATCATATTTTTCATGCCGCCACCTTTCATCTTCTTCATCATTTTTTGCATCTGTGTAAACTGCTTTAATAGTTTATTAACATCTTGCACGGTTGTCCCTGATCCCGCAGCAATGCGGCGCTTGCGTGATCCTTTGATGACCGCAGGGAATTGACGCTCTTTTTTGGTCATGGAGTTGATAATCGCTTCTAGGCGTCTGAACTCTTTTTGAGCCACATCCCCATCGAGCTGATCTTTTAATTGCCCCATGCCCGGCAATTTACCCATTAAGCCACCTACGCCGCCCATATTGTTGATCTGCTGCAACTGCTCCAAAAAGTCTTCTAAGTCAAACTGACCAGACTTTTGAACTTTCTTCGCCAGTTTTTGCGCTTTCTTGTGATCGATCTTGGCTTCAGCTTCTTCAATTAAGCTGAGGACGTCTCCCATCCCAAGAATACGCCCTGCCATACGGTCTGGATGGAAAGGTTCTAGGGCATCGGTTTTCTCACCCGCACCGATAAACTTGATTGGTTTACCAGTAATTTCTCGAATCGACAGCGCCGCACCACCACGGGCATCACCATCTGTTTTAGTCAGAATCACCCCTGTCAAAGGTAAGGCATCGTTAAAGGCTTTTGCCGTGTTCGCCGCGTCTTGCCCCGTCATAGAGTCGACAACAAATAGCGTTTCTACCGGATTAATACTTGAATGAAGACGCTGAACTTCCTGCATCATTTCATCATCAATATGCAGGCGACCTGCAGTATCGAGAATCAATACATCAACAAACTGCTTTTTCGCTTCTGCGTGAGCATTTTTTGCGATATCAACCGGATCTTGATCTGCAGAAGATGGATAAAACAGCACATCGACTTGCTGCGCCAAGGTTTCTAGCTGTTTGATCGCGGCTGGACGGTAGACATCCGCCGACACCACCATGACTTTTTTCTTTTCACGCTCGGTCAACCACTTGGCTAGTTTACCGACTGAGGTCGTTTTACCCGCTCCTTGCAAACCGGCCACCATTAACACGGCTGGCGGCTCAACATTAAAGTTCAGAGGCTCGGCTTCCGCCCCCATGACTTCTGCCAATTGCTCACGGACAATCTTAATAAACGCCTGTCCAGGATTTAAGCTGCTTGAAACCTCTTGTCCAACCGCACGCTCTTGAACTTTTTCAGTGAAGCCCTTTACGACTGGCAGAGCCACATCGGCTTCTAACAAGGCACGACGCACATCACGCAAAGCGTCTTTAATATTCGACTCGGTTAAGCGCCCTTGACCGCGAATGGTCTTGAGGGTCTTATTTAAACGATCCGATAGATTATCAAACATGAAAACTCCTAATACAGGCAGATGAAATAATTTAATTTCACCTTGATCTCTTCAGCGATTATATTGAAAAATTAAGAGTGGTATTATAGCCGAATTCATCGGTAAACCACCGATTAAATATAGACTTGTACAATGAGAATAGCTATCATTAACACACTAAGTTGGGGACAAGTCTTGAAAGCCGCAAAACGGCAGTGATCCACAACAAAAAAAATCAATACCGATAAGGGTTCGAACTTAAATGATTGCGACGGGTGTCACGGCTTTATCTGCAAGTATTCTATACTTCTACGCAAGCCTGAAAATTTTTCATAAAATCCAGAGTGCCTCTGACGTCAATATCCGTCCCTTTGTCATTAAGGTAATTCTGGTGGCGGTCTTGCTGCACTTGATTGC
The DNA here is from genome assembly GCA_964547865.1 of uncultured Thiosulfatimonas sp. Classification (GTDB taxonomy): domain Bacteria; phylum Pseudomonadota; class Gammaproteobacteria; order Thiomicrospirales; family Thiomicrospiraceae; genus Thiomicrorhabdus. Next base: position 2,056 of record CAZJPO010000098.1, read on the forward strand.
TCTAAACAGTACCCTTTGGGAAGAGTCATTCATGCTGTTCCACTTGGGTAATGGCCTCTCTCTCGTGGCTCTGCTGGGTAGCATGATCCTGTTGTTAACCCATCTCAACAAGCCAACCGAAACACTGGGTATTTTCATTTATCCTTTGGCCGCCCTGAGCACGTTAATCCCTCTCGCCGTCGATGCCCCCATTAAGCTGCCGCTTGAAATTGGCAGTCATGTTCTAATCTCAATCGCCTCATACAGCATTATGGGAATCGCCACGGCGCAGGCCATTTTGTACGGTATTCAAGAGCGCCGATTTAAAGATCGTAATCTCACCAAACTAATGCGCGCGCTTCCGCCTTTGCAGGTCATGGAAAGCACCTTGGTTCAGGCTGTTAAAATTGGTTTTATCTTTCTGTCTTTTGCGTTATTGAGTGGTGTTTTCTTTGTAGAAAACATGTTTGAACAGCAGCTGATTCATAAAACTTTCTTTGCTATTCTGGCGTGGTTTGTTTACGGCTTATTTCTGTTTGGCCACTCTCGTTATGGCTGGCGGGGGCAGATCGCAGCACGCTATACCATTTGGGCATACTTCCTATTAATTCTCAGCTATATCGGCACAAGTGTTATCCTACAGTTCGTTTTATAGAAATATTGGAGCAGTCAGCCAACTCACTGAGCCCTATAAAAATGCCTCTTTTTTCCTGTGCCTTGAATAAGGTATAATTCTCCTTCACTCACAACCTTATTGAAAAAAATTGAACTCTCTAGACATCTCGGTTCTGTTTGGAATCCTCGTCCTTCTAATTATTCTTTCCGCCCTATTTTCAAGCTCTGAGACCAGTATGATGGCTCTCAACCGCTATCGCCTGAAACACAAAGTAAAGTCGGGACACAAAGGCGCAAAACTCGCCCAACAACTTCTTGAAACACCAGATAGATTGCTTGGCGTGATTCTGCTGGGCAATAATTTCGTTAACATCTTTGCATCATCCATTGCCACCATCATTGCCATGAAACTGATTGGTGAAGCCGGCATCGCCATTGCGGCAGGGCTTTTAACTCTGGTAGTCCTCGTCTTTGCAGAGGTCGCTCCAAAAACACTGGCTGCCCTTTACCCCGAGAAAATAGCCTACCCTGCCGCTTACATCCTAACTCCACTCTTGAAGGTACTTTCACCAATTGTCTGGTTAGTAAACTTCTTTGCAAACGGTTTTCTTAGACTGTTCAGAGTTAATGTCCAGAATGTTGAAGATGCGCATGCCCTGTCCCACGAGGAACTGCAGACCCTGATTTATGAAGCAACTAGCCAGCTTCCTGAACAATATCGATCGATGCTATCCAGCGTATTGGAACTGGAAAATGTAACCGTTGAAGACGTCATGATTCCTAAACAGGATATGTATGCCGTAGATGTTGATCAACCCCTAGAACAGATCTTAACCGCCATACAGCGTTCACCTTATACCCGCATCCCGCTATACCGCGGTTCACTAGATGAAGATTTAATCGGAATCCTAAACCTGCGCCGGGCGCTTCCGCTATTGATGAGAGAAGAAGTTAAGCTCAAAGACATTATCAAAATTACCCGCCCTGCGTACTATGTACCAGAAACAACCGTGCTCAATATCCAGCTGCGCAAGTTTAATGAAAATAAACGCCGTATGGCTTTGATTGTCGACGAGTACGGAGACCTTCAAGGCATGCTCACGATGGAAGATCTGCTGGAAGAGATCGTAGGAAAGCTTTCCACAGATGCAAAATCTCGACCAGATGAAAATGTTGCGATGCATGAAGACGGCACGATGACCATTGATGCCGGTGAGTTCATTCGAGACCTAAACAAAGAATACAAACTCTCTTTGCCAACTGACGGACCCAAAACTTTAAATGGCTTGATTCAAGAAGAACTAGAAACTCTGCCCTCCCAAGGTACTTGCATCAAGGTAGATAACTATGTGCTCGAAGTGGTAGAAACCTCTAGTAATGCAATTGAAATGGTTAAATTAAGCTCTCATATTGAACCTGAAGAAATAGATCCTAACCGTAAAAAGGCCATGTATGACTGACACAATTCACCACCCCTTCCTTAACGAAGATGAATGGCAAAAGTTACAACAAGGCATTGCTGACCTTGCCAAAATAGAAGTCTTAGCTCGCTTTGAAAGAGTGGTTGCAGAAGAAAAACAAGATGGCTCCCTGCTGACTGAAGCCGACACCGAAATGCAGAAGCAAACCCAAGCTTTTCTAGAAAAGCATTGGCCGCAATATGCATTTCTCGGTGAAGAGAGTCCTGCCGCAGAACAAGAAGCAGCGATGCAAAGTGAAGGCGGGTGCTGGATTCTTGATCCAGTCGATGGTACTAGCAACTTTGCGATTGGCGTGCCTTTCTATGCGGTCTCACTTGCCTTGATGGTTCAAGGGAAATTGGTTGCGGGCTTAATTTACGACCCTAGTCGAGATGAGATGTTTGCCGCTCGAGAGGGCCATGGCGCAACTCTAAATGGGAACTCACTGATTGCAAAAACCGCAAAACAAAAAGTCAAACAGACCAGTGGTTTGATTGACTTCAAACGCCTTTCGCCTGAAATGGCCACCAAAATTGCAGTCGAGATTCCCTACTCATCTCAACGCAGCTTTGGCTCTGTCGCTTTAGACTGGTGTTGGATTGCCGCCGGAAGAGGTCAAATCTACCTTCATGGCGCCCAAAATATTTGGGATTATGCTGCAGGCTGGCTCATCCTCAACGAGGCGGGGGGCTATAGCTGTACATTGGACAATGAACCCGTGCTGATTCCAAAAGTAGTTAAGCGCTCCGCGGTGGCCGGAACAACCAAAGAACTGTTTGAGGAATGGCAGACTTACCTAGGAATAACTGACTAAGCACAAGTTCTATTCTGGACGCTTGCTAGTCTTTTACCCCATACTTATTTAACGCTAATCTAAGCTGATTTATATCGATCGGCTTAGTTAAGCAGTCATTCATACCAACTTCAATTACGCTCTCATAAGCTTCTTCATAGGCATTTGCCGTCAAAGCAATAATCGGAATGTGTTTAATTCGCTCGACACCCTGTTGGCGAATAAGTCTGGTGGCCTCTAGGCCATCCACTTCTGGCATCTGCATATCCATAAGCACCAAATCATATTCACTATCGGCTTCACTCAAGGCGTCTACCGCCTCTTTACCATTATTAGCTAGGCCCACACGATGACCCATTTTACTAAGAATTGATTTGATCAAGAATTGGTTAGGCAAGTTATCTTCGGCAACTAGAATCGAGAGATCTTCAATATCCTCGATAATTTCTTCCTGTTGCGCCTTCTCCAGTTTTTCTGGATCAGCGGCTTGATATGGGACTTCAAACCAGAAAGTACTTCCATCACCTAGCTTACTATCAATACCGATACGCCCATGCATTGCTTCAACCAATTTTTTACTAATTGCTAGACCAAGCCCAGTTCCACCGTATTTTTTGGTGGTAGAGGTCTCTGCCTGTGAAAACTCTGAAAACAGTTTCGGTAAATTCTCTTCAGAAATACCGATCCCCGTATCGACAATTTCAAAGCGAATGTTATTACTCATTTTGGCATGGAAGACATTAAGCGAAACCCCACCATCCGTGGTGAATTTAATGGCGTTACCGACAAGGTTCAAAAGTATTTGACGCAACCTGCCCTCATCACCAATATAAAACTCACTCAACTCCTCAGACACACCTGATTTTAGGTAGATATTCTTCAACTTAGCATTGGTTGAAGACATCTCTATTACTGTGCTGATCTGCTGCTTGAGGTCAAACGCAGCGTTATCCAACTCAACTTTGCCCGCTTCAAGCTTATTAAAATCCAGAATATCGTTAATCAGATAGAGTAAGTGCTCACCAGAGCGCTTAATCATTCCAACATGCTCAGCCATGGATTCATCCAAACGTTCATCCAATAAAAGCCCTGCATTACCGATTACAGAGTTCAATGGGGTTCGAATTTCGTGACTCATAATTGAAAGAAAGTTTGCTTTAGCCTTAGCAGCATCTTCAGCAATAAGCCGAGCTTCTTTTAACTCATCTTCCATGGTTTTTCGATCAGAAATATCCAAAGAAAAACTTAACAACCAGGTCTCGTGTGGCTTGTCTGGTTGTTGAACTCGGATCGGCACCTTACCAGTCAATAACCAGCTATCGCTATCGTCAGCTTCTGACTCAAAAATAGATAGCTGTTCTGACAGTTGAACATTTTTATCCAACTCGGCTTTTTTTAAAGACATCGGCATTGGGTAAACTTCATAGTCCGTACGTCCGATAAATTGATTTCTATCTTTATTCGTCAGAGCCTCTGCTTCAGAATTAAAGAAGCGATAACAGCCTTGAGCATCTTTGACATAAATACTGATTGGTAAGGCATCAATCATCTGCTCAATTAAGAACTCTCTTTGCTTTAACTCTTGCTGAACACTCTTTCGCTCTGTAATGTTTTCGAGGCTACCTACCAAACGGGACGGCAACTGGCCATCCCATTCGGCCTGACCATTCATCTCAATCCAAGAATATTGTTTATTACTGTTGATAACCCTAAACTCAATAGACAAAGGCCAATCCGTATCTAAGTGTTCCTCAATGGCATCTTCAACTAGCAGAACATCGTCAGGATGAACAAAACTCAGAAGTTTCTGGTAGGAGTGCCCAAGTTCAGCACTCGGTACGCCAAAAATATCATATGTTTTTTGATTAAACTGGATCTGATCGGTTTCAATATTCCAATCAAAAATACCCAGTCCCTTTGCTTTGATTACTTTTGTTAAGACACTCTGTTCCGAGTCAGAGTCAGATTCAGTTGATGGCTCGGCAGAGTCTTGTGCTATTTGAATAATGAATTGAGTGATCACCTGATGGTCATTTACAGGCACTGTGATAAATTGGTAGTCTTCAAATGCATTATCGACAGGAAAGAAAAAACTGGAAGGAACCAGCTTAGAAAGAGCATCGATCAATTCAAGCTTGAACAGAGGTTGGGAAGTGACATCAAAAGCCCCCCACACTCCTTCAGCAGAAAGGTTTTGCCATACCATAGACCAATTCCCATCAGCATCCCTTTCAAAAAGAGCTGTCGGAATCGATAATGACGAGTAAAGGTTTTCTAAATTAGCCTGAGTCGTATCCAATGCTATCTGTCTGTTTAAAATTGAGATAACCCTATTCTATTCATTGAAATACGGTTTAGGAAAAAAATTTACAAAAATTTAAATACGGCACTTTATCTACAAAATTGAAATAAAACTTCCCAGCAAAGGTCTACTAGATTAAACCTTCACTGGAGAATTGATATGAAGTCCCTTTTAATTAAAGTTCAATCCATAATGGATTACTCTCGCCATCTCTCTTTTTTGGGCCCCCTAGCCCTTCGACTCTATCTTTTTCCGGTTTTCTGGGTTGCCGGCAACAATAAGCTAGCGGCCTTTGAAGATACTGCCCAGTGGTTTGGAAACCCTGACTGGGGTTTAGGCATGCCATTTCCGGCTCTAATGGCCGCTTTGGCAATTAGCGCCGAAGTCATCGGCGGCTTACTCATCCTGCTCGGACTCGCAACTCGTTGGGCCGCGATCCCGTTAATGTTTACCATGATCGTCGCTGCCGTCTCCGTTCATTGGCACAATGGCTGGCAAGCGGTTCACGATCTAATGTCTCCTTGGGCAAATGAAAATGCGGCCGATGCTGTAGATCGTTTAGACCGAGCTAAATCGATCTTACAAGAACATGGTAACTACCAATGGTTAACTGAACATGGCCACTTTATAGTTAGCAATAACGGGATTGAGTGGGCCGCCACTTACTTTATTATGCTGTTGGCTCTGTTCTTTATGGGCGGGGGGAAATATGTCAGTGTAGACTATTGGATTCGACGCAAATATATGGAGTCGGACAACCCTTCTTTGAACTAACCCTCAAAGCCAATAAAAAAGCCCGCTAATGCGCAATGCTGTTCACTTAAGCGGTGAAGCACTGCGATTTACCGGATATCGGGT
>CAZJPO010000099.1:0-2396 GCA_964547865.1 uncultured Thiosulfatimonas sp.
GAAAATGCCGATCAAATTGTAGTAATGGAAAAAGGTGTCATTGTCGAAACAGGCACACACTCGTCATTACTTGAACAAAAAGGTGCTTATGCCCAGCTTTACCAGCACGGTGAAGAGATCAATGACTAAGAACACCAAACTACCCAAAAACCCAATTCAGTTTAAAGCAGCATTTCTCTGTCCAAAATACTGGGGGATTTGGCTAGGCATCAGTTTGCTATGGTTTATTCACTTCCTACCTTTAAAGATCCAATTTCATATTGGCAAACTACTTGGCAAGCTACTGTACATGGGCTCCACAAAAAGGCGCCAAATTGCCAAACACAACATTGATCTAGGCTTTCCTGACCTAGATGACAAAGAGCGAAACAACCTGCTCAAGCAACACTACCAAAACCTAGGACTAAGTATTATTGAAACAGCTATTGCTTGGTGGGGAAGCCATCGTCAACAGACAGAAAATGCAAAAGAGAGACAGCGCGTCAGTTACAAGGGTATTGAAAACCTAGAAGCGGCCAAATCAACTGGACAAGGCATTATGCTACTAATGCCACATTTTACTCACATAGAAATGACCAATCTATTTTTATCATTTCTCGTTAATCACCACCCAGTCTATCGTCCACACAACAACCCCTTGATGGATTATCTAATTAAAAAAGGCAGATCAATGCTCTGGACAAATCCGTCCACAGGCCAACTTGAGCATATTACCCCCATTTCTAAAACCGATACCAGAAGCATGTTAAAGATACTGAAAAACGGTGAGGCCATGGCCATTCTCACCGATCAACGCTACCGTAAAAAGGGCAGACTAATTGTTCCCTTTTTTGGTCACGATGCCAAAAGTAACCCAGCAGCCTCAAAAATAGCCAAACTGACAAACTGCCTAGTCGTCCCAACCTTTACAAGAAGAACAGACAGTTTTCACTATGAAATGTCATTTCTTCCCGCTTTAGAAGACTTTCCAAGTGGAGACAGCCATGAAGACACTCTAAGGCTTCATCAGCTATATGAAGAAGAGATTAAAGCGAACCCAGCCCAATATCTGTGGGTACACAATCGCTGGGACATAAAAGACCCAAATAGAAAAAAGAAAGCCCGTAAAAACAAAAAAGCCGGATAAACAATATCCGGCTCTTTTACTTAATGTTTTCACTGTTTTATCAGCTAGAACACACAACAGCTAATGCCCACCAGCACGTTCCGGATCAAAATCCACCAACACATAAACAGCACCACAATAAGGGCACTTTGCTTCACCCGTCTCTTCAATAGGCAAGAAAACTCGCGGATGCGAATTCCACTGACTCATCTCAGGTGTTGGACAGTGTAGCGGCAAGTCAGCATAAGTCACTTCGTAGTGTGATTTATCATTTGTTGTATTTGATCCCATAACAACTCCTCCAAACTATTTAACAGCTGTCAGCCAATCCATATGTTCAGGAGAACGACCATGGACAATATCAAAATACAGGCTTTGCAATTTCTCAGTAATCGGACCGCGCGATCCCTGACCAATTGGACGGTTATCCAACTCACGAATCGGCGTAACTTCAGCGGCCGTTCCAGTAAAGAATGCTTCATCAGCAATGTAGACTTCATCACGGGTGATACGTTTTTCAATTACTTCAATACCTAAGTCTTTCGCCAACTTCATAATCGTCTTACGGGTAATCCCATCCAGACACGCTGTTAATTCTGGCGTGTAAAGTGCACCGTCTTTTACCATAAAGAAGTTTTCGCCCGAACCTTCAGAAACATAACCATCCACATCCAGCAGTAGCGCTTCATCACAACCGTGGTTAATTGCTTCCTGCAATGCCAGCATAGAGTTCATGTACTGGCCGTTTGACTTGGCTTTGGTCATGGTGACATTGACATGGTGACGAGTGTACGACGAAGTCGCAATTTTAATCCCTTTAGTCAGGTTCTCTTCACCCATGTATGCACCCCACTCCCAAGCAGCGACCATAACATGCGTTTTCAGGTTGTCAGCACGAAGCCCCATCCCTTCAGAACCATAGAAAGCCATCGGACGAATGTAAGCAGATTTAAGGTTATTTTCACGAACCGCAGCACGTTGCGCTTCATCCAATGTCTCTTTATCAAAAGGCATAGGCATATTCATGATTTTTGCCGAATTAATCAAGCGATTCGTATGTGCATCCAAGCGGAAAATAGAGGTACCTTGCTCAGCTTCATAAGCTCTGACGCCTTCAAAAACCCCCATACCATAATGAAGGGTGTGCGTTAAAACGTGTACTTTCGCATCGCGCCATGGCACCATTTCGCCATCTAACCAAATCCGTCCATCTCTATCTGCCATTGTTTGCATTCACAAATCTCCACAAATCCGCTAAAAATAAAATAAGAGCGATATTTTATCCTAAAAC
>CAZJPO010000099.1:2496-4220 GCA_964547865.1 uncultured Thiosulfatimonas sp.
ATTAACGAAATCAGAAAAGCAACCTTGCAGAGAGTATCTGTAAACGCCCAATCCACAATTTAATCAAGGATTTGGTGATTACAAATGCCTCTCTCGGGTTGCTTTTTTCGTTTTATTTCAAGCTAAACTGGATAAGAAAATGAGCGACCATTTAATGAACACCTATGCAAGACTGCCCGTCACCTTCAAAAAAGGTGACGGTGCTATCCTGCAAGACACCGATGGAAACAGCTATATAGATGCTATCAGCGGGATCGCTGTCTGTAGTTTAGGGCACGCTCACCCGGCAATCAGTGAAGCAATCTGCAAGCAGAGCCAAAAATTGATGCACACCTCCAACCTATACCAGATTGAAAAGCAGCAAAAATTAGCTGACAAGTTAACCAAACTATCTGGCATGGATAAGGTGTTCTTTACTAACTCAGGTGCAGAAGCCAATGAGACTGCAATTAAAATTGCACGCAAGTACGGAAACCAGCAGAACATTAAACAGCCACAAATCATTGTGATGGAAAACAGCTTCCATGGCCGTACCATGGCAACCCTTTCTGCAACAGGTAACGACAAGGTTCATGAAGGCTTCTACCCATTGGTTGAAGGTTTTATTCGTGTTGCTTACGATGATATCGAAGCGATCAAAGCGCACGAGAATAACTCAAACGTAGTAGCAATTTTGCTTGAGCCAGTTCAAGGTGAAGGCGGTGTCCATGTTCCTCAACAGGGTTACCTTAAAGCCATTAACGATATCTGTAAAAACAATAACTGGCTATTTATGCTGGATGAAATCCAAACCGGTATTGGCCGAACAGGCAAGTGTTTTGCCTTCCAACACGAAGATGTCACACCAGATGTCATGACTCTAGCAAAAGCACTGGGTAACGGCATGCCAATCGGCGCTTGTGTTACAAACAAAAAAGCCTCAGAAATATTGGTTCCTGGTAACCACGGCACCACATTTGGTGGTAACCCTCTTGCCTGTGCGGCAGGTCTGGCAGTACTTAAAACGATGAAGGCCCACAAATGGCCTGAAGTGATTGCCCAAAAAGGCGAAGCACTGCTGAATAGATTTAAAAATGAGCTCAATTCAGAGTCTGGTGTTAAAGATATACGTGGTAAAGGTTATATGATCGGTATCCAACTGGATCGCCCTTGTGGAGAGCTAGTAACACAAGCGCTCGAAAAAGGCTTGTTAATCAATGTAACGCGTGGCGACACTATACGCCTACTACCACCTTTTGTTATGAGCAGTGATCAAACAGAAACTCTTGTCACTAATCTAACGTCACTAATCAAAGAGTTCCTAAACAAATAAGTAAGCCACAACAGGCGAGCTAAAGTGAAGATAGCATTATGAGCGTAAGACACTTTCTAACTCTAAAAGATTTATCTCCTGCTGAACTACAACAAGTCATGCAGCGTGGAATTGAATTAAAAGAGATGCAAAAAGCGGGCGAGATTTTTGAACCGCTAAAAAACCAAACTCTAGCGATGATTTTTGAAAAATCATCAACGAGAACGCGCATCTCTTTTGAAACCGGCATGACTCAACTGGGTGGTCATGCCCTATTCCTATCTTCAAAAGACACACAATTAGGGCGCGGTGAGCCAATCGAAGATAGCGCACGTGTTGTTTCTAGCATGGTTGACGGTATTATGATTCGTACCTTTGGCCACGATATTGTTGAAACCTTTGCCAAGTACTCTTCTGTGCCGATTATTAACGC